>JAWWPC010000252.1:0-10835 GCA_033851055.1 Kribbellaceae bacterium | reverse complement strand
CAGCGTTGGAGAAGAAGCCACGATGGAAAAGCATCGAGGCTCCTTCTCCGCCTTGCGATGCACCCACCTGGACACCGCCAGCACTCAAGCTATTTGCCAGACACACCACTAGTGTCGCCAGCCAGTAAGTGTCAGTGCACGTCTTCGGACTGCTCGGCTTCCTCGCCGAACGGGTGGCTGTCGATGAACTGCTTGGTCTCGGTGTAGAGACGCTCGATGTACTTCTCCAGCTCCGCGGATTCGACCCGCCACTGGCCACGGCCGCCGATCTTAACGGCCGGGATGTCGCCACGACGAACCAGCGCGTAGACCTGGTTAGCCGAGATGTTGAGCACCTCGGCGACGTCGGAGAGCTGGAGGAAGCGCGGAGCTGGCATGCGTGCTGGCGCCCTTTCGAGTCGACGACGGCTGGTTCCTTTAGTTTGGCACGGTTCGCGTCCGGACGATCCAGTTTGTCCCCAACCAGGCCGGCGACGACGAACCTGTGGATGACGTGACCTACGCGGCCCGCGGACCAGGCAGAATGTCGCTCGCCCAGAGCAGTCGAGTAGTCACCGTCAGACAGGAGATTCCTTCGTGGTCGACAGTCCAGCGCGTCCTGGCGTCCGGAGCGGGTTCGCAGCGCCGTCCACGCCGACGCAGCGCAACCGGCGGCCCCGATGGAAGGACGGACGGCTGGTGCTCGGTGTGCTGCTGGTCGCGATCACCGCCCTGGCCGGGGCGAAGCTCCTCTCGTCGGCGGACGACACGACCGCCATCTGGGCGGCGGACAAGGACATCCCGGCGGGGACCAAGCTGACTGGCGACGACTTGACCAGTGTTCGGGTGCGGTTCACCAGCAAAGACGCAGCGGACCAGTACGTGGCGGCCGATGCGGATCTGATGGGCCTGGTGGCGATCCGTGCGATCGGGGCCGGCGAGTTCGTGCCGCGACACGCGGCGCTCAGCCAGGCCGACAACGACCGGACCGAGCTGCCGCTGTCGATCCAGACAGGGCGGCTGCCGGCCGACACCGCCGCCGGGGACCAGGTGGACGTCTGGGTCGTGCCCAAAGCCGGTAACGGTCCGGATCAGCCGGCCAGGCGACTCTGGGAAAAGGTCCGGGTGGTCCAGATCGACTCGGTGAAGGGTGTCGCGGGCGGTACCGCCCGGCGGCAGGTGCTGGTCGGGCTGGATCCGGCGGATCTGGTGAAGCTCCCCGGCGCCCTGGCCGCGATGGGCTCCGGTGAGCCGGTGCTGATCCGGCGGGGCCGCTGATGTCGGTACCCATCCTGCTCGCGGTGACCGGCGCACCGTGGGAGGCCGAGGTGGTCCGCCGGGCCGAGCAGGCGCCCGGGATCCGGGTCGTCCGCCGGTGTGTCGATATCGCCGATGTTCTCGGCGCGGCAGCGAGCGGGCAGGCCCGAGCGGTGTTGCTCGCCGAGGATCTGCCGAGGTTGACCACCGACGCGATCGCGGCCTTGCACGCCCGCCGGATCGCGGTGGTGGCCTTGGTCGACCCGGCCGATTCGGGCGAGTCGACAGGCGGTGAGGACCGCCTCAGCCGGATGGGCATCGAGCGGATCCTGCCGGCCGATGTCGGTGCGGAGGACCTCGCCCGCGCGATCACCGACGCGGTGGAATCGGGGCCGCCCGCAACGACCTCCCATTTCGCGGGCGGGTTTGTGCCGTTCTCCAGCGCGACTGTGGCGAATCCGGACCCCGGCGGCTTCGACCAGCTGTCCGGTACCGGCCGGGTCATTGCCGTCTGGGGGCCGACCGGCGCGCCTGGCCGCAGCACCGTTGCCGTCGGGTTGGCCACTGAGTTGGCGGCTCGCGGTGTCTCCACCCTGCTCGCCGACGCCGACGTGTACGGCGGGACGGTGGCGCAGCTGCTGGGAATGCTCGACGAGACCTCAGGACTGGCTGCTGCTGCACGCTCGGCGGGCAGCGGATCGCTTGACGTGGGGGTGCTCGCCCGGCAGGCGCGCCAGCTCGACC
The DNA here is from genome assembly GCA_033851055.1 of Kribbellaceae bacterium. Taxonomy (GTDB): domain Bacteria; phylum Actinomycetota; class Actinomycetes; order Propionibacteriales; family Kribbellaceae; genus Kribbella. The sequence goes on along the minus strand of JAWWPC010000252.1, from coordinate 8,855 downwards.
CGCACTTGCTGGTGCTGACCGGTCTGAGCCGCGCCGATCGCTGGACCGAGCTGCGGCCGACCGCGGTGGAGTCAGTCTGGTCGACGGCCCGGCTGCTGGCGCCGTGCACGGTCGTGGACGCGGGGTTCTGCATCGAGAGCGACGAGGAGATCTCGTTCGACACGCTCGCGCCGCGCCGCAACGGAGCCACCCTCGCCACCTTGGAGGAGGCCGACGAGGTGATCGTGGTCGGGACCGCCGACCCGGTCGGGCTCACCCGGCTGATCCGCGCCCTGCACGAGTTGCGGGCCGCGGTGCCGTCCGCAACCCCGCGCGTGGTGGTGAACAGGGTCCGCGCCGGCTCGCTCGGCAACTCCCCGGCCGATGCCGTCGCGGAGGCGCTCAGCCGGTACGCCGGCGTACAAGCTGCTGCCCTGCTGCCGTTCGATCAGGCGGCGTGCGACGCGGCACTTTCGCAGGGGCGGAGCCTCGCCGACGCGGCCAGGTCGAGCAAGTTGCGGAAGGCGATGCAGCAGCTCGCGGCCGGAGTGATCAAGGATCTGCTCAGCTGACCATCGCGGGCGGACCGGTGCTGTGTCAGGCTGGGTGGGGGATTTGTCAGCAAGGGGGAGTCATGTCCGAGGTCCAAGGCCGTCCGCCTAGCACGATGAGCATGGAACGTCGGTTCGGCATCGCGATCTCGATCGCGCTGATCCTCGGCGGCGGCTGGTGGGCACTCACCGACCTGACCGAGAACAGCCACACCAGCAACGAACAGTTTCCGGTCCACGGCACCTCGCTGGTGATCGACTCGGGGTCCACCGACGTCGAGATCCACTCCGGCGATGTCAGCCAGATCACCGTGACCCGGAAGATCAAGCGCAACATCTTCGGTTCCGTGCCGAAGGACAAGTACCAGGACGGCACGCTCGAACTCGGTGATGCCGGCTGCGGCTTCCTGTCGTTCAACTGCCGGACCGACTACGTCGTCGTCGTACCGAAGGCTCTGAAGGTGACGGCGGAGAGCCGCAGCGGCGACCTGCAGGTGTCCGACCTGTCCAGAGGGGCCGAGTTGAAGTCGTCGTCCGGTGATATCGAGGTGCACCAGATCGGCGGGGAGCTGCGGCTGGAGTCGTCGTCGGGCGATCTGGCGGGGCACGATCTGACCGCAGGCACGGTGACAACAAGGTCCAGTTCCGGCGATATCGAGCTCGACTTCGGCAGCGCGCCATCGGCGGTGCAGCTGAAGTCCAGCTCCGGCGACGTGACGATCCAGCTACCGTCCGGCGAAGCGGCGTACAAGGTGGAGACCCACACCTCGTCGGGCGACGACTCGACCATGGTCAAGACCGATCCGGCCTCGGATCGTTCCATCAAGGCCGACACCTCATCCGGCGACATCACGGTGGAGTACAGGGACCACTAGCACCCGCCCGCTGGGTAGTGTTGCGCGCATGCCTGATAACACACCTGCGCTCCGCGGTCTGCTGGTGGACTGGGGCGGGGTGCTGACCTCCGGTCTGGACGACGCCCTCGGCCGCTGGGCGGAGCTGGACGGTCTGGACTTCGAGGCCTACTACAGCGCGATCGTCGAGTGGATCTCCGCCAGTCCGGCGGAGGCCAGGGTGAACCCGATCCACGCCCTCGAGCGCGGCCAGCTCGCCGTGCCGGACTTCGAGCGCAAGCTGGCGGCGGTGCTGCAGCGGCGCGACGGCACCCCGGTCCAGGCCGAGGGGCTGATCGAGCGGATGTTCGCGCACTTCGAACACCAGCCGCAGATGTCCGCGCTGATCCGCCGGGCCCGCGAGCGGGGCATCCGGACCGCGTTGCTGTCGAATTCGTGGGGCAATACGTACCCGCGGGAGACCTGGGACGGCATGTTCGACGACATCGTCATCTCCGGCGAGGTAGGGCTGCGCAAACCTGAGCCGGAGATCTTCCAGCTGGCCGCCGACAGGATCGGCCTGCGCCCACAGGAGTGCGTCTTCATCGACGATCTGGAGCTGAACGTCGATGGCGCCCGCGCGCTCGGTATGACCGCGATCCACCACACCTCGTACGACGGGACAAGGCGCGAGCTGGAGTCGTTCTTCGGGATCGATCTGACGTGATGGACCAGGACGTGACCACTCGACCTGCCCCCGCGGCGCGCCCGGCCTGGCCGTCAGCCCGCTGGCTCGTCCTGGCAGTCGTCGGCTGCGCGATCTTCGTGGCCCTCGGCGCCTGGGCCAACGGTCTGTTCGACGGCATGATCGACCTGCGCGTCTACCGGATGGGCGGCTCGGTGCTGCTCGACCGTGCCTCCTTGTACGACGCGAAGCTCGAAGGCTCGGGCCTTCCGTTCACCTACCCGCCGTTCGCTGCCATCGCGATGGTGCCGCTGGCCGCGGTGCCGTGGACCGTCGCGCTGGTTGTCTGGACGACGGTGTCGGTGCTCTGCATAGCGGCGATCTGGCGGACCAGTCTGCCCGCGTCAGCCTGGGCGCTGCTGCCCGAGCAGTGGCGGAACCGCTGGGTTCTGGTGCTGGCGGCGCTGACCGCGGCGTCGCTGCTGCTCGAGCCGGTCTGGCAGACGATCCAGTTCGGCCAGATCAACTTGTTGCTCACCGCAATGATCCTGTTCGACCTGGTCCGGCCCGAGCGCAGCCGCTGGCGAGGGTTCTGGGTCGGCGTGACGATCGGGGTGAAGCTGACCCCGCTGCCGTTCCTGGCCTTCCTCCTGGTCACCAAGCAGTGGCGGGCGCTCCGGAACGCGCTGCTCGGTCTGCTGGCCACGGTGGCGATCGGCTTCGCGATCGTGCCGAACCAGTCCTGGCACTACTGGACCGTCGTGATCCGCGACGCCAACCGGGTCGGCGGCCTGGCTTATACCGGAAACCAGTCATTCATGGGATTCCTCAGCCGGATCGGCGGCGACGCGTCGTACGTGCAGCCGGCCTGGTTCTTGCTCTCGGCTGTCTTCGGCCTGCTGGTGCTCTGGCTGGCCAGGCGGCTCTGGCTGGCGCACGAGCGTGTGTCGGCGATCTCGGTGATGGCGCTGGCTGTCCTCTATGCATCGCCGGTGTCTTGGAGCCACCACTGGGTCTGGATCATCCCGCTCGGCATCAGCCTGGTCCGGGCCGTCCACCGCCAGTGGGATGGCGTGAGGCCTGCTGTGATCACCGCGGTGTTGTGGTTCGGGCTGTTCGCCCTCAGGTCGATCTGGTGGGTGCCCTTCCGGGACGACCGCGAGCTGAGCTGGACCTTCTGGCAGTCGATACCGGGCAACGCGCACCTGATCCTCGGCATGATCGCGTTCCTGCTACTGGCCTACACCAGCAGGTCGCTGCCTAAGCAGTCAGTTGCATCAGCGGATCGGTCAGCCGGGTAGCCAGGTCCGGCTCGACCTCCCGGATCTCGATCAGCAGAGCCTCGACAGCAGCCCGGAACGCGCGGGTCAGTTCGGCCGCATCGAGTGACCGGACCAGCGCCGCGGCCAAGGGCGTCGTGATTGCCGGCGGCAACTGGTCCATGCCGCGGCCCTGGCTCGCCGGGACGCCGTGGCGGAGGCAGGCCAGGGCGAGGACATGGTCCCGGACGCCGCTGATCATGTACTCCGCCTGCCAGACCTTCCCACGGGCGATGCTCGACCGGGCGTGCAGCGCGTAGAGCCAACCCATCCCGACGAGGTCGACGGCCGCAGGATCCCAGGCCTGCTTCTGCTCCTGGGCCGTTCCGAAGAGCAGGCGGAAGGACGGCCCGATGGCGCCGAACTCCGCCGCCGGGGAGAAGGCGATGTCGACCTGTTGGGTATTGGCGAGCAGGAACACGCGGTAGATCGTGCCGCCGCGCCTCAGGTCGGTGTGATGGACGGCACCGTGGTCGCGGTACATCGCCTTGGTCCAAGCGCCGAGCACCAGGGCCAGGTCGGCTTCCGGAACCAGCCCGAGGGCGAGGTCGATGTCCGACCAGCGGTCCTCCGTGCCCGACGCCGACGAGCCTGTCAGCGCCGCCGCGCTGATCTGCTCGTCGAGTTGGGCGGCCGAGATCAGCACGTCCTTCAGTCGCTGGCGCTCCTCGATACCGAACATCAGATCACTTACGCCTCAGGCGGCGAACAACAGGAGTAGGCCGCCGACTGTGTAGGCGACCATGACGACGAGCAGCGGGACTTGGCCGGCCAGGGCCCTGTGCCGGGGGAAGAGCGCGACCGCGCGATCGTGGGCGGAGATGACGCCCATCAGGTGACCGCCGACGACTGCGCAGACCTGGATGGTGGCGATCATCGTGCTGTGGTTGGTGATCGAGGTGTTCAGGCCGAGCAGGCCGGTGCCGAAGATGTTGGCGCCGTTGCTGAGCGGGTCGCTGAGGTAGATCAGCGTCCGCTGGCCCTCCAGGATCAGCAGGGTCAGGTAGTGCGCGACGACGTACCCGAACGCGATCGGTACGACGGAATGCGCGAACAGCCCGGGCAACCTGGTACGGGAGCTGTCCGATAGCCGCCCCGCGAGCAGAGTTGCACTGGAGTACGTCACCAGCACGAACAGCATGAAGCAGATCAGCGCCAGCGTGCCGAGCAGCGTCATCGAGTAGTCGGTGTTCTGCGCCCAGCCGACCCACGCTGTCGAGTTCGAGAACCCGTCGTACGCCGTCGAGCCGAGTAGGGCGGCAACCATGCCCACCAGCCCGGGCTGTGCCTTCATCCCGTCCAGGTTCTCCAGCGGGCGCCGGATCACGAGCGCGCCATCGGTCCGGCGGCCCCACGGGGACAACCGGGCGATCAGGCTCGCGTAGACCTCGAACGGGTCGCCGGTGGAGAACCAGCGGTCGCCGAACAGGATCGCGCCGAACATGGTGATCACGAAGTACAGCGCGAGCCACTCCTGCAGCACCGGTAGCGTGGCGCGATCGGGTGCCACCAGCTCCAGCCAGGTGAAGGCGAAGATGCCGAGCGCCGCCGGCCACAGTCCCAGCCGTGCGGGTAGCTCGAGCAGCCCCTTGGAGGGTGGTTGCCGCAGCGCCTTGCTGAGCAGCAGGTGCAGGGTGCGCAGCGGGTTCAGTGTGCGCCAGACCGGGCCGAGGACGAGCGAGATCGGGACCAGGCCGACCCAGACCAAGATGTAGATGAACCCGAAGATGGGGTTCGTCAGCCGATCCACGCCGAACAGCAGCGCGACACCGGCGTACAGGAAGATGGCCAGGCCGACCAGCCGGACGATCCAGCGGAACCAGGTCGAGTCGATCGCCCGGGTGATTGCGGCGGGCAACGGCTTGCCCGAGGCATTGCCGCGGTACCTGGGGCTGCGCCAGGCGAGGGCGAGCACGACGAACGACACCGCGATCGCCACAGCGGCGGCGCCAACGGCCATCCCGAACGGGACCGGCAGGTCCTGCCGGCCGCCGATCCCGTGCAGGGGCAACAGTAGGGCGGTCACCGGGTTCAGGAAACGACGAGCTTGGCGACGAGCTTGTTGCTCTCGTGCGTCTCGATCTCGAAGGTGCCCTTCATGTTCGCGACGAACCTCACCGACGCGGGTTTGCCCGGCGTCAGCGGCAACTGCTTGTCGTAGCCGTGCACGTGCACCTCGTCCGCGGCGTCGCTGACGGCGGTGATCAGCACCGTCTGACCGGCCTTCACGTTGATGCTGGCGCCGCTGGGGTTCACCTTGCCGTTGGCAACGGTGACGTTGATGGTCACGTCCGCGGTGTTCGACGGCGTACTGGTCTGCGGCTGGGTGGCCGTGCCGGTCGGGGTGCTCACCGAGGTCGGAGCGCTGGTCGGAGCGGTGCTGGGGCTCGATCCGGAGCCGCTATTGGAGTTGCCGCCGCAGCCGGCCAGGGCCAGCATGCCGAGAGCGGGGAGCAGCGCGACCGCGGTGCCGCGGGAGAGCGTCGAACGCATGAGGCCAGGTTGCCTTTCAGCAGGTAGGTTTCTGAAGTCGGGTGTGCAGGGACACACCCTCTTGCCTGACGAATGCACCGGTCGCTGTGTTCCCGGCACTCACCCGCGGTCGTGTTCCGGTCGCGGTCCGCCACGCAAAGCGTCCTGGGCCCGGGGCGCCTCAAGACACCAGGCCAGTGTGGCAGCCCACTGTCGGTCGTCACGGTTAGGGTGACGGAACAGGTCGCTACAGGAGTCGCTACAGGAGAGGGAGGTGCCGGATGCCGGACCGGTTGACGTCGCTGGACCTGACCTTCCTGAAGGCCGAGAGTCCGGCCACCCCGATGCATGTCGGCACGGTGGATATCTTCGAGCCGCCGACGCACACCGAGGACGGGTTCGACTACGAGAGCCTGGTCGCGCTGATCCGCGACCGGATCGCCTTCGTGCCGCGGTACCGGCAGCGGGTCCAGCAGGTGCCGGGCCGCTTCGCCGGCCCGGTCTGGGTGGACGATGAGGACTTCGACATCACCTTCCACGTACGCCGCTCCGCGCTGCCCCGGCCCGGCACCCACGCCCAACTGCTGGAGTTGGTCGCGCGGATCATGTCCCGCCGGTTGGACCGGGCCCGACCGCTCTGGGAGATGTACCTGGTCGAGGGGCTGCAGGGGGACCGGTTCGCGATCATCGCCAAGTCCCACCAGGCCCTCGTGGACGGCAGCAGCACGGTCGACATCGGCCAGGTGGTGCTGGACTCGACCGCCCATCCGCGGGAGACCCCGACCGACACCTGGCAGCCGCAGCACCCGCCCTCGGCGCTCGAGTTGCTGGTGGGCGTGTTCTCTGATGCGACCCGGCATCCAACCGCTGTACTGGAGTTGGCCCGGGCCGAGATGGCCAGCCTGACCGGTTCCACTTCAGTCAGTGAGGTGCTCGGTGACGTGGTCGGCTCGGTGGTCGCGCAGCGGCATGTGCAGGAGAGTTCGCTGCATGTGAAGACATCAGGCCAGCGCCGGTTCACCACGGTCGAGACCGCGCTGGAGGACTACCGGACCGTGCGGGCGATGCACGGCGGCACCGTGAACGACGTGGTGCTTGCCGTCGTCGCGGGCGCGCTGCGGGCGTGGATGATGACCCGGGGGGAGAGTGTCAGCCCGACCCGCGGAGTTCGTGCGGTGGTGCCGGTGAGCATCCGTGACGACGATGACGAGGAGCCGACCTCGCTCGGCTCCCGGGTGATCGCCTCGACCGTGAACCTCCCGGTCGGGGAGAACTCGCCGGTGATGCGGCTGCACCAGATCTCGTACCAGACCAAGGTGCACAAGGACACCGGCCGGGCGGTCAGCGCCCGCTCGCTGGTCGGCATCGCCGGGTTCGCGCCGACCACCCTGCACGCCTTGGCCGCCCGGGTCGCGACCACCACGATCCGCCCGGCCGATGACGTGGTGATCACCAACGTGCCTGGTCCACAGTTCCCGCTCTACGCGGCCGGCGCGCCCATGCTGGCGTCGTACCCGGTGGTGCCGTTGATGCCCGGGCAAGGCCTGTCGGTGGGTGTCACGTCGTACGACGGCAAGGTGTCGTTCGGGCTGAACGCGGACCGGACGGCGATGCCCGACCTGGCCGTCTTCGCGCAATGCGTCACCGATGCGCTGGACGAACTGGTCGATACCACCAAGGGGAGCCGGAGTCGGGCCACGCGCGGCCGGCGGAAGCCTCGCAGCTCCAGGAAGGCAGGTTCATGAGGGTTTACCTCCCGTCCACGCTGCTCGCGCTCGAGGCCGCCTCCCATGCGGGCGAATTCGGACCGCCCCCTCTCGTCGGGTACGCCGTCACCCCGGCGCTGCGCGAGTGGTACACGAACGGTGACGACGAAGAACTCGAGTACGCCGCGATGGCCCAGGCCGCGCGGGCCTCGGTCGGCCTGCTGGCGGCGGACCCGACTGCGCCCCGGCGCCGGGTGGTGGTGGCGTGCGAGATCGGTGTGGTCCCACCCGGCGACGGCGCGGTGGAGCTCGGCGACGCCCGGGTGGACCTGCGCGCTGTGATCCCGTGGTCCAGCGTGGCCGCCGTCCACGTGGACGCAGGCGAGGCCACTGCGGTGGTCGGCGCGGCGGCGGACAGCTGGGACGCGGCGCAGAATGGTGCCGAGGACGCTGTTTTCGCCCTCGACTCGTGCGAGGCTGAGGAGCTGCTGTGGTACGCGACACAAGAGATCCCCGACCTGCTGGCCGCGGCGGGCCGCGCGGCGACCTGACGCACTGACCCGCCCCTTTTGACCTGACCAATGATCTGACCCCATTGATCTGACCCACTGATGCGACAGGGAGCTGATGGCGATGCAGGCGATCTGGAAGGGAGCCATCTCCTTCGGGATGGTGACGATCCCGATCAAGGTGTTCTCCGCGACCGAGGAGAAGGACATCTCCTTCCGTCAGGTGCACGTCGCGGACGGTGGCCGGATCCGGTACAAGCGGGTCTGTTCCGAGTGCGGCGAGGAGGTGCCGTACTCCGACATCGGCAAGGGCTACGAGATGGCCGACGGCCGGATGGTGATTTTGGAGCCAGACGATTTCGCCGACCTGCCGCTGAGCAGCAAGAAGGTCATCGACGTCCTGGAGTTCGTGCCAGCCGACCAGGTGGACCCGCTCTACCTGGGCAAGTCGTACTACCTGGCCGCTGACGGTGGACCGGGCGCGAAGCCGTACGTGCTGCTGCGGGATGCACTCGAGGGCTCCGAGCTGTACGCGCTGGTCAAGGTCGCGCTGCGCTCGCGGGAAAGCCTCGGACTGCTCCGCACCCACGAGAACGTGCTGGTCCTGCAGGTGATGCTGTGGCCGGATGAGGTCCGCGACGCCTCCTTCGCGGCGCCCGACGCGGACGTCGAGATCCGCAAGCAGGAGAAGGCGATGGCCGAGTCCTACATCGACACCCTGCGCGGCGAGTTCGACCCGGATCAGTACCACGACGACTATCGCCACGCGCTCGAGCAGGTGGTCGAGGCCAAGGCCGCGGG
>JAWWPC010000229.1:0-48628 GCA_033851055.1 Kribbellaceae bacterium | reverse complement strand
AGGAGTGACCCTCGTTCGCGCCGCCGTCCTTGTAGGGGACCATCCGCACCAGTTCGTCGCCGCGCAGTTCGGCCTTGAACGAGCAGCCGACGCCGCAGTACGCGCAGGTCGTCACCACGCTGCGGGTAGGCATCCCCAGCTGGATCACCGACTTCTCCTGCAGTGTCGCCGTCGGACAGGCCTGCACGCAGGCGCCGCAGGAAACGCAGTCGGACTCCATGAACGAGACGCCCGCGCCGGCCGCGACCTTCGAGTCGAAGCCGCGGCCTTCGATGGTCAGGGCCAGCGTGCCCTGCACCTCGTCGCAAGCTCGCACACACCGCGAACAGGCGATGCACTTGGACTCGTCGAAATCGAAGTAGGGGTTGGAGGTGTCCGTCGGTGCGTCCAGGTGATTGGCGCCGGCATCGACGCCTGAGCCGTAGCGAACCTCGCGCAGCCCGGTGACGCCGGCCATGTCCTGCAGTTCGCAGTCGCCGTTGGCCGAACAGGTGAGGCAGTCGAGCGGGTGGTCGGAGATGTAGAGCTCCATCACTCCGCGTCGGAGCTTGCCAAGCTTCTCGTTCTGGGTCCGCACCACCATGCCGGGGGCGACGGGTGTGGTGCACGACGCCGGGGTGCCGCGCGCGCCGTCGATCTCGACGATGCACAACCGGCACGAACCGAATGCCTCCAGGCTGTCAGTGGCACACAGCTTCGGGATATCCAGGCCCGCCTGCTTGGCCGCGCGCATCACCGACGTACCGGGTGGCACGGTGACCGTCACCCCGTCGATCGTCAGTTCGACCGTGGCCTCGCCCTCGCGGGCCGGCGTACCGAAGTCGGGTTCTTTGAGCAGGGTCATGCTCCGAAATCCTTTCCGAAGTGGCGCACCGCGCTACGCACCGGCATAGGCGTGAGCCCGCCCATGGCGCAGAGCGACCCGTCGGTCATCAGCTCGCACAGATCGTCAAGTAGGACAAGGTTCTTCGCACGGTCCTCGCCCGCCCGGATGCGGTCGATCGTCTCGACGCCGCGGACGGCGCCCACCCGGCACGGCGTGCATTTGCCGCAGGATTCCTCCGCGCAGAACGAGAAGGCGAACCGGGCCATCGCCGCCATGTCGACGGTGTCGTCGAAGACCACGATCCCGCCATGGCCAACCATCGCCCCGGCCGCGGCGAACGCCTCGTAGTCCATCGGCAGGTCGAACTGCTCGACCGGGAGGTAGGCGCCGAGCGGACCGCCGACCTGGACGGCTCTGGTCGGCCGACCTGATGCCGTGCCGCCACCGAGGTCCTCGACCAGTTCGCCGAGGGTGATGCCGAACGCCGTCTCGATGATGCCGCCGTGGGCGACGTTGCCGCCCAGTTGGAAGACGTTGGTGCCGAGCGACCGGCCGGTGCCGAAGGCGGCGTACGCGGCGGCGCCGTTCGCCAGGATCGTGGGTACGGTCGCCAGTGAGAGCACGTTGTTGACCACGGTCGGCTGGCCGAAAAGTCCTTCCAGCGCAGGGATCGGCGGCTTCGCCCGGACCATGCCGCGCTTGCCCTCGAGGCTCTCGAGCATCGAGGTCTCCTCGCCGCAGATGTACGCGCCCGCGCCCACCCGAACGTGCAGGTCGAACGTCAGATCCGACCCGAGGATCCGCTCGCCGAGCCAGCCGCGTTCGCGAGCCTCGGCGATTGCTGCGTCGAGCGCCGTCACCGCGTCCGGGTACTCCGACCGCAGGTACACGTAGCCCTCCGTGGCGCCGACCGCGTGCGCCGCGATCGTCATCCCCTCGATCAGCACGAATGGGTCGCCCTCGATCAGCATCCGGTCGGCGAACGTACCGGAGTCGCCCTCGTCGGCGTTGCAGCAGATGAACTTCAGCTCCGAGTCGGCGCCGAGCACGGTGCGCCACTTGATCCCGGTCGGGAATCCGGCGCCGCCACGACCGCGCAGCCCGGACGCCACGACCTCCTCCACGACGTCGGCCGGGGTCATTGCCAGGGCCGCTCGAAGGCCGGCGCCGCCACCATGCGCCTCGTAGTCGTCGGCGGAGCGAGGGTCGACCACTCCGACTCTCCCAAAGGTGAGCCGCTGCTGCCGCCGCATCCAGGGCAGTTCCTCCACCAGCCCCAGATAGGGGCCGCTGGTTGAGTTCGTGCCGTCGAGCAACCCTGCGGCAACCAAGCCATCGACGTCCTCGGGCGCGACAGGCCCATAGCCGATCCGACCTTCGGGAGTCTCGACCTCAACCAGCGGCTCCAGCCACAGCATGCCCCGCGACCCGGTCCGGACAACCTCGACCGCTTGTCCAGCTGCCGACAGGATCCGCTCAGCCACCTCATCAGCGCCCACCGACCGGGCTGCCGCGTCCAGCGGAACGAACACCCGCACCGCCTGAGTGTTCGACTGACCGCTCAGCGGCTCTGCCGTGACACTCATCGGGACTCTCCCAGAATCGCGTCTAGCCTGGCGGGCGTCACGCGTCCGTAGAGCCGCTCTCCTACTTGTACCGCCGGCCCGAGGGCGCAGTTGCCAAGACAGAACACCTCGTCGACCGTGAGCCGGCCGTCCGCCGACGTCTCCCCGAACTCCCGCCCCGTACGCCGCTTCGCGTGCTCGCCGAGCGCTTCGGCGCCGACAGCCTGGCATGCCTCGGCCTGGCAGATCCGCACGGTGGTCCGACCGCCAGGGGCGCGCCGGAAGTCGCGGTAGAAGGTGACGACGCCATGCACCTCGGCGACCGCCAGGTTCAGCACATCGGCGATCACCGGCACATCCGCTGGGCCGACGTACCCGAGATCCGCTTGTACTGCATGGAGAATCGGCATCAGTGCGCCACGTAGATCGCGCCGGGCGGTCGCGATCTCGCGCACGCGTTGACTGCGTACCGCGGCGGGCTGCGTGACTTCCGTTGTCATCTCACGACCATCGCTGCCCAGGCGACCGGGGTCAAACAGATGTTGTCTATAGCCTGATAGGCGGCACCTATCAGACTGCGAGCCGCAGACGATGAGGTGTGGGTCGGCGCGGCCATCACGGGCTATTGAAACCGTTCCAGCGATGGCCGCACGCCGTTGCGAAGGTTTACCCTCACTGCGCCCTCGACCAGTGCGCGATCGCTTCCGAATTCGCCCGGTATTGCGCAAAATCTCGCTTCACGTGGCCGCCCGCCCAAAGCGGCCCATGAACGAGGAGCGCTTCCATGCGATCTCTCATCACCCGCCCGCGCGTCCTGGCCGTCCTGCTGGCCGGCGCAGCGCTCACTTTCAGCCCACTGGGTAGTGCAGCGAACGCCAAGCTGCCGGTGGACCAACTCGACACCCTCAACTGTGTTACGCCCACCACCGGCGCGGCCGCGAAGGGAGGCCGTGGCGCCGACACGCGCGACATCACCGTCGCCGAGCAGCAGGCGATCGAGGCCCGAACCGCCCAGCTGCTGAAGGCCAAGAGCGCCCGCGGCAAGGGCGGCCTGGCGTCGGCGACCGTGCCGGTCTACATCAACGTAATGCGGGACGCGGCCGGCAACGGAGACGTGACCGACCAGCAGATCACCGACCAGATCGCCGTTCTGAACAAGACCTTCGGTGGCCAGGAGTCACCTGCCGCCGCGAACACCGGCTTCACCTTCACCCTGGCCGGGACCTTCCGGTACAACAACAACCAGTGGCACAACGACAAGCAGAGCACCACGTACCGCAAGAAGACCCGGAAGGGCGGCGCCAACGCGCTGAACATCTGGGTGGTCGACTTCGGCTACCTGGGCATCGCGACCTTCCCCTGGGACTATGCCAAGAACCCCGGCATCGACGGCATCCGGGTGCAGTACACCTCGTTGCCCGGCGGCACGGCCACCAACTACGACCTCGGTGAGACCGCGACCCACGAGGCCGGCCACTGGTTCGGGCTGTACCACACCTTCCAGGGTGGCTGCACGGCGACCAACGACGAGGTGACCGACACTCCCGCACAGAGCAGCCCCACCAACGGCTGTCCGGAGGGTCGCGACTCCTGTTCCCTCCCGGGCCTGGACCCCATCCACAACTACATGGACTACTCCTACGACTCCTGCTACACCCAGTTCACGCCGGGGCAGAGCACCCGGATCAGCGACATGTGGACCGCCTACCGCGCCTAACGGCTCGGTCTTGAATCCTGAGCCACCGCCGGACCGATCACCACCAGAGCGTCTCGGTCCGGCGGGTGGCTCAGGCAGACGTGGCACCCCGGGGATCACGGTCAACGCGACACGGTGAGACGGAGTGCCAGGGGTGCGGTTGATGCGGGCTCCGGGAGGATCAGCGGGCCCGCTCCCGGGGTGAAGGTGCCGAGGATGCGCGCCCCTCGGGCACCGGTACCGGCCGGGACGGTGCCCGGCAGTCCGTGGGCGGAGCACCAGCCGATCAGCGCGAACGCGATGGCCTCCTTGTCGTCCGCCGGGGCGCCGTACTCGTCGGAGGACACGACGGTTACCGAGGGCAGCGCGCGCCGTAGGCCCTCTGCTAGCGCGGGATTCCGGCAGCCGCCGCCCGAGGCCACGAGCAGGTCCACGCCGTACGTCAGCACGTCCCGGGCGACGGTACGTACGGTGAGCTCGGTGACCGTCGCCACCAGGTCGGCGACGGTAGGCCGCGTTGCGGATCTCGCCACGGCCTCTTCGACATAGGCCAGGTTGAACAGCTCCTTGCCGGTGCTCTTGGGAGCCGTCTCCCGGTAGTACGGCTCGTCCAGCAGGATGTCGAGGAGCTGTACGTCGATGCTGCCGGAGCGGGCGATCAGGCCGTCGACGTCGAAACCGCGCGGGTTGGCTCCGCTGTTGGTGACGACCGCATCGATCAGCGCATTGGCGGGCCCGATGTCGTACGCGACCAGGTCGTCACGGCCGCGGACGACCGTCATGTTCGCGATGCCGCCAAGGTTCAACGCGGCCGCGGTCCCGTCATAACCGGCCAGCAGCCACGTATCGAGCGCGGAGACCAGCGGCGCTCCGTGTCCACCGGCCGTGATGTCACGGATCCGTACGTCGGACAGCACCGGCGTGCCCGTGTACTCGGCGATCCAGGCCGGCTGGCCGATCTGCAGGGTCCCGCGCGCGACGGAGTCCTCCACCCAATGGAACACCGTCTGCCCGTGCGACACGATCAGGTCGACCGGGCCGGCCACCTGGATCGCGGCGACCGCAGCATCGGCGAAACTCTGCCCGATGAGCGTGTCCAGTCGGCAGATCTCGGCAAGTGTCGTAGTGGCCGGAGGCAACGCGTCAACCAGCCGGGCTCGCAGCTGATCGGCGTACGGCGTGCTCGACGTGTGTTGGACAACACCGTGCAACGTCGCGTCGACCAGTTCGAAGTCGACGACGGCGGCGTCGATCCCGTCATGGGACGTGCCGGAGATCATCCCGAGGACTCTCATGCCTGTTCTCCCAGAGCAGCGTGCAGGTTCAGCGAGAAAGTACACGAGACTTCGGCCGGAGGTACGTCATTCGTCGAAGCACCTCTAAGGCAACCTGCGCGAGGTCCTCCGTGCGAAGGTCCTCCGCCTTCTGGTGATCCAGCGTCAGCGCGTACGCGAGTCGTGCGCTAGCGGTCCAGCGCGCCCGGACAAAGGCGTCGACGGTTGCTTGGCGCGGGGTCGCGGCCCGAGCAGGGCCCCGGCAAAGTGGCTCTTCACAGACCACGGTGTAGTCGGGGTCTGAAGCCTCCGGACTCGAGTAGTGATCTGGCGATGTAGTTGGTGAGGTTGCGGAAGCCGAGGGCTGATCCGCGGAGGTGTTCGAGGCGGCCGTTGATGGCCTCGGTCGGTCCGTTGCTGGTGCCGGGGCGGTCAAAGTAGGCCAGGACGTCGTCGGCGCGCTTCTTCAGGGTCCGGCCCAGCGTGACGAGCTCGCCGAGCCCGGCCGGGATGCCATGGCTGACCGAGGCGATCAGCTTGACCATCAGCTCCCTGCCGACCTTGCGGTCAGGGTGACGGTAGGCGGCGACCATCCGCTGGTAGATCCCCCAGGTCGCCTCGACCGCGACGTGTTCGTCAGCGGCGAAGAGGCCGCGAAGTCGCTGGGCCTGCTTGTCGGTGAGGAGCTCGGCGCCGGTGTGCAGGGTCCGCCGCGCGGCGTAGAGCGGGTCGTCCTTATAGCCACGGTGGCCGTGGATGATCTGCTGGATCCTGCGGCGGCACTGATCGAGTGCGTCGCCGGCCAGACGCACCACGTGGAAGGGATCCATGACCGCGACCGCGTCCGGGAGTTCCTCAGCAGCGGCTGTCTTGAAGCCGGTGAACCCGTCCATCGCGACCACCTCGACGCCCTTGCGCCACGCCTCGGGTCGCTCGGTGAGCCAGGTCTTGAACGCCTGCTTGGATCGTCCCTCGACCATGTCGAGCAACCGCGCGGGCCCTGTCCCGTCTCGGATCCCGGTGAGATCGATGATCACGGTCACGTATTTGTCGCCACGCCTGGTGTGCCTCCAGACGTGCTCATCAACGCCGATCGCGGCGACGCCGTCGAACCGGGCGGGGTCCTCGATCAGGGTGCGCTTACCTTCGGCTAGGACCGCGTCGTTGGCGGTGTTCCACGCGACCCCGAGACCCTCGGCGACCCGCGCGACGGTGAGGTGCTGACACACGATCCCTTCCAGCGCCCACCGCAGCCCACGGCGCGAGAGCTTCGCTCGCGGCTCGGCCGCCTGGGTCGCGTCCTGGCGCCAGACATGCCCGCAGCTGGTGCACCGGTAGCGGCGGATCGTGACCGCCAGCGTCGTAGGCCGCCAACCGAACGGCTCGTGCGCCAACCGCCGGATCACGGTGTCACGCGCGAGGCCCTCGCAGCCACAGCGCCGGCACCACTGATCCGGCTCGACCACACGACATGCGAGCAGTGCTCTGTCGGGGTCGAGTCGTTGGCCGGTGACCTCAAGGCCGAGCTCGTCGAGACGGCAGAAGGTGGTCAGATCAGCGCAGGCGAAGCCGGCGCCGACGGTAACGTCGTCCATGTCGAGGTCTTCCGGATGGGTGTGTAGGAACTTCCATCCTCGGAAGACCTCGACCCATCTACCGTCACCGACGCGCCGGGCGCTGCAGGCCGAGACCTACGCCCTCAATCGTGACGAGCCGCATTAGGCCGGCCGGACCGCCTCGGCCCGGACGATGACGAGCGCGACGCCCTAGTCCGAGACAGTCGCGTCAACGCTCGATACACCCGCGCTGCAAGGGGCTAAGGACCATCGTCAAGCGCCTGACCCAGTGTCTACCAACTCTCGGAAGTCGACGACGGCGTCGCCGTGGGCTCGCGCCCACTCAGTCAGCATCCCGATCGGCTCCTGGAGCGTCTGCCCGAGCGCCGTCAGCCTGTACTCGACCCGCGGGGGCGCCTCGGCGTACACCTCCCGATTGACCAGACCGTAGCCCTGCAGGCGGCGGAGGGTCTGGGTCAGCACCTTGCGCGAAATCCCCCCGGAGAGCGCTACGAGCTCGCCATGTCGCTTAGGTCCGCCGATGAGAGCGAACAGGACGACGACCGACCACTTACCGGCGATGATTTCGATCGCCAGCTGTGCCGAGCAATCGGAGAGGAAGGCCGTACCCACCCGTAGGTCCGCTGCCGCTTCGGCGGTGTCAGGTGCTGTGAGACTCACCCGACCAAGGGTACCTCGCGGTTCCTATCGGATTCCTAGCGTAGATGTCATGGACATCCACTCCGCGCCGGGCCCCAGCACGCCCGCAATCGCCCGTCAGGTCATCTCCGTCAAGCCCATCGTCGTCCCCATCACCGACCGCGGGATCGACCTACAGGTCAAGGTCACCGCCCGCGTGGACGGCAGCGATCTTCCCGTGATCGTCTTCTCGCACGGCAACGCCTGGTCGATGGATGGCTACGAACCTCTCGTCGACCGCTGGGCGGCTGCCGGGTTCGTCGTGGTTCAGCCGACCCACCTGGACTCCCGCCGTCACGGCATCGGCTTTGACGATCCCCGTTTCGCCACCGTCTGGCGGGTGCGCATCGCCGACCTACACGCCATCGTCGACGGTCTGCGCGAGATCCTCGCCCACGTCCCCGGCCTGGCCGAGCGTGTCGACCACGATCGACTCGCCGTGGTCGGGCACTCCTGGGGCGCGCAGACTGCCGGCACCCTGCTCGGCGCCCGCGTGTTCAACCCCGATGGCACCCCGGGCGAGGACCTCTCCCATCCTGCCGTCAAGGCCGGCGCCCTCATCGCGGCGACCGGCGCCGGCGATGCCCTGACCCCCTTCGCAATCGAGTATCTACCCTTCGCGCGCCCGGACTTCTCCACCATGAACGCCCGCACCCTGGTCATCGCCGGCGGCAAGGACCAGTCGGCCATGTCGACCCGCGGCCCGGAGTGGTTTACCGACGCCTACCACCTCAGCCCCGCCCCCAAGCAACTACTCACCATCACCGAGGGCGAGCACCTCTTCGGCGGGATCTCCGGTGAGGCCGCCCGGGACACCACCGACGAAGACCCCGCCCGCGTCGTCCTCGTCGCCAACACCGTCTCCGCCTACTTGCTCGACGCCCTCGGCATCGAAACAGGAGCCTGGCGGGCCGTGCAGAACCACATCAGCCAGAGCCCCGACGCCTTCAGCAGCGAGAGCAAATAACCACGCGCAGCGCGGATCCGGGATGAGAGAGATCACTGCACACCTTGGCCCGGAGTGCACGAGACGGCCCGTGATGCCCGACGAGCTCGCCCAAACTAAGGCGACGACCTGCTGCCCGGCCCCTACAACCAGGGATCATCCACCCCGAGACCCACATGCCAGCTCCGGTTACACCCTCAACTGTGAAGAGCCGGCAAAGTCGTTGATCAGCAGGCGTCGCTCCGACAGGTCGCAAGCCACGTTCGTTGGTAGCACACGGGTGTGGGGCGAGGGCCGAGCTTTGTATATCGGAATCGATATGGCAGATCGATTCCGATATACAGATTTCGGCTTCGGCCCAGCAGCAGGCCCCCGCAAGGTCGTTGATCAGCGGGTCTTGAGGGTCTGCAGCGGTCGGTAAGGTCGTTGGGTGTGGTGTCGTAGAGCGGCGCCGATGTTGCAGGCTGCCGACCCAATTCAACGCGGCCCGAGGACCAAGCCGAAATCCATGTGGGGAAAGCCTATATATCGGTTATCGCCTATATAGATTTGCGGCTCGTTCCCTGGCGGCCGGCGATGTAGTCCGCGGTTGGTGATCGATCAGTCGGTTTGCGCGATGTGTCCGCCAGCAGCCGCGGCGGCGACCCAGGGGATGGCGGACAGCCAATACCGAGGACAACCAGCGCGGGTCGGAGCCAGTTGGCTGCACCGAGCAGGAACTGGCCGAGAGCAATGGTTGCGATCACCGCTAGGTGTGACCCGCCGGTCGAGGGAATCAGCAGGTTGCTGCCTAGTAGTACGGAGCTGGCCACCCAGTGTGCGCTCGTGACCGGCCGACGCCTCGGAGAACTCCGGTGGCTCTCGTGTCGAGAACGGCGGTGCAGCTTCTACTCACTTGTGAGAGGCAACCCGAACAGAGGAGAAGCACGATGACCGAGAACCGCATTACCGACATCCGGACCATCGCCGTACCGGTCGCGGACCAGGACCGCGCAGTCGAGTTCTATGTCGGCAAGCTGGGGTTCGAGAAGCGGACGGATGCCCCGCTTCCGCAACTGGGCGGGCGATGGATCGTGGTCGCGCCGGCCGGAGCCGCGACCGCGATTGCGCTCGTGCCCGCACGAGACGATGCACCGGCGGGCGTCGATACCGGTATCCGTTTCGTCTCGGGGGATGCCGCCGCCACGCATAAGGAGCTCAGCGACCTTGGAGTCGAGGTGGACGAGTTGCTGAGCTGGCCGGGCGTACCGCCGATGTTCGCCCTCCGCGATGCCGACGCCAACCATCTCTTCGTCGTCGAGGAGTGACCACGATCCGGGCGGCCGTCAGGCGAGCCGGGGGAACAGCCTGAGCGCGTTGTCCCGCTCGACGCCTCGCAGTTCGTCCTTGGTGAAGCCGTCGAAGTCGGTGAGGTTGCGGATGTTGCGTATGACGGTGGGTTCGGGGGCCGCGGGCCAGTCGGTTCCGAAGAGGATGTGGTCCGCGCTGGTCACCTCGAGCGTCGGCAGCAGTGAGTTGCGGCTCCCGGCCAGCGCTGTCTCGTAGTAGAGCCCTCGCAGTACCTCTGCTACGTGTGGAGGATCGATGTCCGCATCGTCCGGCCCTCGTCCCATCACGGTGTGTTCGCCTATTCGCCATCCGAGTGTGGGCAGCGCCCCTCCGCAATGCGCCAGGATCAGCCGCAGCCCCGGATGCCGCAGGAAGACACCGGAGTACAGGGCGTTGGTGATGTTGCGCGCGGTGTCGAAGGGGAATTCGACGATCGAACTCGGGCGGCCGAATCCCAGGACGTCGATGTGCGGGGAGTCCACCGGGTGGACGAAGACTGGTACTTCCCGCTGTGCCAGCTCCGCCAGCACCGGCTCGAGGGACGGATGGCCGAAGTACCGGCCCAGGACATTCGAGGTCAGCGTCACTCCGTCAAGCCGCAGTTCGTCCAGGGCATACGCGAGTTCCGCCAACGCTGCGTCGGGCCCGTCCGCCGGCAGCGTGGCGAAGGCTCCGAAGCGGTCGGGGTGCTGCGCGATCAGGTCGGCGTACCCTTCGTTGATCATCCGGGACACGCGTGTCCCGAACTCCGGGTCGTCGTCCGACCCCGCGAACGCCATCGGCATGGACACGAGTTGGGCGGCGATCTCCTGCCGGTCCATGTAGGCGAGCGCGGCGTCCGGGGTCCACCGCACCGATATGCGGTAGCCACCGGTCGGCTCGTAACCCCGACCCGCGATCGCCGCCATCGCTTCGTCTGACACTCCATGAGTGTGTACATCAAGGCGTTGACCCGGCATAGCAGTGGTCCTTTGCTCCTACGGGTCTTTCTTACGCGGTGCTGCCGTCGGTGGAGGTGTGCCCGAAGATGGCGCTGATGACCTCGGGATGGCCGGCGGTGATGCCGCCGTCGACCGGAAGAGTGACGCCCGTGATCCATTGTGCGTCTGATGAGGCCAGGAAGAGGATGGCCGCGGCGACGTCCTCGGGTCTCCCCACCCGTCCGAGCGGATACAGCTGGGCAACCGTGTCGATGATGGTGGGCTCGCGCTTCACCCGTTCGTCCCAGGTTCTGGTGTGGATGGTGCCGGGTGCGACCAGGTTGAAGCGCACTCCCTTCGACCCGTACCGGATGGCCAGGTTCTGGGTGAGGTTGATGAGTCCGGCCTTGGCGGCGCTGTAGGTTTCGTTGCCGAATGCCTGCAGCCCGTTGACGGAACCGATGCTGACGACGTTGCCGCCGCGGGGTGAGTCCACCAGGTATGGCACAGCCGCCTGAATGGCAAGGAACGGACCTTTGAGCGTAATGGCAAGGTCGGTGTCGAACTCGTCCATCGGGATGTCCTCGAAGTCCGTATCGCTGGCCCGGGCCGGAGTGTTGACGAGGACGTCGATGCCGCGTTCCTGACCGACCAGGCGCACGAGAGCATCCACGGACTCCTTGTCCGTCACGTCGACATAGTGGGCCTCGCTGGACCCTCCGGCGGTGTCGATCGCGGTCGACACGTCCTTCGCGAACTCGACGGCGTTGTCCGCGACGACGACGTACGCGCCCTCTGCGCCGAAACGAAGAGCGGTCGCGCGCCCGATGCCGCGGCCGCCGCCGATGACGACGACGACATGGTCGGCAAACCTAGCGAGCTCTACCACGATCGTTCATCTCCTTCTTGTTGTCGTTCGTAGCAGGGGCGGCCGCCGGCTCATCAGGCGCGGCCCGTGGTCTGGGCGGCCGGAACGCTCAGGTCCACGGTCTGTCCAGTGAGGATCGAGTCCTCGATCGCGCAGATGATCTCCGTGACCAGAACGCCGTGATCGATGCCGGGCCCGAGATCGCTCCCGTCGACGAGTCCCGCCGCGAAGTCTTGGACCATCCACACGGCGGGGCCGACCTGGGACCGCCCGATCCGGCCGGACACCGGCCACACCGAACGGTACTTGTCGCTCACTACGGTGAGCCCCTGATGCGACAGATCCGCAGTCACCGATCCCTCGGTGCCGATCACCTGGAACCGGAAGTCGACGATTCCGTCACCGGCATCCGGAAGCGTCCACGCCGATGAAAGCGTCGCAGTCGATCCGTCGTCGAAGGTGAGCAGGGCATGCACCACGTCCCAGGTGTCGATGCCGCGCTTGGCGAGGACGCCACGGGATCCCGCCGCGCTGACTGAAACGGGCTTCCTGCCCGTCAGCCACAAGACCAGGTCGATCGTGTGCGGCATGAGGAACCAGGCGGGCGACGACTGGGCTCCCCACGACAGCATGGTTGTCGGCACGAAGAAGGAGTTGCTCAGGGTGGCTGATGCCGTGATCGGCTCGCCAAGGCTCCCGGACGCCATCGCCGCTCTGGCCTGCACCACATGCGGGTTCCAGCGGTTCTCGAAGCCGACGAGGCATCGGGCGCCTCCGCGGTGGACTGCCGCAGCGATGGCATGGGCGTCATCCAGGTTGGTGGCGACCGGCTTCTCGATGAGCAGATGCCTGCCGGCGTCTGCCACGTCGACGGCGATCTGGCGGTGGGCGAAATCAGGCGTGGCCACGATCACGGCATCCGGATCGAATGCCTCGAGCAACTCGGTGTGCGAGGCGGTGACGGGCAGTCCCGTGGCGCGCCTGGCGTCATCGGCCACCTTGGCCGAGGGCTCCGCGAGGGCGACAACGGTGACGTCGGGCTGTCCTTGGAGAGCCTCGGCGAACAGTCTCCCGCGCAGTCCCGCTCCGACGATACCGATAGTGACCATGACAAACCCTTCGCGAAATGGAGAACTGCTGATCCGGAATCTGGAGGCCGACCGGCGTGCGGCTCAGAACAGGGTGAAGCCCCCGTCGACCTTGACGATCGAGCCGGTCATGAAGCTGGATGCCTCGCTCGCCAGGAAGATCGCCACCGGCCCGAGCTCTGGCGGCAGTCCATAGCGCTTCATGGCGGCGGGGTCGACGCACCATTCCTTGAACTCCGGCTGGTCGACGGGCGACATCTCGGTGAGGAAATATCCCGGAGCCATCGCGTTCACGCGGATCCCGTGCGGCGCCCACTCGGCCGCCAGCGCCTTGGTCAATTGATGGACGGCGGCCTTCGATGAGAGGTACGACGCCTGCCAGCGAGGCTGGTTGACGATTTCGGCCGACATGGATCCGACGTTGACGATCGTGCCTCCGCCCCGCTCGGCCATCCGGCGACCGACCGCACGACTGCAGTACCAGACCCCGTCGACGTTGGTTGAGAACACGTCATGCCACGCGGTATCAGGGGTCTCGAAGGCCCGGCCGGCGACGCCGATGCCGGCGTTGTTGAGCAAGACGTCGATCTCACCGAACTCGGTGCTCACCTGCTCGACCGCACGTTCGACGTCCTCGACATCGGACACCTCGAGCTGTACGCCGTAGGCGCGAATACCGAGCGCGCTGAGCTCCTTGGCGGCGGCTTGGGCCGAGGCGAGCGTTCTCGCAGTGACTGCTACCGCGGCACCCGCGTCGCCGAGCGCTTCGGCCATCGCGCGTCCCAGGCCCCGGCTGCCGCCGGTGACGAGAGCGACCTTGCCCTCAAGGGAGAACTTCTGCAGGGCGTTCATGGTGTCCTTTTCTGTGGGGGTGGCACGTCAGCTTGCTGGATCTACCAGCGCATGGTCATGTCATGGACAAGCGGGGACCCCGGTTCGACTGTCGTGTAGTGACCGGTCGCCAGACCGTTGACCGGACCGGAGAGCGGCTCGATGCAGAAACCGCCCGGCATGGTCTCGCACACGATCCAATGCGATCCGCCGGTGTGAATATCGACCGCCAGTCGATCACCCCAGGCGATCCGCGGCGGCGTCACGACATCGGTGAAGGAGTCGTCCCACGGCCGCTCACCACCGCCGGCCATCGTTCCCGTCGGAATTCCATCCGGATCGCATACATAACGCGTTCCCGGCTCGAAGAGATACTCGGCCGTCTCTCCGCTCTCCAAGGCCCGTCGGAACCAGGGGTGGAAGCCCGCGATGGCCGGCATGGACCGCTCGTCGTTACTCACTCGCACAGTAACCGTCAGGTGTCCGTTGCCGAGTTCGAATGCTTGGCTCACCCGTCCACCGAACGGCCATCGATCGTCGAGCTCGACGACCAGCGCATCCTCGTCGATCGTCCAGGCGCGGTCGAAGACCAGCCCATGCATGGCGTGCGGTCCGACGTTCGCAGGGATGACCCGTTCGGTGCCTGCGAACTCGAACCGCCCACCGGCAGTACGGCTGACGAAGGGCGCCATCACGAAGGAGCCACTGAAGAACCCGATCGGCATTCCGGCAACGGGCGCACTCCCGCCGATGATCTCCTGGCCGTCGATGATGAGAGAGCTCAGCCGCCCGCCGTTAGCGGGATCGACCCGGATGGAGGCCCGCTCGGTGCGCATACCCATGACTCCGTCGCCAAGGTCGACGAGGGCGCTGGTGGTGCCTGTAGTCACTTGACGGCTCCGCCGGTCAGGCCGCTCACGAGGTGTTTCTCGATGGAGGCGAAGAGGATGACCACGGGCACGATCGCGATGAGGGACGCGATGAAGAGGTACTGATAATTCGTCTGGGTCAGCCCGACGAGCTGCTGAATCCCCACCGGCAGTGTCTGCAACCCGGCTGTGGGATCGTTGAAGAGGGTCAGTGACACGGGGAACTCATTCCATACTTGGATGAAGGAGAAGACCAGCGCGGTCACGAGTCCTGGTCTGATCAGCGGTAGTGCGATGAGCAGCATGGTGCGCAGAGTCCCGAGGCCGTCCAGCTTCGCGGCCTCCTCGATCTCGAGCGGCACCGAGTCGAACTGCCCGTTGAGGATCCAGATCGAGAACGCCAGGTTGAACGCGGCATTCGTCAGGATCATCGCCCAATACTGATTGACCGCGTGCACCCAGAGGAACTCCTGGAAGAGACCGACCACCACGGCAACCGGCGCGATGACCTGAGTGATCAGGACGAGCCGTAGGAAGGACTCGCGCCCGAAGAACCGATGGCGCGCACTGTAGTACGCGGCCGGCACCGAGACGAGGAGGACCAGCAGGGTCGAACAGACTGAGATGATCAGACTGTTCTTGATGAACCCGACCAGATCGAGCTGATTCCAGATATCGGTCCAGTTATGCCACAGCCATTTCTGCGGCAGGTAGGTGGCCGGCGAGGCGAACAGCTCCGTCCCGCTCTTGAAAGATGCCAGCAGCATCACAATGTAGGGGAGGAGGAAGAAGAGGGCTATCAGAAATCCGAACACCGGCAGGGCGAACGGCCTGGCGGCTTTCCAGAAGATGTGGGTGCCGCGGCTAAAAGCACCCGGCACCTTCCGCTCCGGAAGTGGGCTATGCACTACGGCGAGCGAGGGCGCCGTCTGCGTCGCACGGCCCGAGGAAAGCCGACCCAAGGCCGTCCTGACCCGACTCGTGGGACGCTCGCGGTCCGCTACAGCGCGGAGGTAGAAGAAGATCACGACGCAGAGGAACAGCACATTGAGGACGGAAAGCGCGGCGGCCTCGCCAGTATCCAGCTGCTGGCGGAATGCGATCTTGTAAGCCCAGGTGATGGTCGTGTCCGCGGAATTTCCAGTGTTGCTACCCGTGATCACCCAGATAACGGGGAACGAGTTGAATACCGAGATGATGACGAGGATCACCGCGATCACCAGAGGCGAGCGCAACAGGGGGAACGTGATACCCCAGTAGGTGCGCCATGCGCCGGCGCCATCCACTTTGGCCGCCTCGTAGACCTCCTCGGGGATGGTCTGCAATCCGGCCAGTATGACGTAGGTGGTGAACGGCACCGTGACGATGATGCCGACGACGATCACCGAGGTGAACGCGTACTGCGGATCCTGGTACCAGCCGATCGGTTGCTGAATGAGTCCCAGATCCATCAGGACACGGTTGAGGATGCCGTTGCTGCCTTGGAGGATGAAGCGCCACACCGTCGAACTCATGACGAGCGCGGCCGCCCAGGGAACGATGAGTGCCCAGCGCACCAAGCGGCGCCCGAAGAAGCTCTTGTTGAGGAACTGGGCGAGACCGAGAGCAATGATCAGGGAACCGCCGACTACTGCGATTACCCAGACCAAAGTGTTGACGAGCACCGAGGCCAGCGCGGGTTCCGCGAAAAGATTGACGTAGTTGGTGAAACCGGCGAATCCGTGCGCCACGCCTGAGGAGTCGACGTTCTGGAACGAGGACCGCACCATGATCACCACCGGCACAATGATGACCGCGGCGATCAGAATGACAGCGGGACTGATCCAGGGGACCGATCTGAGCAATCGACGAAGGCGGGAGCGCCGCCTCCTGGCAGGACTTTCGCGTGCGGCTCGGCGCGAGGCGACCGCAGTCGAAATGCTCATCATCAAGTCAATCCTCACTTCTCGGCGGTCGTGTCTCCCGCTCGACACGGTGAAGGTGAGCGGGAGACCGACTCGAGGGCTTACTACTTCGAGGTAGACGCCTTCTGGATACTGTCGAGAATGGATTTCGCATCGGCGCCTGACGCTAGCGCAGTGCCGATCTGGTTCTGCACGGCGCCTTGGACGGCGGGGAACGCCGGATCCGTGGAGGGATAGAAGCGGGCGGTCGGCAACAGCTTGAGGAACGGAGCGAAGTCCTTGTTGGTCTGAAGCGCGGTCGACGCGCTCTTGGTAGCCGGCAGGAACCCTTGGCTGGTCAGGAACCGCACATAGTTGTCCTGCTGATAGAAGAAGTTCAGGAACTTGGTCACCGCCGTGGTGTTCCCCGGGTTCTTGAACGACATCATGTAGTCCTGCACACCGAGGGTGAACGGTTTGACGGAGCCGTTGACAGGCAGCGGGGCCACTCCATACTTAACGGTCGAGTTCCAGCCCTTGAAGAGGCTCGGAGCGAAACTCGCGCCGGACATCATTCCGATCTTACCGTCCGCGAACGGGTGGAAGATGCCGTCGGTGCGGTTCGTCTGGCCGGGGTTGTCCTGCGTGACTTTGTAGACGTTCGCGAGGCAGTTGAGCACCTTGAGCGTGTCGACGTTCTGGGGGCTGTTGACCGTGAACTGCCCGGGCGCCGACTCCCAGTCGCCGCCGTTGCCCCACTGCCAGATCGACCACTCCGCCTGGCTCTCTTCGGAGCCGAGTGGCAGACCGTACCCGACATAGCCGGCCTTCTCCAGCTTCTTCGCGTCGTCAACCAGCTGGAGCCAGGTGGTGGGCGGCGCAGTGATTCCGGCCTTCGTGAAGGCATCCTTGTTGTAGAAGAGCGCCCTGGTGCTGGTGATGAGGGGGAGAGCGTACTGCGTCCCGTTATAGTTGCTGGCTTGCTTGAACGCCGGGATGAAGTCGCTCTGAACGCTCGATGAAACGAGGTCGCTGGCCGGCTGGAGGAGCCCGTTAGCCGCCCAGCCGGAGAACTTGTTCTCGTTCAGGATGTCGGGGTACTGCTTGGTCTGGATCATCGTGGCGACCTGCTGGTCGATGTTGTTCCAGTCGATGATCCGCACGTTGACGGTATAACCCGGGTTGGCCGCAGAGAACTTGGCGGCGAGGTCCTTCCAGTACGCCTCCGTCGTCGCGGTGTAGCCACCGCCGACGAAGGTGATTGTCTTCTTGTCGTCCGTCGCGGCCCGCGCTGCGGCCGGCTGAACGGTCAAGTCCTGGCCCGACGATGTGCCGGCCGCAGCAGGGGTTGCGGACGGCCCTGTCTGGGCCGACGACGGCGAGCCTTTCTTGAGCAGCGTGTCACAGGTGGCTTGGGTCAAGGCGGCGCTCCCTGAGGAGCTGCCACCCGAACATCCCGCCACGAGCAGAGATGCTGCCAACCCGGCTGCGACTGCAGCTCCGAGTCTCATCTTCATTACTACTCCAAGGGTGAAGGTCGCCGCGTCGGCAGTGGTCGTGCGCCGCTGCTGGAGCCGCACCTGACCCATGACCGCAGCTCCCGCGTGGTCCTGGCAGTAAACGGAACGGTAGGTAGAGAGATGTTGAACTGTCTGTTGTGGTCGAGTATGTTCACCTTCGTGACTAACCTCGGGGAATGTTTACAATCCTGACTAACCGCGTCATTGTCAAGCCCAACCTGGGCATCTGGCCCTGCTGTAACAAGCCTTTAACCCCAGCCTCCGCTTAGGCTGCGGCGTCGTGGAGGGGGATCCAACGATGAGTAAGTGGCCACCGTCCGACAATAGCTACCGCGCCCCGGTGCGGGTCGGCTCGTCGCCACGCCTGATCTCGCCGGCAGGAGCCGGCCAGCTCAACCGGACTCGGCTGTTGCAGATCCTCTACGACGTCGGACCGACCTCCCGCGCCGAGCTGGCGCGGATCTCGCTGGTGACGAAGACAACGATCGGCGCGATCGTGCAGCCCATGCTCGATGAGGGAATCCTTGTAGAGCACGGGCTGCAACGAAGCAGTGCGCAGGGAGGGAAACCGGCGAGGCCCATCTGGTTCTCACCGTCCGGTCGCCCGATCGTCGCCGTGCACGTGCTGCCCGGAACCGTGCGAACTGCGCTTGTCAGCCCTACCGGGTCGATCATCACCGAGGCCGCGGCTCGTTTCCCGGCGACCACGCTGGACCAGAAAGTGATCATCGATTGTGTTACCTCCTGCATCGAGGACGTTCTACCTTCCGACGGCAGGAGGGTCCTCGGTGTCGGTATCGCGGTGGGTGGAATCGTGAACACTGATGAGGGCCGGATCATCGAGGTGAACCTTGCTCCTGGACTCTCCGGCCTCGAGCTCGGCCCACTCCTGTCCTCGAGCCTCGGGCTTCCCGTCCACCTCGATCATCACCCCAGGGTCCAGGCGCTCGGTGATCGGTGGTTCGGTTCCGGGCGACGCGTCTCGTCCTTCGCCTCGATCTATTGCGGCGAAGCGATCGGAGTCGGACTCGTCATCGACGGAGCGGTGCACCGCGGCGTTGCCGGCGCCGGCGGCGAGATCGGCCACACCATCGTCGATGTGAACGGCGTTCTGTGCCGCTGTGGTCGTCGTGGTTGTTGGGAAGCCATTGCCACCCATCGCTGGCTTCGCAGTGAAGGCGCCGCCGCAGGTCTACCAGCGGCGAGAAGGCTGACCGTCGGCCCACTCGCCCGGCTCGTCGCGGAGGGACACCCGGAAGCCGCAAAGCTCTTCGACAGGTATGCCCGCAACGTCGCAATCGGCATCATCAACCTGCAGCAGATCCTCGCACCCGGGCTCTTCATCCTGCACGGGGATGTTGTCCAGGGCGGGAACGAGCTGCGCGAGCGCGTGGAGACGTATGTCTTGGCGGGCATCCCGGCTCACTCGGGTGGGCAACCGAGCATCACCTTCGCCAGCACCGAAGATGACATGACGCTGCTCGGAGCAGCCGGCCTGGTGCTCTCGCAATCGCTGGACCTGTTGTCGTCCTGACCCATCCGGTTCCGACCACTAAGTCAAAGAGGAGTGCATGTGCCTGCGGTACGACGAAACACCCTTGGCAGCAGCGATCTCGAGGTCTTCCCGCTTGCCCTCGGCGGCGGGGTATTCGGCTGGAAAGCCGACGAAGAGGCCTCGCGCGGCGTACTGGACGCCTATGTCGAGGCTGGAGGAAACTTTGTCGACACGGCCGATTCCTACTCCGCCTGGGTGGAGGGAAACTCCGGTGGCGAGTCTGAGACGATCATCGGCCGCTGGCTGAAGGAGCGTGGGAATCGCGAGGAGATCGTGGTCGCCAGCAAGGTCGCGCACCACCCTGGCTTCCCAGGCCTCTCGGCGTCGAACATCGCCGCGGCTGCCGATGCTTCCCTGGCCCGGCTGGGTGTTGACTACATCGACTTGTACTACGCACACCGAGATGTGGCCGACGCTCCGATCGCCGAAACGGTCGAGGCTCTGTCGAAATTGGTTGATGAGGGCAAGGTTCGGGCGATCGGCGCGTCCAACTACTCGGTTGATCGACTTGCCGAGTGGCTGCGGGTGACGGAGGAGGGCGGCTTCCACCAGATCGTCGCCTTCCAGCCGGAGTACAACCTGGTCGAGCGCGGCTTCGAAGACGGAACGTTGGCCCTCGTGGAGAAGGCGGGCCTCAGCACAGTGCCGTACTCAGCACTCGCAGGTGGATTCCTCACCGGCAAGTACCGCGACGATGCGGGGGCAGAGCGGGCTGGTTCTGCTGCCCGCTATCTGGACGACCGGGGCCGCCGGGTCCTGGCGGCGCTGGACGCCGTGGCCAAGGCGCATGAGGTATCTGTGGCCACCGTCGCGCTCGCTTGGGTGGCGGCGCAGCCGACCGTCGCTGCGCCCATCACCAGCGCTCGCTCGGTTGAGCAAATGCCGGAGATCCTCGCCTCGGTGCCGCTCGAGCTGACGACGGACGAGGTGGCCGAGCTGCGATCGGCATCGGACCAATGAGCCTGCGTTGGTCTCAATTCCTGGCCGACGACAGCGACGCCGAGGCGATATCACGGGACTCGATCGCCAACCGGAGGGTCTCGCGAGCCGCGGCGGCGATGCCAGCGGTAGGAGGATCCGCCACTTCGAGCACGGCGCGCACGGTGGCGGCGAGTACCTCATCGGGCTTTTCCACGGCGACGGCGGGTGCTGCCGTCGTGTTGGCCGCGAGACCAAAGAAGCCGTCTATGAGCGCCCGGACCATGTATGCCTGCGCGTCGAGATCCCAATCCTGACGAACCAGTCCGTGCGTACGCCACACTGGCAGCACAGCGGTCATCAACGCCTCTGGGCCTAGTACCGCGAGCCACTGCCGCGAGCTTGGATGCTCGGCGAGCAGGCCGAGCAGGCCGACATCACCGGCCTGGATCGCATGCACGAAGGGATACTCCAGCCCAACCCGGATCAGCCGCGGCAGTAGGCGGTGCGGGAGGATCTGTTCGGGATCGCCTTCGAGTAGGGCGATGTAATCTTCGACCGCGGCGAGGAAGTCCCTGGTCACTAGTTCGGCGAAGAGGTCTTCTTTGGTGTCCCAGTACAGATAGACGGTGCCCTTGCCGACATGGGCCCGCTCGGCGATCTGGGCAACCGTGATGCCGCGGAACCCACGCTTGAGCAGGAGTTCACGGGTGACAGCGAGGATGCGCATCGCCTTCGCCGACTTGTGCTCGGTCAACTGGACCATCGCCACTCCTCCCATGTCCGGTATCGTCACATCACCTGCACCCTATGCCGCTGCGGCGATGTCCAGCTCTTTCATCCGGGCGCCCTTGAGCCGTAGGCGCCTGACCAAAGGACCGACCACCGGGTACCGCACTCCGCGCATCAACATCTTGCGCTGCATGACCTCCCGCCAGTTTGTCGGGTTGAAGAACACTCGCTGACTCAAGCCAGTGCGCTGGTGGTATTTGATGAAAGGACGTAGGCGTCGTTCCCAGTCGGTGAGCGCCCGGTCGAGGTCATTGGAATGGCGTTGCAGCATGGTGCCGAGAAGTTCGGCCCCGGCCAGGCCCGCTGACACCCCCATGCCCGAATAGAGCGTGACGCACCACGCGGAATCCCCGACGAGCACCACCCGGCCGTTGTGCCAGCGATCCATCCGGACCTGCTCCACCGAATCGAACACGACCTGGTCCGCGTTCTCCAGCTCGGTCAGCATCTGGCCGAGTATCTTGCCGGTTGGCTCGGGACCGAAAGCGGCACGAAGTCCGTCGGCCGGCGTACGTCGGATCTCCGTGTCCACGTCGTTCGTGCGATGCGTCAGCATGACGGTCGGCCGGCGTCCGGCGAACGAGAACACCCACATCGCCCGCCCCGGTTCGATCATGCTCACGGTGTCCTCTGGATCCAGGCCCGACACCTGCTTGGACAGTTGGAACGCCGCGATGACGTGGTCCAGCCGGTGCAGGTACCGCTCCGGCGGTCCGAACGCCAGCGCCCGCACGGTTGAGCGCACACCGTCCGCTCCGATGACGAGATCGAACCGCTCGGTGGTCGACGTTGCGTCCGCGGTGTTCAGTAGCGTGACGTCGACTCCGGCGGCATCCTGTGCGATCCGTGTCGGCACGGTCGAGTAACGGATCTCCACGTCCTTCGGCAATGCGTCGAAGAGCGCCTGCTCCACGTCGCCGCGCAGCATCCGCCAAGGGCCGCCTTCTCCGTCGCCGAAGCCCACCGCCCGGCGGCGGTTGCCCAAACGGTCGATCTCGAAGTGGGTGCCTTCGAGGGCCGCGCGGTCGGGCATCTTGTCCAGGATCCCCAGCCGTTCGGCGGCTGCCCTGCCTGCCCCGAACACGGCGACGAAGTAGCCGCCTGATCGCCGGCCAGGAGCCTTCTCGATCACGACGGGATCCCATCCGACCTGGCGAAGCCGGACCGCCGTGGCAATTCCACTGATGCCGAGGCCGACCACCAGTGCGCGTCGGCCGCTGTGGCTTATGTGCATGAAGACACGATACCAACTGACCAAAATGGCCATTTGGTCAGTATTGCGCCGAAATGCGGGCGGTCTCGCTGGCCTTGAGCTGAGGCGTCAGAGATCGTCCTGCCCGAGGCCGACGCGGCCGTCGAGGAGCTCGCGAGCTACGTCCAGGTGACCAAGGTGGCGGGCCGTCTCTTCGATCATGTGCAGCACGATGAAGCGCAGGTCAGTGACCTGGTCAACCTCGCCCTGGTTGTGTCGTCCACGGGGTGGCTTGGACAGCGGCGTCGAGGTCAGGACAGCGTTCGCGCGCTCGATCTGATCGCGGTAGAACGCGAACACCACGTCGGCCGGCCGAGTGGTCGTGTACGGCCCGTCTTCGTCGGCGTCCGGGTCGTCAGGCCAGGGCAGCGGCACCGCAGATCCTAGGGCGACCTCCTGGAACCAGTGCCGCTCGGCGTGCCCAAGGTGTTCGATCATCCCGAGCGGCGTCCAGCCCGACGGCAGCACCGGCGTTGCCAGCCGCTCGGCGTCCAGGCCGGCGATGATCGCCAACGCTCTGGCGCGTTGGGCGTCCAGGAAGGCCATCAACGTCTTGTCCACAGCGGTCGACCACTCATACTCGCGACGCGACCAGCGAAAGATTCATGAAGCACTCCTGACGATGTGGATCGGCTACCGAGCAGGCGGCATGTTCTCCATCGACCGCCACCCATGTAGACCCCGAAACCGACCGGAATTCATCGGCTGGCATTCGATTCTTTTCGGGGTGGAGCGGGTCCGTATGTGTGAACGCACCAGCCGACTCAGGAAGTGACCAGATGTCCCTTGATTTCAGCGTGTTCCTGCCGACCGGATTCGGACAGGAGTTCGCCGCCATCGCCGACCCGGTCGAGGCGTACCAGCGGCTCACGGAGGTCGCGCAGGCGGCCGACGAACTCGGGTTCCACACCTTGTACGTGCCCGACCACCTGCATACGATCCCACCCTCGCAGGAGATGTTGTTCGAGGCGTGGTCGGTGATCACCGGTCTCGCCCGTGACACCGGGCGGGTCCGACTCGGCCAGTTGGTCACCTCGAACAGCTACCGAAACCCTGCCCTGCAGGCGAAGATCGCCTCCACGGTCGATGTCATCAGCAACGGTCGTCTCACCTTCGGCATCGGCTCTGGCTGGTACGAGGCGGATTACCTCGGCTACGGCTATGACTTCGGGACTGCGGGCGACCGGCTGCGCAGGCTCGACGAAGCAGTGCAGGTGATCCGCGCCTTCTGGACGGAGGAAGCGGTCACCTTCGACGGCAAGTACTACCGCGCGAGCGGCGGGATCAACCAGCCGAAGGGGATCCAACAGCCGCACATCCCGCTGCTGATCGCGGGCGGCGGGGAGAAGGTGACGCTGAGGATTGCGGCCGAGTACGCCGACGCCTGCAACATCATCGATTCACCTGAGGTGCTCGAGCACAAGTACGGCGTACTGCGGAAGCACTGCGCGGGCGTCGGGCGCGAGTACGAGTCGATCCGCCGGACGGCGACGACGGCGTACATCCTCGGCTCGACCGACGAGGAGGCGCGCGCAAAGGTGCCACCCGGATCCGAGTTCGCCTTTCCGGGGGACCTCGCGTCCTACGGTTTGATCGGGACCACCGCGACCGTTCACCAGCGGATCGCGGCGTACGAGCGGGCCGGTGTGCAGGAGCTGGTCGTGGGCTTCGAGGACTCGCTCGACGTCGGTGAGCTTCAGCGGTTCGCCGCCGAGTTCATGAAGTAGGCGGCACGGCCGAAGCGGTCATACAGGGACCGCTTCGGCCTCGCCGTGGTCAGCCCAGCTTGCGGAGCAGCGGGACGACGTCCGAGGTGAACTGGGTGAGGAAGCGCTCCTGGTCGTGGCCCGGGCCGTGCATCACCAGGTGGTTGAAGCCGGCATCGAGGTACGGCTGCAGCTGCTTGACCACCTCGCTGGGGTCGGAGGCAACGATCCAGCGCGCGGCCACCTGCTCGATCGGCAGTTCGTCCGCGAGCCGCTCCATCTCGACCGAGCTGCCGACGCTGTGCTTCTGCTCCGGTGTGAGCGACAGCGGCGCCCAGAACCGGGTGTTCTCCAGGGCAAGTTTCGAATCCCGGTCGTAGGAGACCTTGACCTCGAGCATCCGGTCGATCTGCTGGAAGTCCCGGCCGGCCTTCTCGGCGCCCTCCTCGACCGCGGGCATCAGCTTCTCCGTGTAGAGGTCCATGCCCTTGCCGGAGGTGGCGATGAATCCGTCCGCCACCCGTCCGGCGTACTTCGCGACGAGCGGTCCTCCGGCGGCGACGTAGATCTTCGGCGGCGTGTCCGGGCGGTCGTAGATCGACGCGTCGACGGTCTTGTAGAACTGCCCGTCCCAGCTGATGCTCTCCTTCGTCCACAGCTCGCGGATCAGGTCGATCGCCTCGCGCAGCCGGGCGAACCGCTCCTTGAACTCGGGCCACTCGCGTCCAGACACCGCGATCTCGTTCAGCGCCTCACCGGTGCCGACGCCCAGCATCACCCGGTTCGGGTAGAGCACGCCCAGGGTCGCGAACGCCTGGGCGATCACCGCCGGGTTGTAGCGGAACGTGGGTGTGAGGACCGACGTACCGATCAGCACCCGGTTCGTCCGCTCGCCGACGGCCGCCATCCACGCCAGCGCGAAGGGCGCGTGCCCGCCGTTGTGCCGCCATGGCAGGAAGTGGTCCGACACCACCACGCTGTCCAAACCGAGCTCCTCGGCCCTGACCGCGTATTCCACCAGGTCTCGCGGTCCGAACTGCTCCGCCGAGGCCTTGTACCCGATTCGAATGCTCACCCTGTGCTCCTCCACCTTGGTCTGTACCTCAAGACAACCCGATCACGTTTCGGGTTATGCCGGCCACCCCCGCTTTTCACAGGTTCAGACCCGGCGGCACGCTCGGAGGAATCGGCTGGCCGGCGGCTCACGCAGTTCTGCGAGACCTCTGGCGGCGAGGCGGCACGCAGTACAGGGCGAGGCGGGACGCAGTACAGGGCACGGTCATCGGCTGTCAGGGGGTGAAGGTCACATTCCGTCATCTGACGTTCACCTGGTCCGAAGACCAGGTGAACACGCACCGTGATGCGGGTCAGGGCTGGCGCTCGTAGGCGCCGAGGTCGTCGTACCGGCGCGGTCCCTCGGCCTGCGAGTTGTCGGCCGCCGGGTCGTCCACCCGTGGGGCGCCCACAATGTCCGTGGACTGGGCGCCGGACACACCGGAGTGGCCGCGGTCGATCGCCGCCGAGCCGGCCAGCAACTGCAGGTTCCAGCTGGCCGCGCTGACGAACCGGGGATCGGCCTGCACCCCGTGGGCCTCCTGGTGGGTCGCGGCCTGCATCGCCGCCAGCGAGGTGTACTTCGTGCCGAAGGTGTACATCGTGCCCGCCTTCGTGAGCCAGACCAGGTTGTGGTCGACCGTGGTGCTGGACGGCGCGGAATCCCAGATCCCGATGTTGCCGGCCCGCCGAGCGCACGCGATGCCCTTGTAGGCCGGATAGACGGCGTTGTCGACGGCGATGTTGTTCATCACCTGGTAGTTGCCGGAGGTGCCCTCGACGTTGATCCCACTGGTGCAGTTGCGGTACACGGTGTTGCTGATCAACCGGCCGCCGGTGACGTTGAGGTTGTCGATGCCGTGGTCGCCATTGTTGTACGTGACGTTCAAGGCCGCCAGGTTGTTGTTGCCGCCGGAATAGAACTGGATCCCCGAGTCCTCGTTGTCGTGCGTGATGTTGCGCAGCACCGCGTTTCCCGGCGCGGTGACGTTGATGCCGTTGGCGGCGCGCCGCCAACCCTCCGCGTTGAAGTTCGCGTTGTTGCCGGACACGGTGATACCGGTGGCGCCGCTGGACAGAATAATGCCGGTGCCGTTGTTGTGGTGGGAGTTGTTGTTGCTCACCACGGAGGAGACGGTGCCGCGGATGCTGATGCCCGGTTTGGTCTGGCCACTGGCCGGTCGCCCCGCGCCGGAGACGGTGTTGCCGGTCACGGTGATGTGGTCCCCGCCCGAGATATAGATGCCCTCGGCAACAGTCGCGGAGAAGGTCAGGCCGGACAGGGTGACATAGCTACGACCGGAGATGCTCGCGCCGTACGTCGAGCCGGTGATGACGGGGGACCGGCCCGGCCAGACGCCGATCGAGATCGGCGCGGCAGCGGTTCCGGACACTGCCGGCCTGATCGTCTCGGCGTACGTGCCGTTCCCGATGAAGAGGGCATAGCCCGCCGCGAGCCGGCTGACGCCTTTCGTGATGGTGCAGTACGGCGTTGCCGAGGTGCCCGGCCCGGAATCCGAGCAGGCGGAGCTGGTTCTGTCCACGTACAGCGACACTGTCGCGGCCTCGGCGACTGAAGAAAATGCCAGCGAGCCGGCGGCGGGCAGGAGGAGAGCGGCAGATAACCCCAGCATCTTGGTCAGTTTCATGCTTCGCAACGCTAGAACTGCCGCCAGCCGTTGGCATCGCGCAAACGACGTACGTGTCCTGCGTCGGCGGGTGAGATTGCTTTCCGCTGTCCTCGAAGACAATGAACGAGTTCGAAGGCGGCGGAAGCACTGCATGCGTCGTGACGCCGGGGCGAAACAGGCGGTGCAGGAAGGGCGGGTAAAGGGCCGGCGGGCAATTACCGCGTCGTGCTCGACCGGGAGGGCCGGTTGAAGTCATCACGGGGGTCGAAGACAACACCAGCGCGCCGGCGTCCGGGACCGTCACACTTGATTGTTTGCCTCTCAGTCGGTTATTACTCAGGTCACTCAAACATGGCGAACTCCCCGTACGGTGGAACCACGTGCGACCAGATGGTCTCGAGCGACCTGCTGGCACGGTGAGTTTCTTGAGCCAACCGGTTGTCGCTGGCAACGAGTGCTTGTCGGACAGCACGTGAAACTGACCCCTGAGGGGAGGCGGTCATGGCAGGCCCACTGCTCGAGACCAAGCTCCACGTCCCTAGGCGCCGACGCGGGCTGGTAGCGCGTCCGAGACTGAGCGAGCGCCTGAGCCGTGGGGTGGAGTCGGCGCTGACGCTCGTGTCAGCTCCGGCCGGGTTTGGTAAGACGACGTTGCTGACGCAGTGGCTGGCAGCCGCTCCTGCCGATGGACGGTCCGCGGCGTGGCTCTCGCTCGACCAGCGCGACAACGATCCCGCGTTGTTTTGGACGTATCTCGTCGCCGCGCTGAAGACGGCGGCGCTAGGCGTTGGTGCAGGTGCGAGCTCGCTCCTGCGGTCGCCCCAGCCGCCGATCGAGGCGGTCCTTGCCACTCTGCTCGACGACCTCGACGCGATCTCGAACGATGTCGTGCTGGTGCTCGACGACTATCACGTCATCGACGCGAGCGACGTACAGGACGGGATGGCCTTCCTGCTGGAGCACCTACCCCCACAGATACATCTGGTTATTGCCGGCCGCGCCGACCCGGCGTTTCCGCTGGCGGGGATGCGAGGGCGTGGCCAGCTCGTCGAGATCCAGGCCGCCGATCTACGCTTCACGCCCGACGAGGTCGCGACGTACCTCGACGAGGTGATGGGGTTGGTGCTGACGGCACGGGATGTCGCAGCGCTGGAGGGGCGCACCGAAGGGTGGATCGCCGCGCTCCAGCTGGCGGCACTCTCGATACAGGGGCGAGACGACATCGCCGCGTTCATCGCCGGCTTCGACGGGGACGACCGGTACATTGTCGACTACTCGACCGAGAAGGTCTTGCAGCGCCAGCCCGAAAATGTCCAACACTTCCTGCTGCAAACCTCCATTCTGGATCGGCTGAGCGGCCCACTGTGCGATGCCGTCACAGGCCAGGACGGTGGCGAGGCCAAGCTGGCTGCGCTAGAGCGAGCGAACCTGTTTCTGGTCCCGCTTGATGATCGCCGTAGGTGGTATCGCTATCACCAGCTCTTTGCGGACGTTCTGCAGTCGCACCTGCTGAACGAGCAGGCTGACGAGGTTCCTGATCTTCACCGGCGGGCGAGCGCGTGGTTCGAGCAGAACGGCGAGCCGTCCGAGGCAATCCGCCACGCGGTGGCCGCCAAGGATTTCGAGCGAGCGGCGGAGTCATCCTGCGACCGCACGCGACAGTAGTGTCTCGGGTTCGGAACACTACTGTCGCGCATTCCGCCGTTCGAGCCGATGCCCGTGGTGCGCAGTACCGAACATCACGGCTGTGGGCTCTGCTCGATCATCAGCGGCGGTGGGGGTGGTGTCGGCGGCGCTGGTTGTAAGGTCCGCTGAACAGGGCGATCCAGAACAGCACCCAGAGGATCCCCGGCGCGGCCAGCGAGACGGTGGCGACGACCACGCCGACCATCAGCACCGCCGCCAGCCAGAGGAACGGCGGTGGGCCCGGCCGGAGCCCCTGCGGACCGGGCCGGAAGCCCGGCGACCACGTCCGCGGTCCGGGCTGCGAGGCCGCCGGGTCCGGGAGATCGGCGAACAGTGGCGACAGGTCGTCGGTGTACCGCGCTCGCGTCGCCTGGTCGCTGCGTTCCTCGAACTCGTCCTGCGTCAGCCGCCCTGCCACGAAGTGCTCACTGAGCACGGCAACGGCCTCGTCGCGTTCTGCGTCACCGATCCGGAGCGGGCCGGTCCGGGCCGGAAGGAGCTGGCTCATGACCGGGCCTCCTCGTCGGCGAGGATGGCGTACAGCGTGCGCCGCAGATCGGCCAGCGCCTTGCGGGTCCGAGCCTGCTGGTCAGGAGTGCCCGCGGCGAGGATCTGCCACAGTGCCGTTCCCACCTGTCCGAGGAGCGGTTTCAACCCGTTCTCGTCGTCCTCGGCCGTTGCGGTCATCGCCTCCCACGGAGCCGTCACCTCGTCGGCGTGCTCGGCGACATAGGTGCGGCCCTCGTCGGTGAGTGTGAACGTGCGGCGCCCGACCTCGGCATCCGCCGTGACCAGGCCCTCGTCCTCGAGCTGTTGGAGCGTCGGGTAGATCGAGCCGGGGCTGGGTTTCCACGCCCCGCCGCTGCGCTCGGCGATCTCCTGGATGATCTGGTAGCCGTTCAGCGGCTGTTCGGCCAGGGCTGCGAGGATCGCGGCGCGCACGTCACCGCGTCGAGCCTTCGGCCCGCGCCAGCCGCGCGGCCCGCCAGGCCCCCATGGCGGGCTGAACACTGGGCCGCCGAACATGCCCCATTGGGCGCCGAACGGATGCTGGCCATGATGGGCGCGCCGGCCGGTCATGGCGGCGAACAAGTCATCCTTGATGTCGTCAACGAACGAGCAGTGCTGTGCGATCCGCTGCCAGGGCCACCCAGTTGCGTACGTCGATCCGGTCATGCCGACCACCGTTCCCTCACGAAGAGCTGTTGCGATACGTCGACGATATATCGCGAAAGATTGGTAACCAAGAGAGCGACCGATGACGCTGACCTCAAGCCGGAGCGCGGCTTTCACTCCCGTGTGTCGGGGTCTTCGGGGTCCGTCGTTCTGGCTGCGGCGCGGTCACCGCGTAGGAGGTCTGCGACGAGCGGCTCCTCGGTTTGCCGGCCGCGGTAGATGTCGCGGACGACGCCGACCTCGGCGCCGTGGTGGATGAGCTCGTCCAGGATGTGGAGCGCGAACGCTGTGCCGTCGTCATCGGCATATGGGCCCGCGATTTCGCCCATCGGGCGGTCGAGGTCGTCCTGGCTGAGTGCGGCGAGTCGGCGCCGCCAGACCGTGTAAGCGTGGTCCAGGGCCTGCACCGCGTCCGCCGCGCTGCCCGGCACCGGTGGGGCGCCGTCTTCGGGGGTGGGCTGTTGGCCGAGCCAGGTCGCGGTCCTGTCCGCCTGGAGGACGTCGACGACGATGTGCGTGATCCGCCAGGCGAGTGTCGTGAACGGTGGCGGGTCGGGCGGGATCGAGTGCCAGTCGGGCTTGAAGGAGCCGTCTGCTGTCTTCCGGACTGTCCAGCAGTCGGCGATCGGCTCCCACAAGTACTCGTCGTCGGTCAGCCCTTCCACCCGCGTCCGAAGGCGTTGCCAGGCGAAGTCGGAGAGGTTCAGCAGGTTCTGGTTGAGCGTCGTCATGTCGTCACGGTAGGTCGTTCTGCGGACACAATCGGTCCGCAGAAGCGACAATGACCCGATGGATACCGCCGCTCGGCTTCTCCGCCTGTTGTCGCTGCTCCAGACGCGCCCGCAATGGGACGGCGCCGAGCTCGCCAGCCGCCTCGAGGTCACCACCAGGACGGTGCGCCGGGACGTGACGAGGCTGCGGTCCCTGGGCTACCCGGTCGAATCCGACGCGGGGATCGGCGGCGGCTACCACCTCGGCCACGGCGGACGCCTGCCGCCGCTCTTGCTGGACGACGACGAAGCGGTCGCGATCGCCGTTGGTCTGCGGGTCGCGACAACCACGACGATCTCCGGAGTCGAGGAGGCGGCGATCGCTGCACTCGCGAAGCTCCACCAGGTGCTGCCGACCAGGCTCCGCGAGCAGGTCACGGCGATCGCCGGCAGCACGACCCAGCTGTCGCAGGGCGACCTGCCGTCAGTCGACGGCGACGTACTGGTCGCGCTCGCCGCAGGCTGCCGGCGAACGGAGGGCGTCAAGTTCACCTATCGCGACCACGCCGGCCGGGGGAGCGAGCGGTCGGTCGAGCCGTTCCACATCGTCCACACTGGGAGACGGTGGTATCTCGTCGCCCGTGACCGCGATCGCGACGCCTGGCGAACGTTCCGGATCGACCGCATAGTCGCGCCAGTGCTGACCGGGCAGCGGTATCGCTTCGACGACCCGCCGGACCCGGTCGCCCTCGTTGCGGAGGGAACGGGCGTCGTCCCATGGGAGATCGAGGCTCGCGTCATGGTCCACGCCGACGCCGACACCGTCGCCCGGGTTATTCCACCCGCCCAGGGTGTTGTGGAGGTTGTCGCCGCGACAACGTGCCTACTGCGATTCGGAGCAAACGACCTCGACCCGCTCATCGCCCATGTCGCACGGATCCCATGGGAGTTCGTGGTGCTCGGCCCGGAGAATCTGCGCGAAGCCATTCGCGAACTCGGCGAGCGGCTGACTCGAGCCACCGCTAGTCCTCCAGTTGCCGAGTGCCTGGCTTCAGAAACCGCCGGCTGAGAAGGAGCCAGCGCAGCCACCTGGCCCGTCGTACACGCCACCGGTGACGACCACGGGTGCACTGGTCGGTCGAGTCGCCCGTCGACCTCACCGGGTGGCTGGTTAGGTCTGCGGCCGCCGCGCCGACTGGGTCATCGGAGACCTTCACACGACGAGTCCGTTCCCGGCAGTTGAGATAGGCAACGACCGGCGAACAACGGTGTCGCCTGGCTGACGGCGAACGAACGCGACTGCGTCTTCCAGGTGGTAAGGCTTCTAGCATCACGCGACACTGGTCGCCGACCAGCGAATTCGTGCCGGCAGGTAGGCAGTACGGCCGCTGGCGCGAGGTACGTTCGTACAGACAAACCAATCCACGCGAGTCGTTGGCCATGTCGACTGTCACCGTGCTCTGGTCATGACCGCCGTCCGTTTTGTGCTTCGGCGATCGAGCCGAACGGGCGTCCATCGGAAATCATTGGAGATTCATTTGCGCAACCGTCAGAACGCAGTACTGGGTGTCATGGCACTTGTTGGTTTCGCCGCCGCGCAAGTCGCGGTTCCCGCCCACGCCTCCACCGCTGCGCTGAGCGGTGCGCGGGAGGTCGCCCACTTCGACGTCAATGCCCTGCAGCAGCCGGAAAACATCACGCTGGAGCCTGGCGGAGCCGCCGACGTCACCTTCAACCGGGCTAGGCAGGTCGCACGGGTGGACACCGACGGCTCGGTCTCGGTTCTGGCCACCCTTCCCGCGCCGGCCACGGGCACCGCTGCGGTGTCCGGCATCGTGCGCGGCAAAGACGGGTCCCTTTACGTCAATTACAACGCGGGCAGCCGGTCGGGTATCTGGCGCATCGCCCGGGGCGGTGGCACTCCCGTACAGGTCGTCGCCCTACCCGAGGTGAAGGTCATCAATGGCCTGGCGCTCGACCGGGGTGAGGGCGCCTTGTACGCGACCGATTCCACCAGCGGCACGGTGTGGAAGGTGTCGCTCAAGAACGACACGGCGTCCGTCTGGGCCCAGGGCGCGGAGCTCGAGCCGACGAAAAGCCCCGGGTTCGGGGCGAATGGCATCAAAATCCACGACGGCGCGGTCTGGGTGAGCAACACCGACCAGGGCACCCTGCTGCGCATACCCATCGACGCGCACGGCACGGCGGGTGCGGTCACCACCGTGGCGCAGGGCCTCACCGCCATCGACGACTTCGCGTTCACCGGCGACGGCGACACGGTGTTGGCCGCTCAGAACTACGTGAGCCAGGTCAGCCTCGTCCACCCGGGCGGCACGCACCAAACCGTGCTCACCTCGACCGACGGGCTGTCCAACCCGACTTCCATCGCGGTCCGCGGCTCGACCGTCTACGTGGCGAGCGCGGCGTACTTCACCCATGCCGACCCGAATCTGCTGCTCGCGAAGCTCGGCTGAGGTACCGACCACCCCCCTTGGCCAAGAAACATCCGGGCCGGCCGTAACGATCCTCCGTTGATGCACCTGGGAGTCTGGTCAACTGCGGTTTGGACGGCACTGACATCGCGGGAGGGTCAGGTATGCACTATCCGTTGACACTCGAGCGACGCGAGGCGGTGCTGGACGGGCTCGCCTCGGTTTGCGGGCAGCAACCTGTCATCGTCGATGCGCGGCCTGTCGGTCACGACTGGGCACCTGTCACTCGCTTGGTGTTCGACCGGGACTTACCCGGTCTCTGTCCCGAAGAGGTCGACGGCTCAGGCCGCACGGTCATCGTCAAGACCAGGCGGGTGGATGGCGAAGGACATGGCGGACCGGCCTATCTCCGGCGAGAGGTCGCCGGCCTGCGAACCGCCGCTAACAGCGGCGTGGCTGCGCGCGTCATCCTGACCGACGACCACGCTGGCGTCGTCGTCCAGTCGGACCTCGGGACGTGGCCGACCTTGGAGACGGTGCTGCTTGGCAACGACCCCGAGCGGGCAGCCTCGGCAATGGTGAGCTTCGGGCAGACCATAGGGCGGTTACACGCCACCACGCTGGACCGCCGCACCGATCACGACCTGGCGCTGGCAGAGTTCGGCTCGGCCGACGTGACCACCGGGGGGAAGTCTGGAACCCGTGGCACGCGGCGGTGGCACGTCGTCGAGCGTGCCTGCGCAGAGCTGGGATTCCCTGACGCCCGAACAGCGCGAGACGACATCGCCCACGTGCGCTCACAACTGGACGACCCGGGCAAGTACGCCGCCCTGGTGCACGACGACCTCAACCCAACCAACGCCCTGGTCACCGACCAAGGCATCCGGCTGGTCGACTTCGAAGGCTCCGGCTTCGGGCACATCGGCTTCGACGCCTCGTCCCTCCATTTCCCCTTCCCGCACCACAGCGCAAACTGGTTCGTGCTGCCGGAGCCGATCACCCACGCTGCGGACCGCGCCTACCACGACACGCTCGCAACCGCCCTGCCTGCCGACGCGGTGCAGGGGTACGACAAGATGCTCGCAGTCGGCGCGGCAGCAGCACTCGCCAGTAGAGTGCCCCGCCTTCCGGTGATCGCCAGAACCGACCAGACCAGCCACGACAGTTGGCGCCGCCGTGCTCAGCTCGTCCAGCAGATCGAGGTCTTCAACCGGTTGGCCGACCGCGCCGGCATCCTGTCAGACCTGGCCCGGTGGACAGGCGAGCTAGCCGAGGCCGTGACAGAGCGCTGGACCGACGCCACCACACCACCGCCGCGACTGTTCCCCGCCTTCGCGGAGACCGATCGCAGATAACAGACTGAGCAGTCGAACGGTCTTCGCCAACGCTCGACTCTTGTGCTCGACAGCCGAATGGTCCCGCCCGTTCAAGTTTGGGGTTCACGATGGAACTATCGGCTGACGAGCCGCGGCCTCCGGGGGAGAGTTCTCGGCGCGCCAGGTGGTGGCGTAACAGCCGACCGCTGGTTCATACGGTCTTGGATGTACCTCCCCAGCTCTCGGGAGCGAGGTCCGCTATCGACTGCGAGAAGGTCCACCGATGTCCGCCAAGGTCTTCGACCGTGTACTGCCTTTCTCCAAAACCGTAGTCGGCCGGAGGACTCACAATTCGTGCACCTCGTTGGCGCGCATGCTCATGGTGAGCGTCCGCGTCTTCGACTTGGACCATCGTCGAGTGGGTGTGGACAGCCTCGCCCGGTTCCGGGACCTGCCGTCCATTCGCTGCGTCGGCGTCGGCCACGACGACTATCCCGTTACCGAAGCGGACCCGGGCGCGGTGGTTGCCCGCACGCCACACTTCTGTAAAGCCGAAGGTCTCGCACAGCCAGTCCACCGCCTTACCTACATCGTCGTAGACGAGCTCCGGAACCACGCTCGCCGAGCCCATCGTCCTGTTGATCAACACGGCGCTCTCCCTCAATTTGTTGCTCCGTCGACTTGGAACGGCGCGACGTCAGCCTGACCACGGCCTGAGCGGATCCAGCGGTGCACCGCCCTGGGTGCACGCTGGGGCAGTCATGACACAGCGACGGGGGACACATGTGCGGGCGCCGCGGCTGAGTCTCGGACGATGAGTCGCGTCGCGAGCTCCACGTGGTGTGAGTCCACCTTCTCGCCCGCCGCGAGCCGCAGCGCTGTCCGCAGGGCCACGGCGCCCATCTCCTGCAGCGGCTGCCGTACCGTCGTCAGCTGCGGCGATGCGAGCCGTGCCACCTGCGTGTCGTCGAAACCCACGAGGCTGAGGTCCTCGGGAACGCGCAGGCCCCGGGCGCGGGCCGCCTCCATGACTCCGAGCGCCACCTCGTCGCTTCCAGCAAAGATCGCGGTGGGCGGTTCGGGCAGGTCGAGCATGGCGGCCCCGCCGGCCAGGCCGTCTTCATAGAGGAAGTCGTGCAACCGCACGTACTCCTTGGGCAATGGCGCCCCCGCCGCCTCCATTGCGCCGCGGAAGCCGTTCATCCGCGCCTGGTTGCAGCCTGCGGTCGGCGGCCCGCCAAGGTAGGCGATCCTCCGGTGTCCTAGCGATAGCAGATGCTGGGTCGCTGCCAGACCGCCCGCGAAGTTCGTCGACCCTACGCTCGTCACATCCGGCTGTGCGATGTTGAGCGGGTCGACCACGACGAGCGGCAGCCGCGCCCGGGAAAGCGCGGCCAGGTCGGCAGCGGTCAGCTCGCTGGTGACGCCTATGGCTGCCCGGCGACCGGTGGCGGTCAGTTCCCGAATCCACTGCGCTGCCCGACCTGTTCCCGGCACCCGCGGGCGCGTGCTCACCACGACGTCCACGCCGGCCGCCCTTCCTGCATCGAGGACGCCCTGGATGACCTCCGTCGAGT
The DNA here is from genome assembly GCA_033851055.1 of Kribbellaceae bacterium. Classification (GTDB taxonomy): domain Bacteria; phylum Actinomycetota; class Actinomycetes; order Propionibacteriales; family Kribbellaceae; genus Kribbella. The sequence goes on along the minus strand of JAWWPC010000229.1, from coordinate 12,954 downwards.
AGCTGGTCATCACGCCCTGGAAGAACAGCTCGACCATGGCCCGCTCGATCGGCTCGGGCCGCCGCCCGACATAGTCGTGCTGCCGAAGGACCTCTTGCACCCGGGCTCGCGTCGACGCAGACACATCGCTCCGCCCGTTGAGCACCTTGGAGACTGTGGCAACCGATACCCCGGCGGAGGTCGCCACGGTGGCCAAGGTGACGCGACTTCTCAAGAGCGGCACACCTCCTCACGCTCCTCCTGTGGTGGGGGCGTCGCCGACGATCGGCCTCAGACCGACAGGGGTCACCATCGTACGATCGTGCCCCACCACGCGCACCTCGCCCGTGATCCGCACGATGCCGCGACAGGGCAGGTCTGCGTCTGCGGCCGAGGTGCCGACGAGCACCTCGACGTCTCCCGGCTCGACGATTCGGCGCATGTCCGTCGTCGTGTACGCCGTACGGTCCGTGTGTACGTGGAAGGTGACGTCGGTCGCCGCGCCCGGCTCCAGCGACACCCGCGCGAAGCCGGTGAGCAGCTTCAGGGGCCGGGCGACCTGTGCCAGGACGTCGTGCAAGTAGAGCTGGACCACCTCATCGCCGGCGCGAGACCCGGTGTTGCGAACCCGGACAGCGACCGTGAACTCGCCGTCGGTCTGGACCTCGGTGGCGCTGATACGCAGGTTGTCGACCTCGAACCTGGTGTACGACCCGCCAAAGCCGAACGCGAACAGCGGCGCGGCGTTCAGGTCACTGATACCGGCGCTCTCGACGCTGCCAAGCGCCGGCTGCAGGTAGGTGCCGGGCTGCCCGCCCGCATGCCGCGGGATCTGCACCGGCAGCTTGCCGCCGGGTACGACTCGGCCGCTGAGCACGCCGGCGATCGCAGCGCCGCCCTCCTCGCCGGGCATGAAGGCCTGGACCAGGCCGGCCGCGCGGCCCGCGACGTCGCCCAGGGCGTACGGCCGACCGGAAACGACCACGACAACCACCGGCGTCCCCGTGTCCAGGAGCTTCGCCACCAGTTCGCTCTGTACGCCGGGCAGGCGCAGATCCTCGGCGTCGCAGCCCTCCCCGGAGGAGCCATGCCCGAACAGCCCGGCCAGATCCCCGACGTAGGCAATGCAGATGTCCACGCTGCGGGCTGCGTCCACGGCCGCGTCGAGTCCGGACCGATCCTTCCCGGTGACCGCGCAGCCCCGCTCGTACACGAGTTCGACGTCCCCGAGCTCGTGCTGCAGCGCGTCAACCGCGCTCTGCACCTCGATACCGAGTCCGCGGTCGGGGTAGCGCGGCAGCACGTGGTTGGGGAAGGCATAACAGCCCATGAACGTCTTGGGGTCCCCGGCGCACGGCCCGACCACGGCCACCCGCCGCAGCGCCGGCCGCTCCTCGCCGACGAGCGGCAACGCGGACCCGGCGTCGAGCAGGATGATCGAGCGCTCGGCCAGCTCCCGGGCGAGCTCGCGGTTCGCGGGGGAGTCGAGGTCCACTTCGCCTTGGTGGACAGAGCTCTCCGGGGTCCAGTCCGGGTCGAGCAGGCCGAGCTGCACCTTCTGCAGGAGCAGACGCCGGGCCGCGCGGTCGACGAAGTCCTCCGAGAGCTGACCCGAGCTGACTCGCTCGAGCAGACCGGAGCCGAAGCCGAGCGTGTCGGGCAGCTCTACGTCGATGCCGGCGGCGAGCGCCAAGGCGCCCGCCTCGTCAGGGTCGGCCGCGACGTGATGCATCGTGGCGAGGAACGGCACTGCCCAGTAGTCGGAGACGACCGTGCCGGTGAAGCCCCAGGCGGCGCGAAGTACCTGCGTCAACAGCCACGGGTCCGCGCCGGCCGGGACGCCGTCGACGTCGGCGTACGAGTTCATCACCGAGCCTGCTGCGGCCGTCGCGATCGCAGTCTCGAAGGTCGGCAGGATGACGTCGAGCAGCTCGCGGCGGCCCATCGACACGGGTCCGTGATTGCGCGCCGCCCGCGACGCGGAATAGCCCGCAAAGTGCTTCAGCGTCGCGATGACGCCGGCGCTCTGGAGACCGCGGACGTAGGCAGAGCCGAGCATCGCGACAAGGTACGGGTCCTCGCCGATGGTCTCTTCCACCCGGCCCCAGCGGTAGTCGCGTACGACGTCGAGCACGGGGGAGAGGCCCTGGTGGACACCGACGGCGGCCATGTCGCGCCCGATCGCCGCGGCCATCCGCTCCACGAGGTCAGGGTCGAAGGTAGCGCCCCAGGCGATGGCCGCGGGATAGACGGTCGCCCCGTACGTCGTGAAGCCGGTCAGGCATTCCTCATGGACCAGGGCTGGAACGCCCAGCCGGGATCCCTCGAGTACGACCTTGTGCTGGCGCATCAGTTCCGCCAAGCCTTCCTCGACCGTGACCGGGACGCTGCCCCAGACCCGGGTGAGGTGGCCGAGTCCGTGGCGGCTCGCCTCCTGCAGTGAGACGGCCCCGGAGTCCGCGAAGACATCCTGCAGGGGGGCCACATTGAGCGTCTCCTCGACGGGCACTTCGGCGTCGGCCATGTCGTTACCTACCCAACGGCTGCCGAGCTGAGCCACCTTCTCCTCCAGCGTCATCGCCTGCAGGAGGAGTTCGGCCCGCTTCTCGGCCGGCAGCGAAGTGTTCAGCCAGGGGCGTTCGTCCGGACCGGCCGGTGGGACTGAGGTCGTCACGAAAAGTCTCCCTATTCTTCGGCCCGTCCTAGCTGAGAGTTTCGAAAGATTTCGACGCTTTGACGGCCATCTTCTGAGCGCGAGAGATCCACCCGCTGCGGGGCGTTTCTCCTGTTCGCTAGGCACATTCGCTGGTGCCATTCTGTCTCAGCAAAGCCTTATCTTCAAGACCTTGACACCTGCGTTAACGAAACCTACGTTACGAAACACAATTCCGATCGACAGGTGCTTCCGCCTACCTCGCGGAGCCATCGGCGGAGGGCGCAGCCTGGTGTCGCGCCGGCCGCTGCACCTGACAACCCACACGCCGCGGAGTGGTCCGCGGCCCCGGAGTACGGAGACAACCGTGGATCCCCTGATGACCTCCCGGCGCAACTTCCTCCGCTTCACCGCCGGCGCCGCCGGTCTCGCCGCCGGGCTCTCTGCCTGCGGCACTTCCGGCCCAAAGAGCTCCGGCAGCTCGACCGGCGGATCGGGCGGCGGCGGGGCCACTTACTGGCTCCTCACCGGCCAACCACAGCAAGCCATCCGCGAGGCGCAGGTCAAGCGGTTCAACGACGCGAACTCAGGCACTCAGATCAAGACCACCGAGTTCCAGAACGACGCGTTCAAGCAGAAGATCAAGACGGCGATCGGCGCGGGGCAGGGCCCCACGCTCATCTGGGGCTGGGGCGGCGGCGGCCTCAAGAGCTACGTCGACGCCGGCCAGGTCGAAGATCTCACCGCCTGGTTCGGACAGAATGCCGACCTCAAGAACCAGATCTTCCCCTCGGCCTTCGGCGCGGCGACCGTCAGCGGCAAGATCTACGCGGTGCCGGTCGAGACCACGACGCCGATCGTCCTCTACTGGAACAAAAGCGTCTTCGACAAGGTAGGCGCGCAGCCCCCGCAGTCCTGGGGCGACATCATGAACCTGGTGCCCAAGTTCAACGACAAGGGCATCGCGCCGTTCTCGCTCGGCGGGCAGTCCCGCTGGACCAACATGATGTGGCTCGAGTTCCTCTTCGACCGTATCGGCGGCAGTGAGGTCTTCCAGAACATCTTCGACGGCCAGAAGAACGCGTGGTCCAACCCGTCCGCGCTCCAGGCGCTCGGCGAGATGCAGAAGCTCGTCAAGGCAAACGGCTTCATCAAGGGGTTCTCCTCGATCACCGCGGACTCCAACGCCGACCAGGCCCTGCTCTACACCGGCAAGGCCGCGATGATGCTGCACGGCGCTTGGACCTACGGCAGCATGAAGAGCGACGGTGGCAACTTCGTCAAGGGCGGCAACCTCGGCTACATGAACTTCCCGCCGGTCGAGGGTGGCAAGGGCGACCCGAGCGACACCGTCGGCAACCCGGGCCAGTACCTCTCGATCTCGTCGAAGGCGAGCCAGCAGGACAAGGACACCGCGAAGAAGTTCCTGTCCACGTCGACCCTCGACTCTGCGTCGGTGGACGCCTGGGTGCAGTCCGGCAGCATTCCGGTGGTCAAGAGCGCCAAGGAGAAGCTCGCTTCCGTGTCGGACAAGAACGACGCCGCTTGGCTCAACTTCGTCTACGACACGTCGAGCAACGCGAAGAGCTTCGCCCAGTCCTGGGACCAGGCGCTCAGCCCGACCGCCGCGGAGACCCTACTCGACAACATCGCGAAGTTGTTCCAGCTGTCGATCTCGCCGCAGCAGTTCGCGGACAGCATGAACGCGGTGATCGGCAAGTGACCGTGGCCGCTCCGTCCGAGGCGCCGGCTGTTGTGCGAACCGTTCACTCGGGCGCCGGGCGGAGCGGCCCAGTCGCCTGGATGGCACTCCCGGCCCTCGCGATGTTCGTGCTGTTCGGCGTCGTCCCGCTGGTCGGCGTACTGGTGCTCAGCTTCGCCCAGTGGGATGGTCTCGGTGCCATCCACACCGCCGGCCTGTCCAACTGGCGTTCGGTTCTCAGCGATCCGGGTCTTCCGCACTCGGTGCTGGTGACGTTCGAGATCATGATCCTGTCGTGGGCGGTACAGACGCCCATGAGCCTTCTGCTCGGAGTGTTCCTCGCGGGTCGCCAGCGCTACCGAGCCCTGCTGGCCGTCCTCTACTTCATCCCCCTGCTGCTGAGCTCGGCAGCGATCGCCATCACCTACAAGGCGCTGCTCGACCCGAACTTCGGACTCGGGGCCGGCCTGCATCTGGGCTTCCTGGCCCAGGACTGGCTCGGGAAGAGCAACCTGGCCATCGGCGTGATCATCTTCGTCGTCTCGTGGCAGTTCATCCCGTTCCACTCGCTGATCTACCAGGGCGGCGTCCGGCAGATCCCGACCTCCATGTACGAGGCCGCCTCGATCGACGGCGCCGGGCGGGTCCGGCAGTTCTTCAGCATCACCGTTCCGCAGTTGAAGTACACGATCATCACCTCTTCCACCCTGATGGTCGTCGGGTCGCTGACCTTCTTCGACTTGATCTTCGTGCTCACGGCCGGCGGTCCCGGCGATGCCACCAGGGTGCTCGCACTCGATATGTACAAGCGTGGATTCCAGGCGAACCTGATGGGACCGGCCAGCGTGATCGCGGTCATGCTCGTGGTGCTCGGCCTGGTCCTGGCTCTTCTGCTGCGCCGGCTCGGCGGCAGTACGACGGCCAGCCAGCAGGAAGGAGCGTGACATGGCCGTGGTGACCAGCGGCACGGGCACAACGGCCCGGGAGATGCGCGGTGGGGTGTCCCGCGCCCGCCGCCTCGTCCACCTGAACTGGTTCGGCGGTGCAGCGGGCTGGGTGTGGCTGGTGATCGTGATGATCCCGCTGTACTGGATCGTCGTCACCAGCTTCAAGGACCAGAGCGCTTACTTCACGCAGAACCCGCTTGCCCTGCCATCTGCTCCGACGATCGCCAACTACAAACTGGTGATCCAGTCCGACTTCCCGCGGTACTTCCTCAACAGCGTGATCGTGACGGCCGGCACGATCCTTCCCGCAGTCGCGATCTCGTTCATGGCCGCGTACGCCGTCGTCCGCGGTGCGGGCAGCCGCTTCCTGGCCGGCGTCAACGGACTCTTCCTGATGGGGCTGGCGATACCGCTGCAGGCCACCATCATCCCGGTCTACCTGCTGATCATCCGCATGCATCTCTACGACAGCCTGCTCGCGATCATCCTGCCGTCGATCGCGTTCTCGATCCCGCTGTCCGTGCTGGTGCTGACGAACTTCATCCGGGACGTACCGAAGGAGCTCTTCGAGTCCATGCGCGTCGACGGCGCCAGCGAGTGGGGAATGCTGCGAGGCCTCGCGCTTCCGCTGACCAGGCCGGCGCTCGTGACGGTCAGCATCTACAACGGCCTGGGCGTCTGGAACGGCTTCCTGCTGCCGCTGATCCTGACCCAGAGCCCGGACAAGCGAACCCTTCCGCTCGCGCTCTGGACGTTCCAGGGAGAGTACAGCGTCAATGTGCCTGCGGTGCTCGCCTCGGTCGTGCTCACGACCTTGCCCATCGTCATCCTCTACGCGCTAGGACGACGCCAGCTGCTCAGCGGTCTCACCGCCGGCTTCAGCAGGTGATCGCGATCAGATTCCTCCGTGAGGACAAGTTCTCCCCGCGTTGGTGCGACAGCCCGAGCTTCTAGGAGTGTTCGATGGGTGCTTCGACGTCATCGTAGACGCGGGCCGCTACGAGGAGCCCGTCTGGGCCTCGCTCGTAGACGCCGATGCCTGCCTGGGGTTGAAGGTCGTGGCTGCCCCAGCGAACGCAGTTGTACTCGAGGGCGCAACGCACGCCGTCGTCGGTGACGGTGCAGTGTTGAAGACCGACTCCGCCACCCGCGCTGAAGAACGTCCTGAAGAAAGCACGGAGTTCGTCGGTGCCGCGGTGGACGTACTGAGGGCCGCTGGGCTCCCTGAAGTATCCGTCGGCGCCGAAGGTTTCCACGATCGCTTTGGCGTCACCCGCGTCCAGCGCGGCCTGGTAACGGCCCACGATGTCACCGGGATGGGCCTGTCCGGGTTGCAGGAGGGGCGATCTGACCTTGTGGTGACCGATGTGGCCACTGGCTGTAGTAGGAGCGAAACACCACCGATACCTCATCGGGAGACTCGGCGACGACCGTCACCGGCCAAGCAAGGTCCCGGCCTTCAAGTGTCAGGTGAGCCAGCAACTCCACGACGGCACGCCCGTCAGCCACAGTGGAGGCCACGGTCTCAGTGCGTGCGTGGCGCTCGCCCAGCCACTGGCCACTGTGCCTGACGAAGTCCCGCACATGGCGATGTCCGCGAACTTCCCCTTCCCGAGGATCGTGGATCACCACCTCACCAGGCCAGGCCACCTTAAGAGCACGGCTGTCGCGGTTGTTCAGCGCGGCGACGTATTCGCCGACCGGGTCGACGCGCGCCGCGGCGCGGGTCTGCCTGCGCGCCATCTCTAACGCCTGGCTGAATTCCGGAAACCATGGCATCTCGGCGAACTCCTTCCGAGGCATAGTGGCAGCGGTAAGAACTGACTCTCTTAAGGTCAGTGTGAGTGATCACCGGCCATAGACCTGGCCACCTGCGGTTCAGGAGGGGGCATGATGCCGTGAACACTGGCCCGGAGTCGTCCTGGAGGCGGTCACCCGACCACTCCGCTGGACGTGGCAGGTCCTTGATCTGGTCCAGCTTGGTGAGGGTCTCGTGGACTACTTGCACGTCGCGATGGTCTTGGCTGCACAAGTCGATCACCAGCCGCTCGACGTCGAACTCGAGCAGAGCCGGGATCAGCACCCGCGGGCAGGCATCCCGGTCGGCGCGAATCGGCCGGCCAGCCACGGGTGCCCGGTACAGGTGGATCTGCACCTCCAACCCAGCCGGAGTCGACAGGATGTTGCGACGGCGACTGTCGTTCTCGTCCTTCATGCGCAGGCGTCGCTGACCCGGCTTGCGAAGCTCCCGCAGCTTCCCGCGCGCGGCCGCCGGGCTGGCGGTCGCGATCACGGCCGCGGGAATCAGGTAGCCGTTCCGGATCGACTCGTCGGCGAATGCGTGCAAGGACATAGCGAGCTGTAAGGACATAGCGAGCACTGGAGGACTCTCGCAGGACGTCTCAAACCATGTTGTTAATAGGGCCTGTGGATGCACTGGCGAGCTACGGGATGGCTCGCCGTAGGGTGCCTGCCCGCGCAACCGTAAGATGCCGAGGGGCATCGTGAGGGGGAGACGACGTTGGCACGTGACGGGCAGGCGCAACCAACCGCGGCATCGGGTTCGGCGAGATCGGTGCCGACCGTGAAGGTCATGAAGCTTCGCTACGCGGGCGTGTGTGCGTGTGGCGTCGAACTGGCGGCGGGACACGCGCGGGCTGGGACAAGGCGGCCCGTCGGGTCCTCTGCGAGGCGTGCGTCGCCGCCTTGGCCGGAGGCCCGGCAGTTGACTCCGCGCGGCTCATCGCGATGGAGCCACCCTCCCTCGACCTGGGTGGCGTGTCGGAGGCGCGGCCGAGCAGCGGAGGAGTGGATAGCCCTCCTGGTCCGGGGCATGCGCTCGGTGAGCAGCAGGTCGATGTCGGCCGTCCCGGTTCGTCCCTGGAGCAGGAGTACCAGCGTCGCAGCCAGGCTCGCCAGGACCGTGTCCGGGGCGAGCACCCGCGGCTCGGCGGCGTGATTTTGGCCCTGAGCGACGAACCTGCCAGCACCAAGGCCTTCGCAACCGGAGCCGAGGGTGAGCGGCGGATCGCGTCTCGGCTGGAGAGGGCCTGCAGCGAGGAGGTGCTGTTCCTGCACAACCGCAAGCTCGGCATCGGGCGTCGTGACGGGGACATCGACCACGTCGCCATCGCCCCCTCGGGGATCTACGTGATCGATGCCAAGCGCTACCAGAACGCCGCCGTCCGGGTGCGACGCACCGGTGGGTTTCTGTCCCCGGTCAAGGAGCAGCTGATGGTCGCCGGGCGCGACCGCACCAAGCTGATTGACGGATGCGCCAAGCAGTTCGCCGCCGTCGTCGGTGCCCTCGCCGGCCATCCACGCGCCGATGGTGTGCGCGTGGCCGCGCTGCTCTGCTTCGACGACGCCGACCTGCCTATGTGGGGCGACCTGGAGCTGCGGGGTGTGCGGCTGCTGGGAGCGCGCGGGACCAGCAAGCTGCTGCGACGCCCTGGAACACTGACGGAGCCTGAGCGCCGGTCGCTTCATCAACATCTCGCAGCGGCGCTGCCTCCGGCGTGAGCTCTAGTTGTTGCCGGGGCGTGTTGTCCCTTGCGGCCGAGAACCCCTGACGCCGGCAGGGACCGTGTCCAGCCCTGTGTGACCAGCTGCACCGTACTAGCCCCATGAGCGATGTCCTCGCGGCGGCGAAGCGGAATTTGTCAAGGTGATTGTAGCCAGCGGGAGTTGGGCGGCCGTCGCTTGGACCGCCTGATCTTGGTGGATCGTTTCCAGGATGGGCGGGTTGATCCACGCGGCGTCGCGCAGGTTGAGAATCTCACGAAGGACGAGCGCGAGTCGATCGACGCCGTTCTGAAGTTCTACGGTCCTGCCGTGATGTCGGTTATTGGTCGGCCCCGCATGTCCATGACCTGCGGTTTAAAAGGGTGCGCGAGTCCATAAACTCTGCCCCCTCTTCGGGCGTCAGCAGCATCGCCGCGCGCCCCACTGGCCAGACTCGAAATTGAAGGCCACTCCAATTCGACCGGAATATGGGCACGGCGCCTGGCCCGTCAGCCTGGGAAGTTGACGATCGACCAGGCCATGGGCAGTTGGTCCGTACGGGGTTCGGGCGTCGCCAGTCGGCCCGGGCCGAAGAACCTGCCGGTGAGGTAGTTGTCGGCGGTGGCCACCTGCTCGTCGGAGATCTGGCCCTGGTACTCGAACGAGTCGATCACGTACGGGATGCCCGAGTTGCCGAGGACCGACGGGCCGTTCATGACATGGAAATGCAAGTGTGAGGCGTTGGCGTTGCCCGTGTTGCCCAGCTTTGCGAGCGCCTGGCCTCGGCGCACCTTGTCGCCCACCTTGACCTGCAGGCTGTCCTTGAGCAGATGGGCGTAGAAAGCGTACGCGCCGTTGCCGAGGTCGAGCACGATGTGGTTGCCGTCCACGTTCTGCACGGTCAGCTTCGGTCCAAGCACCGGACTGTCGGCGGGCAGTATGCCCGGGGTGTTCGCCTCCTGCCCGTCGAGCGCCGCGGCGACCGTGCCGTCAGCAACCGCGATGACCTCGGAGCCGTAGTCCACGTAACTCTGGTTCTTGGTCTTGTCGCCTGTGTAGAAGGCGCCCTCGTCGTTGGTCCTCTTCCAGTCGATGGCGAACAGTTGACCAGCGACGAGGTTACCGTTTACTGGAAGCGGTGTGCTGCGATGAGGCCATCCAGGTTCACAGCATCCGTTGAGCGCGATCCAGTTCTTTCCCTTCAGGGGTGGACCGATGGTGATCGGCCCGCTCGACGAGATGTTGTACGGCGTCACGGTGTAGTCGACCGGAGCCGGTTTCGTCGTCACTGGGGATTTCGCCCCAGTGAAGAAGAGATGGTGCATCACATACTTGGGCGCCGCAGCGAGTGAGTTGGTGGCGAAGTCGACGAAGAGCACCCGTGTCTGCTGGGGTGGGATCACCGCATCCTTCACCGGCGCCGAGGGAAGGGCGCGCAGACGGTTGCAGTTGCCGAAGCCGCAAGAGGGGTCGACCAGTTGCCTGCCGGCGAACGAGGCGACGACCTTGGACGTGTCGGTGGCGTCGACGACCTCGAGCTTGCGAATGGTCGCCGGAAGTCCAGACGCGTTCTGCAGCACGACGTTGTAGGCAACGTGGAACTTGCCGTCGGAGCCGGCGAAGGGATACGTCGGCGGGTTGGTCACCTCGACCATCACCGGGGTGAAGGCGTCCTTGACCGTGATCCCAGCCGGGAGTGGCTCGAACGGGTCGCCGCCGCCTGTCGCCGGTACCGGGCCGGCCGTGGTTGCCGGCGCCGACGTATCGGACGGTGACGAGGTGCAGGCAGCAAGCATCAGGAGCAGAACAAGCATGAATCCGAATCGCCGCATGTCGACCTCTTCAAGCTTGAACGGAAAGGCCATATCACTCGTTCCAGTGACCAGCAGTCGGAATCGTGTAGCAGGACCCGAGAGCCGAGGGCGGCGCCTTGCGGAACTCCTCCACGCAACCACGGCCAGGGAGCGCCCGTCCAGAGGCGCGGTGTCTCGACTTCGTCGGCCTGCTCCACGGTCAGCGCGAGTGCGCGGCCTAGCGGACGCTCGTCCATGACACCTTCGTCGAAGACGCGGATGCGACGCGCGGTCGCCACGACCATGGCCAGGGCATGTGGGTTCGCACGGTCCACGGGTGTCATCGATACAGCATCCCATCACGACCTCCGTGCTGGTGCGCCTGCGCCAGCGTCGATCGGTGCCGTTGCGTCGCCGTCCGCAGGCGTGCAATATCCGTGCAATAACGGATGGTCCCTGAGGGGGACTCACGGGCACTGGCGGTCGGCCCCGGAGGGCCGGAATCACGCTCAGAGGGTGGTCAGGGGCGGTCTCGAACCGCCGACCTTCCGCTTTTCAGGGGGAGCGGCGGTGCGCCGGTCGGTGTCTCCGAGATGTTGCCCCTGACGACGCCAACGGCCTCACCGAGCAACAGTCACTCTCAGATTCAGCGGTCACCACAGGCGTCAGCGGAGGAAGGACGGACTCGCAATGGCGCGCTCAAGCGCTGGAGAGCCCTTGCGGACCTGCTGGCCAGCCCGGCCGCATTACAAGGTAGGGATCTCATCGACAGGAGCAGCCGATCTGAACCTATCGGCGGAGTTGGCCGCAGCAAGCGGCTGCCTCGTCGCTCAAGGCAACGGGGGCAGTGCTTATCGGCGGGTGTTGGGGCTCCAGCCCGTGTGCGAGACAGGTCGTGGTGGCAGCTTGCCGAGCCGAGGAGGAGGTAGCTATGCACAGCGATCGCCGATTCGTCGACCTCCTGCAAGAAGCTCAGGGCGTGGGCATCGTCGACCAAGAGATCGCCGGCCAACTCCGCGATCTGTGGTTCTCGCAGCCATCTGAGATCCGTGCGACCTGTCTCCATTGTGGTCACGTCCTCGGAGGGTTTGCGGTCCTTGACGGCGCCGGGACCGCCGACGACCCATTCGATGACGGCGACTGGTGGCACGAGGTGCCGAGCGGGTCTGTTAGGACCTGTCGCGCTGCATCGCGGCACCTTGATCCGGAGCCGATCCTTTATCCGCACAAGCAGATGGCCAGTCCGGATCCCCGCAGTATTCGCAAGGGACTGGACCCGGTAGAAGTCCCCTGACATCGATGGGCCGGGCTGCCGGTACAACAGGAAGGGTTCCGAGCTTGTGCTCGGGACCTCATGGCTACTCGGACGGTAGAGCTGCGGCCTAAAAGGCTGCGCGATGTGATGAAATCTGCCCTCTCCAGGCGTCACCAGTATCGCCGACGACCCCGCTGGCCATCTTGTCCAGCACTGGTTGACACCAGTTCGCGTCACGAACCGTGTCACGCGATGAGTGGCGCTCGCCCAATAGCTCATTTCATCCCTGCCGGCGAGGTCCCTCGCGCTGAAGCAGGAGGTCGGCTCGGGTAAACCCGATGTGTTCATAGAACGGGACCGCCTCGTCGTTTGAGTCCACCGTGAGCTTCCTGATCCCGAGGTTGTCGGCGACTTGGCAGATCGCTTCCATGAGTCGTCGGCCGATGCCGAGGCCGTGGTGCTCGGGCACGACGAAGACGCTTTGCACGTCCCCGGAGCGACGGCGCAGGTCGTCAGGGTTGGGAACGCGGTCGAACACCGCGAGCCATGCCATACCGACGAGCTCTCCGTCGAGGAGGGCGATCTTGCAGACGGAGAGCTCGCGCTGCAGCGTCATCCACTGCTCGAGCGCGGAGCTGAAGTCCCGCAGGGCGTCAGGCTGAGCGGTTTTCTCTGGTAGCGCCCACCTCCAGCGCAGCGCCGCGAGAGCGGATATGTCAGCGGGCGTGGCAGTGCGAACCACGATGTCTGCGCTCATCGCTCCACCATTGCGCGCACGGTCGGCGCCGATCGTGACATCAGGTCGGCTACTGGCCACACGGGCCCGGCCCCATCCCGTGGTAGCGGGAACGGGGCCGGGCCGAGGTTGGCCTCACACTCACAGATCGGTTTGTGGCCGGCTTGCCATGGGTTATGGGCGAGCGGTCCAGACCGAGACCGAGCTGATCACCCCCGTGCACAGCGCAGGCTGATCAGGCCCGGCTGATTCCGAGTCCGTCGACCTGGACGGTTTTGCCGGTGGACAGCACCTTCAGTGTGACGGTTCCGATCCGATAGGAGAACGGGGGCAGCGAGATCACCGCCTGGCGTAGCGTCGTGGCCGAGTACAGGTTGACGGTGCC
>JAWWPC010000212.1:0-23266 GCA_033851055.1 Kribbellaceae bacterium | reverse complement strand
CCGGTGACGAGGATGGTTCCCATGGGTTGTGTCCTTTCGTTCACCAACCCAGACCGGACAGCCCTCCGATTCGTGACAACTGCCGGTCGGCGAACGCGAGCTTGTCCGGATTCAGCACCAGCTCAAGCCCTGAGATCCGGTCGCCGTCGAGCCTGAAGAAGCAGACCGCGCGCAGTTCGTCCTCGCTGGTGGCAATGATCACCGGCTCACCGTTGGCCTCGCCGAAGTGGGGCGTCACGCCCACGCCGAAGCGCTGCAACACACCGATGAGGTAGCGAGCGACCCTCTCCCGGCCTTCCATCGAACTGCGCGCCGCTGTCACGAGGCCGCCGCCGTCCGCCCGCGACACTACGTCGTCCGCGAGCAACGCCTCCAGCTCGGCGACATCACCGAACCGGGCCGCCGCCAGGAACCGTTCAACCAGCGCCCGCCATTGACCGCGATCGACCTCCCGGTGAACTCGCTCGTCGGCAACGCGCTTGCGCGCTCGCGAATGCAGCTGCCGCGCGTTCGCCTCCGTCGTACCGATCAGGTCGGCGACCTCCCGGTGGCTGTAGGCGAACGCCTCCCGTAACACGTACGCCGCCCGCTCGGCGGGCGAGAGCCGCTCGAGCACGGTGAGCAACGCGAACGACACCGTCTCCCGCTGGGTCGCCGCCTCGAGCGGACCCAGATCATCCAGCCGGCCGGCTTCACCGAGATCAGTCAGGACCGGTTCCGGAAGCCAGGGACCGATGTAGACCTCACGCCGCGCGCGAGCAGACGTCAACAGGTTGAGGCAGAGGTTGGTCACAGTCCGCGCCAGGAAGGCAGCCGGATCATTGACCTGCGAGTGGTCGACGCCCTGCCAGCAGAGCCAGGCATCCTGCAGCACCTCCTCGGCGTCGGTGACCGAACCGAGCATCCGGTAGGCGATCCCGAACATGCGCGACCGGTGCTCCTGGAACTCCTCCAGCCCGTCTGCCACGCCCGCATTCTGTCAGTGCCCAGCCGCGACCGTGCCTGACAGGGTCTCAGCTCGTCGGTGCACCGGGCGGCACGAAGCGAAGGTCGGCGGGCGCGCCGCGCTCGATCAGCTCGAGCAGCGCCGCCGTGTCGAGGTGTTCGTCGATGGCGTCCGCCAGCCGGTCAAGCCGCGACTCTCGCCGAGCGGCGAACGAGACCGAGCCGTCGGGAGCCGGTCGGCCGGTCAACTCCGCGACCTCGGTCAGGAAGGCGTGGCGGGTTGCGTCGTCGTCGAACAGACCGTGCCGGATCGTTCCAAAGGTTGAGCCCACCCTGCATCCGCCGGGGAACTCGGACGCCTCCCCCGCTACCGTCACCACGCCATGATGAATCTCGTACGCCGTCGGGGTCGGCCGTGCCAGTACCTTCTCACGCGCGAAGGCGGTTGCTACTGGCAACAAGCCCAGGCCCGTGTGGTTGCCGCCGGCCTCGACGCCGTACGGGTCGTCGATCGGGCCGCCGAGCAACTGGTAGCCGCCACAGATCCCGAGTACCGGCTGGGCCGAGGCAACCCGTTGGGCCACAGCATCGGCGAGACCCGTCGACCGGAGCCAGGCGAGGTCGGAGATCGTCGCCCGCGAGCCCGGCAGGACCACAAGGTCGGCGTCGCGGACATCGGCTGGATCGGCGGTGAAGAACACACTGGTGGTCGGCTCGATCGCGAGCGCGTCCAAGTCGGTGAAGTTGCTGATCCGCGGGAAGCGCACCACCGCGATGCTGAGGACCGCCGACGCACCACCAACTGGCGAGCGCCGCGTCGGGACGTCGAGTGCGTCCTCGGAGTCGAGCCACAGGTCGGGGAGCCAGGGCAGAACCCCATACGTGCGGCGGCCCGACACCTGCGCCAGCATGTCGATGCCCGGCTGCAGCAGCGAGACATCGCCGCGAAACTTGTTCACGATGAAGCCGCTGATCAGCCGCTGATCCGCCGCATCGAGCAATGCCACCGTGCCGAACATCGACGCGAACACGCCCCCGCGATCGATGTCGCCGACCACCACCACCGGCGCATCGGCGTGCCGGGCCAGGCCCATGTTCACGTAGTCGGACCGGCGCAGGTTGATCTCGGTCGGACTGCCCGCGCCTTCGCTGATCACCACGTCGTACCGGCCGGCCAGGTCGTCATACGCGGCGAAGGCAGCCTTGGCGAGCTCGCCGCGCTGGGTCAGGAAGTCGGTGGACGACAGCTCACCCCAAGGCTCCCCCATCAGTACGACGTGGCTGCGGCGATCGCTTCCCGGCTTGAGGAGAACCGGGTTCATTGCGGCCTCGGGTTCGGCGCCGGCGGCGACGGCCTGGATCCACTGGGCCCGGCCGATCTCAGCGCCATCCGCGCAGACCATTGAGTTGTTCGACATGTTCTGCGCCTTGTACGGCGCTACCCGGACACCCTGCCGCGCCAACCACCGGCAGAGCCCGGTCACCACGGTCGTCTTGCCCGCGTCGGACGTCGTACCAGCCACCAGCAGCGATCTCACCGGGCCGATACTAGCCTCGGCGTTTCACGGAAATTGGTGCGGCACGTGAGTTGAATGGCGAAAGTACTTTGTCTGTAAGGGACAATGGCGCTTGTCGAAGGTCCAAGCGTCGACCGCTTCAAGTCACCAGACCGCCACCTCGTCTGCTGGCCCGTTCACGCATCTCACGATGAGAAACACCGGGAAGCGAGACATGCCCGATCGGGGCGACGACCGGTCAAGCGACGGTTCGGGCTCAGCTGTTTCATCCAGCACAAAGCCATGTCGGCGGAGCGTGTTGAGGTAGGTCGCCAAGGTTCGATGATTGGCACCGACCTGCTGCCGCAATGTCGACAGCGAGCCGTCGGCCTGCCACCAACGCTCGTCGTGGTACGCGCCGTCGGACGGCCAGGCACCAGATACGCCTTCAACACCCGGGCCGGACACCGGCTAGACCCTCCGCTGTCGGGGAACCGACGTCGTACTCGACGACCTCGGCGGGAGCGGTGGTCATAGCGCAGCGGTCACGTCGAGTTCGACGAGTTGGCCGGTGAAGCCCAACTGGGCCACTCCGAGCAAGGTGCTGGCGGTGCTGAAGGCGGGAGAGAGGGGCGAGGCGTTGAGCCGGTCCCAGACAACGGAAAGCTCATCGCGAACCGAGCTGACCACATAAATGACACTCCGTACGACGTCCTCCGGGCGAGCGCCGGCCGACTCGAGCGCCAGCAGGACGTTCTGGATCACCTGATCGGTCTGGCCCTCCAGACCGCCGTCGGCCAGACCGCCCGAGGCAGTCAACGGGCACTGGCCGGCCAGGAAGACCAATTGCATCGCCTCGACCTTGGTGACGTGATGGTATCCGGGAGTCGCGTGTAGTCCTGCGGGATTGGTGCGTTCGATCGTCACCAGCTGAGCAAACGCTGGGGACGGCGACCGCGTCAACGGGATTAGTGTCCGACCCAGGACACCAGCTAGATCGGCGTTCAGCTGCTTGGCGGATCAGTGGGCGGATCAGTTGGTGGCCTACGGCCCTGCTGGTCCGTGCTTGGCAGCCTCGGGATGGTGCCCTGGAACCGGGTCGCCCCACTACGTTCGCGGGCGGACAGCGGCTTGGCCACGTTCTCCAGCGATTGACCTTCGGCATCGACACCGAAGAACCATGCGATCAGACCACCGAGCAGCATCACGCCGGCGCCGACGATGTAGCCGACTGTCAGCGGCCCCCGGGCGGGGTTCTCGCCCTCACCGATCAGCGACGCGAACAGGAACGGCGCCAGCACGCCACCGGTCAACTGCGAGATCGCGAAGAAGAACGCGATCGCCTGGCCGCGGAGCTCGATCGGGAAGATCTCACTCACCGTCAAGTACGCCGACGAGGCCCCGGCGGAGGCGAAGAAGAACACCACGCACCACAGGCCGGTCAGACTGGCGGCGTTCAGCACGCCCGCGTTGAACAGCAGCGCGGTGATGAACAGCACGACCCCCGAGATCGCATAAGTGGTGAGGATCATCTTGCGCCGGCCGATCGTGTCGAACAGGTGGCCGAGCAGCAGCGGTCCGGCCAGGTTGCCGATCGCGAACGGGAAGAAGTACAGCGCGATGCTCGAGTCGCTCAAGCCGAAGTAGGCCTTCAGCACCAGGGCATAGGTGAAGAAGATCGCGTTGTACAAGAAGGCCTGGGTGACCATCATCGAGAAGCCCAGGAACGACCGGCTGCGGTAGTCCCGCAACATCACCCGGGCGATCTCCCGATACGTCACGGGCGGGTAGTCGATCACGTAGATCGCCTCGTCCTCGGACACCTCGCGCAGTTCGACACCCTGCTGGCGTACTGTCTCCTCGATCGCGTCGACGGTCCGCTCGGCCTCCTCCACCTTGCCGTGCGTCATCAGCCAGCGCGGGCTCTCTGGGATGTGCCGGCGCACGTAGATGATGATCAGGCCCATCACCGGGCCGATCAGGAAGCACAGCCGCCAGCCCCACTCGATCGGAACGATGTTCTGGTTCAGCAACACCAGACCGACCGCGGACCCGATCAGCGCACCGGCCCAGTAGGTGCCGTTGATGCCGATGTCGACCCGGCCTCGGTACTTCGACGGGATCAACTCGTCGATCGCGGAGTTGATCGCGGCGTACTCACCGCCGATGCCCGTCCCGGCGACGAACCGGCACAAGGCGATGGACCAGAAATCCCAGGACAGGCCGGCCAGCCCGGACGCGACCAGATAGATCATGAGCGTGATGATGAAGAGGTTCCTGCGCCCCCACTTGTCGGTGAGCCGCCCGAAGACGAGGGCGCCGACCACCTCACCGGCAAGATAGATCGAGGCGAGTAGCCCGACCTGCGCCGTAGTCAGGTGCAGCGTGCTGGGTTCTTTCAACACGTTGCCGACCAGCGACACCAGCTGGATCTCCAGGCCATCCAGGATCCAGGACACGCCGAGGCCGACGATGATCATCCAGTGGAACCTGGTCCACGGCAATCGGTCCATCCGGGCGGGTACCAGGCTCGGTATCGCTTTACCGTCGGTCAACGCATGCTCGTGGCTCATCCCCGCTCCTCCTGACCTGCCGCGCCAACTTCCGAAACCCGTACCCCGGCGGTCACAAAAACCAACCCGCTGGCAGCGAGGGGCCTGATCCGCCTGGCTAGAGTTGCGGCATGGAGAACGAGATCGGCGTCGAGGACGCCAAAGAGCGGAGCCGGTACGAAGCGCACGACGCCGACGGCAACCTGATGGGGTTCGTGAACTACCAACTGTCGGGGACGACGATCACCTTCCTACACGCCGAGACGTTGCCGGCGTACCGCGGCCGCGGGGTCGCGGGCAAGCTCGCGATCAAGTCCCTCGACGACGCCCGCGAGGCGGGCCTCCAGGTCAAGCCGGCCTGCCCGTACTACCAGGGCTTCCTCGAGGAGCACCCCGAGTACGCCGACCTGATCGGCGCAGACGGGCCGCTCTCGCTGTGACGGCGCCCGCGCTGGGCAAGCTCGACTGGCAGCCCGCATCCAACCACCCGGAGTTACTTGCCGAACCGGTCCGCGCCGCCCTCGGCGACCTCCGCGCGTACGCCGCCGCGATCGACCCTGGCCTGGCGGACACCGCCGCCTTCTGCGCCGAGTACGACGTCCCGATGGCCGCGTCCGCGAACTGCGTCATCGTCCATGGCAAGCGCGCCGGCGATTCGACGTACGCCGCCGTGATGGTGCTGGCCACTCACCGGGCGGACGTGAACGGCGTGATCCGCAAGCACCTCGGCGTCCGCAAGATCTCCTTCGCCGCCCAGGACGACGCCGTCAACTCCACCGGCATGGAGTACGGCGGCATCACCCCGATCGGCGTACCGGCAGACTGGCCAGTTCTCGTCGACGAGGCCATTGCCCAAGCGGGCCTCGTCGTCATCGGCAGTGGCCTCCGCGCCTCGAAGATCCTCATCGACGGCACCGAACTAAGCAAACTTTCCACCGCCACCATCCTGGCTCTCGCCTCCCCCGCCTAATGTTCCGTTGATGGCACCGACGACCTATCCCAAAAGCGCGCTGAGTCGACTGGGGTGCTTGCCGAGGGCAGTCGACGGTGAGGGTCAGCCGACGGTAAGGGTCACGTTGATGTTGCCGCGGGTGGCGTTGGAGTAGGGGCAGACCTCGTGGGCCTTGGCGACCAGGTCCTCGGCGACCGCGTGCTCGAGACCGGGCAGGTGCACGACCAGGGCGACCTGCAGGCCGTAGCCGGCGCCGCCGTTGATCGGGCCGATCCCCACCTCGGCGGTGACGGTCGAGTCGTCGGTGTTCTGCTTCGCTCTGCGGGCAACCACCTTCAGGGCGCTGTGGAAGCAGGACGCGAAGCCGGCGGCGAAGAGCTGCTCCGGGTTGGTGCCCTCGCCGTTGCCGCCCATCTCCTTCGGCGGGGCGACGGTGACGTCGAGCTTGCCGTCGTCGCTCGCGGTGTGGCCGTCGCGACCGCCATGGGCGGTGGCGCGGGCGGTGTACAGAACCTTCTCGACTGCGATGGTCATTGAGTCTCCTTAAGTGTCAACGAAAGCGCGAAATGCGATGTCAGCGAGTGGGGTCGAGCAAGAGCTTGCCGACGGTACGACGGGCGCGCATGTCCTCGTGGGCGGTGGCGACGTCGGACAGCGCGTACTCGCCACCGACCAGCGGGCGCAGGTTGCCGCTCGCGGTCAGGTCGAACAGCTCCGACAGCGGGCCGGACAGTAGCGCCGGGTTGGAGAAACAGTCCACCAGCCAGAAACCGGCGATAGTCTTGGAGCCCTTCATCAGGCTCCTCGGGTCGAGCGGCCTCGCGCTCTCGCGAGAGGCTGCACCGAACGTCACCAGCCGGCCGAAGCTGGCCAGCGCGGCGACCGACTCGTCGAACGTCCGGCCGCCGACCATCTCCAGCACGATGTCCACGGGCTTGCCGTCGTTGGCCTCGATGATGCGGTCCTCCAGGCCCGCTGGCTCGCCGTCGATCGCAGCATCGGCACCGAACTCCAGGACCTGCTGGCGCTTCTCCTCCGACGAGGCGGTGCCGATCACTCGACCGGCGCCCCAGAGCTTCGCCAGCTGGACGGCAAGCGAGCCGACGCCACCAGCCCCGGCGTGCACGAGGACGGAGTCGCCGTCCTTCAAGTGGGTGGAGGACTTGAGTAAGTGCCATGCGGTGATGCCCTGCACCACCAGGGACAGCGCCTGACCGTCGCTCACCCATTCCGGTACGTCGAACGTGTAGGCCGCGTCGGCGACCGCCTTCTCCGCGTAACCACCCGAACCGACCAGCGCGACGACACGGCGGCCGTCCTCGGTGTGGCCGATCACCTCAGCACCGGGAACCAGCGGCAGCAACGACTTCGACAGGTAGCTGTCCTCCACCCGGTGGGTGTCGGCGTAGTTGAGGCCGGCCCGATCGACGGTGATCAGCACCTCCCCCTCGCCCGGCACCGGCTCCTCGATCTCCTTGACCTCTAGGACCTCGGGGCCACCGAACTCGGTGATCTGCACGGCTCGCACGACACGCTTTCCTTCCTGGTGGAATGCTTCTCTACGTCGTACTGTACACCGTACGTTATAGCTGTACGATGTGGTCTGCACTTGTATTTGACCTGCACCGGTAAGGAGAAGATCCATGCCAGCCGTCCGGCCCAGGACGCCGCGGAACACGCTCAGCCCGGAGCTGATCGTGCGGACCGCGCTGGACCTGATGGAAGCCAAGGGCACCGACGCCTTCAGCATCCGCGGCCTCGCCGCCGAACTGGGCGTCGGCCCGATGGCCATCTACACCTACTTCCGGAACAAGGACGAGCTGTACGACGCGGTGCGCGACCACCTGATGGCCTTGGGCCCAGAGGTGCCCGCGGGAGAACCGTGGCCGGACCAGATCCGGGCGGTCTGTCGAGGCCTGCGCCGACTGATGCTGCAACACCCTTGCCTTGCGCAACTACTGGCCGGCCGGCCGCTCAGCGGGCACGAGACGGCCCGGATGGCCGAAGGCCTGCTCGGCGTACTGCGGGCGGCCGGGTTCGATGCGGAGACGTCGGCGCGGACTCACACGACGCTGTTCACCTTTGTGCTCGGGGCGACGTCCTGGGAGATCCAGATCGCCGCCGAGCGACGCAATCCCGAGGCCTGGCGCCGGCTCCGGGCCACCATGGGGTCGCTCTCGTCCAGCGAGTTCCCGACCGTCGTCGAGCTGGCTCCCGAGTTGTCCCGCACCACGGGTGGCGACGAGCAGTTCGACTACGGCTTGGACCTGCTGATCGCCGGTCTGGAGCAGACACACCACTAGAACACCATCGTTACGACGGCGATCAGGCCGATCAGCACGATCAGGCCGCGCAATGCGAGCGGCGGGAGCTTCCGGCCGTACCTGGCACCGGCGAAACCGCCGATCGTCGAGCCGACCGCGATCAGCCCGGCGGCCCGCCAATCCACGTGGGACGCGAAGATGAAGAGAATCGCCGCGACGCTGTTCACGACGGTCGCCAGCACGTTCTTCAGGCCGTTCATCCGCTGCAGGTCCGAGTCCAGGCCCAATCCCAGGATCGCCATCAGGAGGACTCCCTGCGCGGCCCCGAAGTAGCCGCCGTACACACCGGTGAGGAAGACCGCGGGCATTACCCACCAATGGCCGCGATGATGGTGCGCGGGAGCGACGATCCACTTCGACAACCAGGGCTGCAGGACCACCAGTGCGCAGCCCAGCAGGATCAGCCCCGGGACCACCGCATGGAAGGCTGAGACCGGTAGCTTCAGCAGCAGCACTCCCCCGACGATGCCGCCGAGTAACGAAGCCGGCACCAGCCGCAACATCCGGCCTCGCTGTCCGGCCAGTTCACGTCGGTAGCCGAATGCGCCGGCGGCCGTGCCGGGAGATAGCCCGACTGTATTGCTCACGTTGGCGAGCACCGGCGGGATACCGACGGCAAGCAGCGCCGGAAACGTCAGCAAAGTGCCGGAACCGACCACCGCGTTGATCGTGCCTGCGCCCATCCCAGCCACCAGGACGATCAGCGCCTCGAACCATGTCATCGCTGTCAGACTCTACGCATCTGTACGCCCGTTACACCCGTCAGTCCAGACGATGGGCGCTCAAATGCAGTCAACGTCACAGCCCGGCTCGCACCTCCAAGGTGGTGCGAGCCGGGCTGTGGACGGTTTTCGTCGTACCGGTCGGTCAGCGCTCGAGCGGGGGCTCGGGGGCAGGCGGGACCGTCGGCTCAGCTGATGCCGTGACGGCCGGGTTCACACCTGGCTTGCCCGAACCGACGGCCGCATTCTGGGCGGCCGCGATGGCCTCCTGTACGGCGTTGTCGGCCGCGGCGACGGCTGCATCAGGAGTGGCAGCGGAACCGACACCCACCTCCGCGACTTCGGCCACCTGGCCATTGCCCAGGTCGGGCTCAGGGAACGGGCCCTCGGCCTTCTGGGTGATGCCGGTGATCTGGCCGACGGCGCTGCCGAGGCCCTCCATCGCCTTGCCAATCTCGCTCGGGATGATCCAGAGCTTGTTCGAGTCGCCCTGCGCGATCGACGGGAGCATCTGCAGGTACTGGTAGGCCAGCAGACCCTGGTCCGGCTTGCCGGCGTGGATCGCGTTGAACACGGTGGTGATGGCCTGCGCCTCACCCTGCGCCTTCAGGATCCGGGCCTCCCGCTCGGCCTGGGCTCGCAGGATGCGCGACTCACGGTCACCCTGCGCGGTCAGGATCGCGGACTGCTTCTGGCCCTCGGCGGAGAGGACGGCCGACTGGCGCATACCTTCGGCGGTCAGGATGGCGGCGCGCTTGTCGCGGTCGGCGCGCATCTGCTTCTCCATCGAGTCCTGGATCGAGGGCGGCGGGTCGATCGAGCGCAACTCCACCCGGTTCACCCGGATACCCCACTTGCCGGTCGCCTCGTCCAGCACGTAGCGGAGCTTCTCGTTGATCTCCTCGCGGCTGGTCAGCGTCTGCTCCAGATCCATGCCACCGATGATGTTCCGCAGCGTGGTCATGGTCAGCTGCTCGATGGCCTGGATGTAGTTGGAGATCTCGTACGTCGCTCGGACCGGATCGTTCACCTGGAAGTAGATGACGGAGTCGATCGACACCATCAGGTTGTCCTCGGTGATGACGCCCTGCGGTGGGAACGCGACCACCTGCTCACGCATGTCGATCGTATAGCGGACCTTGTCCACGAACGGGGTCAGCAGGTTCAGCCCGGGCTGCAGGCCGACCTTGAACTTTCCGAACCGCTCCACGATGCCGACGGTCTGCTGCTGCACCACCCGAACGGACTTGACCAGTGTCACTACCACCAACAAGGCGATCAGAGCCAACACTATGAGGAACGCGGTCACGGGACCCTCCTACTCGACAGAACCCAACGAACGGACAGTCTTGCCTATCGACGGTTCACCGGCTACCGCGGTTCCCTCACGATCGGGCCACACTTGAAGGAACCTTCAGGGAGCGTGACCGACCGTCCGTCCGACCTTTCACTTCCGACAGTACGTCGCCTTGGGTAAGGCGCGGGCAACGGCTCGATCGCCGGCAGCCGGCTGATCCATCAGGTGTTGGGGCCGAGCTCCGGGTGCGGGTTCAGCGGCTCGCCGATCGGGTAGACCACCGCGGTCGCGCCGTCGATCTCCATCACCTCGACACGGGTGCCCGGCGGGATCGTCGACATCTCGTCGTACGGGCGGGCCGTCCACAGTTCGCCGCCCAGTTTGATCGAACCGCCACCGTCCGGGTGGATCTCCTTCACCACCACACCGTTGCGGCCGATCACGTGCGCGGTACCGGTCTTCAGCTGACCGCCGTGGTGGAGTTTGCGCACCAGCAACGGCCGGATCGCAGCCAGCATCGTGGCCGAAGTGATCAGGCCGATCACGATCTGCAGCCAGAGCAGGTGCGGGAACAGCGCACCCACCCCCGCGGCGGTGATCGCCCCGGCGGCCAGCATCAGCAGGGTGAAGTCGAGCGAGGCCAGCTCTGCCAGACCGAGCACAACGGCGATGCCGAGCCAGGCCATCCAGACGTTGTCTCTCAGCCAATCCATCATTCCGCCAGAGTAGCCAAGATTAGGGCCCGAACGCGGGCGCGAGCGGCGTGCGACTACACAAGTTCTCTGCGGCGGCGCCGCTGGCGGAGGAGCTCAGAGGGCGCGGGCGGACCAGCGGCCATCGCGGTGGTCAAGGCTCAGGGGCAGGTCGAAGGCGTCGCTCAGGGTATGCGCGGTCAGGGCCTGCTCGATCGGGCCGGCAGAGATCACGCGGCCCTTCTTCAGCAGCAGAGCATGGGTGAAGCCGGGCGGGATCTCCTCGACGTGGTGCGTCACCAGCACCATCGCCGGCGCACCCTCCGCGGTCGCGATCGAGCTGAGCGAACGGACCAGTTGCTCGCGACCGGTGAGGTCCAGACCCGCCGCCGGCTCGTCGAGCAGCATCAGTTCGGGGTCGGTCATCAATGCCCGGGCGATCTGGACCCGCTTGCGCTCGCCCTCCGACAGGGTGCCGAAGGTGCGGTCGCTCAAGTGGCCGATGCCAAGTTCGGTGAGCAGCACCTTGGCCCGCTGGTGGTCCATCTCGTCGTACTGCTCGCGCCACCGGCCGAGGACGGCGTACGAGGCGGAGACGACGACGTCGGAGACGCGTTCGGAGCGCGGCAGGCGGTCCGCGAGGGCGGCGCTGGTGAGGCCGATCCGGGGCCGCAGCTCGAACACGTCGACCGTGCCGAGCACCTCGCCGAGGACGCCGGCAACCCCCGTGGTCGGGTGCAGCTGGGCAGCCAGGACTTGCAGCAGGGTCGTCTTGCCGGCGCCGTTCGGGCCGATCACCACCCAGCGGTCCGCCTCGTCGACGACCCAGTCGATGGCGTCCACCAGACTCGAACCACCGCGAACGACAGAGACCTCGGCCAGCTCCACCACTGCAGTCATGGGCAAAACCTACGGGGTCGCTCCAGCGCGACCGCGTAGGACCCTGGTCGTGTCCGGGCTGTTGGCGCGTAATGGGACACTGGCGGGTGTGCTGACCACTGCCGCCTCGGTGCGTTTCACCGTCTGGACGAACGCGATGCTGACCGGTGCCTGCGACCCGGATACCGCAGCGCGCCAGATCCTCGCCGACGATGTCGGTCATCATGTGTCCGGCCTGGCCGCGCATCCCGCGCCGGCCACGCTGCCCGTCGCCCTCAACCTGCTCCGCACCGCGGGCGCCACCCAGGCCCATCTCGCCCTGCCGGTGCCGGGCGATCCGATCGGGCTTGCTGGGCCGCCGCCCTTCAATGAAGCGGCGCTGGTGTCGGGCGAGGCCGTCTTACTGACCGGGACCGACATCGGCCTCGTCCCCGCGTACGTCGGACCGGCCGTGCAGTGGATGGTGTTGCCGGCCAGCAGTCCGGCGCCTGCCGATCTCGGCGAGGCCGATCGGGGCTTGCGGCTCGCGCTGATCGAGGCAGCGGGGTCGCTCGCCGCCCTCGAAGTCGCGAAGTGGAAACCGGAGGTCGCGGATGCGCTGATCGACATCCGCCGGATCGGCTCCGGCGAGGGCGACGATCTTGCCCCGGGCTACGAGACCCGAGCGGTGAAGGCGGCAGCCACCGCCCGTCGTTGCCTGGCCATCGCAGACGCTGCTCTGGACGACGATGGCGCCGCGGTGACCGGCGCGGAAGCCGATGCCAGACGCCGCGCGTTGCTCGATCTGGCAGCTGCCGCCCGGCGTGCACTCGTCGCGGCATGTGGCCCGCCATCCGTTAACCATCCTTCGCGGTAGCGTCATCCTTGTCATGACTGGACAGGCCGAGTACGACGCGCCCCCTCCCGACCGACCGACCATGCTCGTCACGTTGACCGGTACGGACCGCCCGGGCCTCACTTCCGCCGTACTGTCGACACTGGCTGGCAAGGGCCTCGACGTGATCGACGCCGAACAGGTGGTCCTTCGCGGCCGCCTGGTGCTCGGCGTCCTGCTCACCGCCCCCCGGAGCGACGCGTCGCTGCGCGCGGAACTGGCCGCGCTCGCCGAAGGCCTGGAAGTCGAGATTCAAATCTCGCACGGTATCGGCGACAACGAGCCACGCCGCAAGGGCCGCAGCCAGGTGACGGTGATCGGCAATCCACTCTCGGCCGCCGGGCTGGCAGCCATCGCGGGGCGGATCGCCGACACCGGTGCGAACATCGACCGGATCAGCCGGATGGCGCGCTACCCGGTCACCGCGATGGAGATCGCCGTCTCCGGCGCCGATCCGGATGCCCTGCGCGCTGTGCTCGCGCTCGAAGGTGTCGCGCAGGGCCTGGACGTCGCCGTCCAGGCCGGTGGTTTGTATCGGCGCGCCAAGCGGCTGATCGTGATGGACGTCGACTCGACCCTGATCCAGGGCGAGGTGATCGAGATGCTCGCCGAGCACGCCGGCCGCCTCGAGGAGGTCGCCGCGGTCACTGAGCAGGCGATGCGGGGCGAACTCGACTTCGCCGAGTCACTACGGCACCGGGTCGCGACGCTGAAGGGTCTGCCCGCTTCGACGACGTTGGACGAGGTGTACCACGCGATCGAGCTGGCACCGGGGGCGCGGACGCTGGTCCGGACATTGAAGCGGCTCGGATACCAGTTCGCCATCGTCAGCGGCGGCTTCAGTCAGATCACCGACAAGCTGGCCGCGGACCTCGGCATAGATTTCGCTGCCGCGAACGAGCTGGAGATCGTCGACGGCAAGCTCACCGGCAAGGTCGTCGGCGACATCGTCGACCGGGCCGGCAAGGCGACCGCGCTGCGTCGGTTCGCCGAGGCCAGCGGGACCCCGCTGTCCCAGACGGTCGCGATCGGCGACGGGGCGAACGACCTTGACATGCTGACCGCGGCCGGACTCGGCGTCGCCTTTAACGCCAAGCCGGTGGTGCGCGAGGCGGCCGACACCCACCTGAGCGTTCCTTACCTGGACACGATCCTCTACCTGCTCGGCATCAGCCGCGAAGAGGTAGAAGCCGCCGACGCCGACGCCGGAACCAGCTGAGCCGACATCGGCACTATTCCGTACCGCGGCGGAGAAAAACTCGCCAGCGGCTGGTGGTTACAGGACGACAACGCCTGAGACCGGACCACACTGGGCGACCAAGGCGGGCCCGCAGGACTGCGAGCACCTATTCTTCGGCTATGTCTGAACAGGTAACGATCGGCGGGCCGGGAGCTCTGTTCGCCATCGGTGGCGCCGAGGACAAGCTGAAGAGACGAACGGTGCTCCAGGAGTTCGTCGACTCGGCCGGCGGGCACCAGGCCAGGATCGTGGTGATCCCGACCGCCTCGGCGCTGGGTCCCGACGTGGTCGACGTCTACTCGGCCCTGTTCGCGGCGCTCGGCGCTGCCAGTGTGATCGGGGTCCGGCCGGAGACGCGCGAGGATGCCGATGACCCGGCATTCCTCGAGCCGTTGCACGAGGCGACCGGTATCTTCATGACTGGCGGCAACCAGCTGAAGCTGAGCAGCGTGGTCTCCGGTACGGCGTTCGGGCGAGCGGTCACCGCGGCCCACGCCCGCGGCGCTACCGTCGGTGGTACGTCGGCCGGCGCGAGCATCCTGGCGGAGCACATGATCGCGTTCGGGCGGTCCGGCGCCACCCCACGGCAGCGGATGAGCCAACTGGCGGGCGGCCTCGGCCTGGTCCAGGGCGCGATCGTGGACCAGCACTTCGCCCAGCGGAACCGGTACGGCCGGCTGCTGTCGCTGGTTGCGCAATCGCCGGCGCTGCTGGGTATCGGCGTCGACGAGGACACCGCCGCGGTGGTCCGCGGCACTCATCTGGAGGTGGTCGGCCGCGGCGCGGTGACGATCTTCGACGGCAGCCGGATCACCTCCAACGCGCATTACGCCAAAGGTTCCGAGGCGCTCCTCGCCTCCGGCGTCGTGCTGCATGTGCTGCCCGCAAGTGCGATCTTCGACCTCAAGGCGCGCGTACTGCTGTCGTACGGGACGCAGCCGCCGGCCGCGGAGCTGGCCGAGATCCAGGCGGCCGAGGCCGACCTGCGCGCGCTGGCCGACGAGATCGCCGCCGAGGGGGTATCACCCGCCTACTACGCCGAACGGAAGCGCCGCGCCGCCGGCCGCCGTACGGAAACGAGCAAGGCCGGTGCGAAGAAGAAGGCCAGTTCCCAGCCGGCAGAACCGGATCCGAGCCACGACCAGACAGTGGGACCGCATGACTGAAGACTCCCCGATCCGGACCCAGCTCATCCCCAGCCCGGACCTGAAGATCATCGAGACCCGGGTCTTCCGTGGTCCGAACATCTGGAGTTACGACCCGGCCATCCATCTGGTGGTCGACCTTGGTTTGCTGGAGCAGTTCCCCTCCAACACCATCGACGGGTTCACGGAGAAGCTGCTGAACTATCTCCCCCGGCTGGATCAGCATCACTGTTCCCGGGGCAGACGCGGCGGCTTCATCGAGCGGCTGCAGGAAGGCACCTGGCTCGGGCACATCGCCGAGCACGTCTCGCTCCAACTGCAGCAGGAGGCCGGCCACGACATGCGGCGCGGCAAGACCCGTCAGGTCAAGGGCGTGCCGGGCCGCTACAACATCGTCTACGCGTACGCCGACGAGTCGGTCGGCCTGGCCGCGGGCGAACTCGCCGTACGGTTCGTGAATCATCTGGTCCAGCCCGAGCCCGAGTTCGACTTCACCACCGAGCTCGAGCGGTTCATCAAGCAGGCCGAACGAACCGCCTTCGGGCCGTCGACCCAGGCGATCGTGGACGAGGCGGTGTCGCGCGACATCCCCTGGATCCGGCTGAACAAGTTCAGCCTGGTGCAGCTCGGGCAGGGCGTACACGCGAAGCGGATCCGGGCCACCATGACGTCCGAGACCGGCTCGATCGCGGTTGACGTTGCCAGTGACAAGGACCTGACCACCCGGCTATTGGCGTCGGCAGGTCTGCCGGTGCCGCGGTCGGACTCGGTCCGTGCGGTCGAGGATGCGGTGAGTGTCGCCAACAAGATCGGCTACCCCGTGGTCTGCAAGCCACTCGACGGAAACCACGGCCGCGGCGTTTGCCTGAACCTGCATGACGCCGATGCAGTCCGCGAGGCCTTCCCGATCGCGGCCGGGCAGTCCCGGCGGGGCTCGGTGATCGTGGAGAATTTCGTCACCGGCAAGGACTACCGTTGCCTGATCATCAACGGCCGGATGGAGGCCATTGCCGAGCGGGTGCCGGCCCACGTGGTCGGCGACGGCAAACACACCGTGGCTGAACTGGTGGACATCACCAATGCAGACCCGCGGCGCGGCGTCGGCCACGAGAAGATCCTCACCCGGATCACGGTGAACGCGGCGGCGCGTGAACTGGTCCGGAGCCAGGGCTTCGAGCTGGACGACGTACCGCCCGAGGACGTGATGGTGAAGCTCACCCTCACCGGCAACATGTCGACCGGCGGCATCTCGATCGACCGCACCTTCGAGGCACACCCGGAGAACGTCGAGATTGCCGAGGAGGCGGCCCGGATGATCGGGCTGGACATCGCCGGCATCGACTTCATCTGTCCCGACATCACCCAGCCGGTTCGCGAGACCGGCGGCGCGATCTGCGAGGTGAACGCCGCACCGGGCTTCCGGATGCACACCAACCCGACCGTCGGCGACCCGCAGTACATCGCGAAGCCGGTGGTGGACATGCTGTTCCCGCCCGGCGCGACCAGCCGGATCCCGATCGTGGCGGTCACCGGGACCAACGGTAAGACCACCACCGCGCGGATGATCAGCCATATCTTCAAGGGAATCGGCCGCAAGGTCGGGATGACCTCGACCGATGGTGTCGTGATCGACGAGCGACTGGTGATCCGGGCCGATGCCTCCGGCCCCAAATCCGCCCGGATGGTGTTGCAGAACCCGCGGGTCGATTTCGCCGTCTTCGAGGTGGCCCGCGGCGGCATCCTGCGCGAAGGCCTCGGCTACGAGCGCAACGACGTGGCGGTGGTGCTGAACGTGCAACCCGACCACCTCGGCCTGCGGGGGGTCGACACCCTCGAGCAATTGGCCGATGTGAAGGCGGTGCTGGTCGAGGCCGTGCCGCGGAGCGGGTTCGCGGTCCTCAACGCCGACGATCCGCTGGTCCGCAAGATGCGGCGAAAGTGCTCGGGCGACGTGGTGTGGTTCAGCATCGCCGAGCCCGGCAGCGAGGTCCGCGACTACATCGAAGGACATTGCCGGCGCGGCGGGCGGGCCGTCGTACTGGATCGGTCCGAGCTGGGCGACATGATCGTGGTGAAGCACGGGCGGCGTTCCATGCAGCTCGCCTGGACCCACTTGCTACCGGCAACGTTCGGCGGCCGGGCGATGATGAACGTGCAGAACTCGATGGCGGCCGCCGCGGCGGCCTTCGCGGCCGGGGCTCCGCTGCACGACATCCGGCAGGGTCTGCGCACGTTCTCCACGTCGTACTACTTGTCGCCCGGGCGGCTGAACGAGATCGAGGTCGACGGGCGGACGGTGATCGTCGACTACTGCCACAACGCGCCCGCGATGCGGATGCTCGGCGACTTCGTGGACAAGCTGGGCGAGAGCCTCGGTGCCTCCTCGGATCTCGGCCGGGCATCACGGATCGGGGTGATCGCCACCGCCGGCGACCGGCGCGACGACGATATGCGCGAGCTCGGCCAGGTGGCCGCACAGCACTTCGATGTGGTCGTGGTCCGCGAGGACGTCCGGCTCCGCGGCCGGAGGAAGGGCGAGTCGGCCGAGCTGATCACCGAGGGCGTTCGCGCCGCGATGGACGCGGGCGGCCGCTGCCGTCAGGTCGAAACTGTGCTGGACGAGCTGACCGCGGTGCGGCACGCGCTCGTCCGGTCCAACCCGGGCGATCTGGTGGTGCTCTGCGTGGACCAGCACCAGTCCGTCCTGGCCGAGCTGGAATCCGTGTCACATCTGGCCCAAGCCGGTGCTCGGTCCGGCGACGAGGGCGGCGACCCCGACTTCGTCAAGCCGGACGAAGAACCCGACGACACCTTGGCGTAAGCGGAGCGACCACCACGATCGGCTTCGCCGTCTTCGCCATCCCGTCCGGCTTCACCGCGACCACCGCTCTGGGCCTACGTTCTCGTCCCCCCAGTCCTAGTCCGCCGGGGCGCCAGGATCCCGGCGAGAATTTCGTATCGGGGATGACCCATATATCGGCTATCCCCGATACAGATTTTCAGCTCTTTGGCCGAGGCCGCGTGCCCCGCCTCATGCACAAGACGACGGACAGGTGTCAACCTGGCGAGTCGCTCGACGCGTTCTGTGGGTGAGGAAGGGATGCCGATGAGAGACGACCCGACGGCCGATGAGGGGTTCGACGCCTTCGTCCGGGCCCGCTGGACCGCTACCGCACGACTCGCGTACGCGCTGACGCTGGATCATCAGAAGGCGGAGGACCTCGCCCAAGAAGCGTTCACCAAGCTGTGGTTCCGCTGGCGCAAAGTACGCACCGAGAGCCCGGAAGGCTACCTGCGCCGGATCGTCACCACGACGTTCTTGTCGAGCCGTCGGCGGCGCTGGACCAAGGAACACCCGTCTGACAACCCACCCGAGCTGACCATCGGCTCGGAAGCGAGCCAGGTCGACGACCGGCTCGCGCTGCACCAGGCGATGGCGAGGCTCAGCCCGCGCCAACGGGCCGCCGTGTACCTGCGATTCGCCGAGGATTTGTCCGAACAGACCGTGGCCGACCTGCTCGATTGCTCGGTCGGATCCGTCAAGCAGCACACAAGCCGGGGCCTTGCCGCGCTCCGGGCAAGCACAGAATTCGACGAAACCGGCCGCCTGGCCGATCTGGCCGGAAGGGGCACAGCATCATGACCGATGACCTGAGCACGAAGCTCGCCGCACTGACCGAGGCAAGGCCGGAACCAACCGATCCCGCAGTGCCGATCCGCCTCCGGATCAAGCGCCGCCGGCTCCGCCGAAGCGGCACGGCCGCCGTTCTGGTGACTGCAGCTGCGACTGCCGCAGTACTGGTTGTCGGTCCGATGCTTGGCTCGATCCGCGCCGGCGGCGTCGAACCAGGTGTCGCCGGACCCGTCCTCAACGGCCCGGCGAACCTGCCAGGTCCGGGGCCTCGGACGCCGAGCGTAAGTCCGAGCAAGCCGCCCGCTGAAGCAGACCACAAGTTGATTCTGCCGTCGCCGTGGTCGGCTGAGGTCTTCACGAAGATGCCGGACGCCAATGCCTACCGGCCGAAGGCGTACTACATCGCCAGGGGCGAGGTCTCGACCGAGAGCTGGTCGGTGCTCGCGTTCTCCGACAACGGGGCGAGTGCCGGCTGCCTGGTCGCCTACGAGGGCCCGGCGAACAGCTTCGGGCGGCCGTACCAGTGCTTCGACGAATGGCCGAAGGGGCGCCGCAGCGACTTCCTAGCGACCCAAGGCTCTGTCAAGGAGAAGAACACTCCCAAGATCGACGCAGTCATGGTGATGGGCGCGGTGTCGGTCGATGCCCGCACGGTCCAGGTTCGCACCACGGCGGGCCAGGTCTACACCGCGAACGCGGTTGCGACACCGGTCTCGGAGCGTCTGCGCTTCTTCGCCGTAGTGATCCCGAAGAAGAACGCCAAGGTGGCTTCGATCAGGCCCCTCGACGCCACCGGCCAACTTGCCAACGCGCCGACTGGCTTACCTGCCACCGGCGGCCCCTGCGTCGTCCGCCCGGCGAACTGTGCGACCGCCCAACCCAGCGGCTGATCAAACCCCGTCCGTGCGACGCTCCGCCCCCGGCTGAGCGTCGTACAGGCGGTTCAGCCGATGCGGCGTGGGAGCAGGCGGCGCTTCGGTTCCTCTCGGTCGATCCAATCCAGGTCGTCCGAGAGTCGCGCGTCGTTGCTGCGGTCGTCGTACGGTTTCCGCGGTGGTGGCGGTGGCGGCAGCGCGCGGACCTTCAGCGCGACCATCGGGATCGCCAGCAGTACCGCGGCGACCAGCCAGGGCCAGTAGTTCCGCAGCAGCGGCTCGTAAGCGGAGAAGAACGCGTCGGTGAAGGCGTTCGCGACGTCGTTGGTCGAGTAACCCGACCCGAGCATGGACGCGACGCGATCCACCCCAGAGACTGCCGCGAAGGACACTAGGTACGCCGCGGCCACCGGCGCCCAGTAGTAGGTCGACGGCCAGCCCCGGCGCCAGCAGGCGACGTACAGCAGAACGGCGAGGCCCACAGCGACGAGCAGCCCGTTGAGCTGCCAGGCCCATCGCCAATCGGTCAGCTCGGCCGACGGTCTACCCACGTACCACGCAACCGGGAGCGCCAGCGCGAAGGCTGCCATCACCGAGCTACGTTTGCTCAGGGCACCAGCAATGCCGCCGACTGTGCTTGCCACCAGCAACGAGATCAGCAGACCTCTCACCTGGGCAGCAGTGATCGGCTGCCCGCTCAACCACCAGGCGCCGATGGCAACCACCGGCACGAGCGGTACGGCGATCCGCAACCGCTGGACCAGCAGACCGGCCGCGACTCCGCCGGCGAATCCGCCAAGCACCAGGATGTTGGCGCGCGAGGTCTCCGACGGCACGAACGCCGTCGCACCATCCGGCAGTCCGCCCAGATAAGACGGCGCGAAGCCGACCACGAACCAGGCGATCACCGCCGCCGGTACAGACCACAGCGCGCGCACCATCACGACCCCGATCAGCCCGAGCCGCGAGGCCCGAATCAGTGTTGTGCTCGTTCGACCTTGCTCTTCAAGGTCTCCGGGCTATCGACGGTAGCGCCCTCGGCCCGCAACCAGGCGTCAAGACGCGCCCGATCCTGCAGAGACATCACCGCGACCACATCACCTGGCTGCGCTTCCGCCACCAGGGCGGCAGCCGCGTCCAGCTCCGTGGGGAATGACGGCACGTCGTCGACGCCGACGGAGCGGCTGCCGACCCGGAAGACCTCCTCGAGCTCCTCCGGATCGCGTCCGCGCAGGTAGTCGCTTTTGTGCGCGATCACCACCCTGTCCGCACCGCGCGCGCCGATCGCTCCCATCGCGGTCACCATGTCGTCCGCCCGGTCTCCCGGGGAACCCAACGCCAACAGCAGCCTTCCGCCGGGCTGGCGGACGGCGTTCATGATCTCCAGCAGCGCCTCGAGCCCGGCCTCGTTGTGCGCCAGGTCGATCACCACTGTGATGCCTCGCATCGAGTACATGTTCATCCGGCCCGGGTTGTTCTCCCCGGGGGTGAAGGAGCTGAGGCCCTCGATCACGGCCTTCCGCGGCAGCCCGAGGCCCAGTGCCGCTGAGGCTGCGGCGAGCGCGTTCTCGACGTTGTAGTGGGACAACCCGGACAAGGTCATCGGTACGTCGACGACCTTCAGCAGCGGTTCGGCGTCACTCGACTGGTCGAGCACGGTGATGAAACCGTCCAGAATGGTGGTCGCCCGGCCGCCCTCGTCGAGCACGGTCCGAACCGACGGCGAGTCGGGATCGCGGGAGAACACCCAGCACTTCGCGGGGGAACCGAACCGCATCGCGAAGGTGCGAGGGTCGTCCCCGTTCACCACGCACCAGCCGCGCGGCCTGGTGATCTTGGTGACGACCGCCTTGACCTCGGCCAGTTGGTCGACGGTGTCGATGCCGCCCAGGCCGAGGTGGTCGGCAGTCACGTTGGTGACCACCGACACGTCGTTGTGAGCCACGCCGATGCCACGTCGCAGGATTCCGCCGCGGGCCGTCTCGGTGACCGCGAGTTGCAGGCCCGGGTGAGCGAGGACCGTGCCGGCGCCGCTCGGGCCGGAGTAGTCGCCGTACTTGACCAGTTCGCCGTCGACGTACACGCCGTCGGTGCTGGACCAGCCGACGTGCAGCCCGGCGGCCAAGCCGATGTGAGCGATCATCCGGGACGTGGTGGTCTTGCCGTTCGTGCCGGTGACCGCGACCACCGGGATCCGCGGGCGCACCGTCGACGGCGGGTCGCCGGCCGGCTCGTTCCGCACCCGGTCGCCGACCGTGGCGACCAGCGCGGTCAGGTCTTCATCATGAGTGCCGAATGCATCGACGACCTCGACGATCGCGTGGCCGAGGGCCTGCGCCCGGCCCTGATGCGCCCACGGGTACGCGACGACCAGCCGGTGGACGTCGGAGTCCGAACGCACCCGCAGCCCGATCCGGCCGATCCCGGCCTCGCGGGCGATCCTGCGGATGATGTGGCCCACCACCCGGACCGCGAACCGCTGCCGGAAACCGGATCCGATCCGCCCCGGCCGGGTGCTGCCCAGACCGAGCGCGGAGGCGTACCCCTTTGCCACCGGCGCCGGCGCGTCGATGAGTGAGGTGAGGTCGAGAGTGAGCTTGACAGCCGCACGGCTGAAGTAGAGGTTGGCCCCGTCCAGAACGCGGAGCTCGACGAGCGACGTGCTCATTGGCTGGTAAGGATCACTTTCATGCACCCATCGCGTGGAAGCCACCGTCGACGTGTATGATCTCGCCGGTGGTAGCGGGGAAGAAGTCACTGAGCAGGCCGACGATCGTCTTGCCGGTCGGCTCCAGATCAGCCGGGTCCCAGCCGAGTGGCGCCTTCTCCAGCCACGGGCCTTCGAACTTCTCGAAGCCGGGGATCGCCTTGGCTGCCAGCGTCTTCAGCGGGCCGGCCGAGACCAGGTTGCAGCGGATCCCCTGCGCGCCGAGGTCGCGCGCCAGGTAGCGCGAGGTCGACTCCAGGGCTGCCTTCGCGACGCCCATCCAGTCGTACCCTGGCCACGCTACCGTCGCGTCGAAGGTGAGCCCGACGACGCTGCCACCGCGGCCCATCAGCGGCGCGCACGCTACCGCCAGGGATTTGAGCGAGTACGCCGAGACGTGCAGCGCGCGGGACACGTCGTCCCACGGGCCCTCGAGGAACTTGCCACCCAGAATCGTCTCCGGGTTGCCGTATGCGATGGAGTGCACGACACCGTCCAGCCCGTCGACGTGCTCGCGCACCTTGTCCGGAAGGGTCGCCAGATGCTCCGGGTCGGTGACATCCAGCTCGAGCACCGGCGGCTCGACCGGCAGCCGCTTCGCGATCCGCTTGGTGATGCCGAGCGCGCGGCCGAAGTTGGAGATCAGGACGGTGGCGCCCTGCTCCTGCGCCACCTTGGCCGTGGCGAACCCGATCGAGGAGTCGAGGGTGACTCCGGCGACCAGGATGCGCTTGCCGTCGAGGATGCCCACGGGCGATTGCCTTTCTTCGAGTTAGCTAGTGTCTGGGTTCCTTCACCTGGGAGCGCTAGTGGTGTGTCTGGCAAATAGCTTGAGTGCTGGCGGTGTCCAGGTGGGTGCATCGCAAGGCGGAGGAGGAGCCTCGATGCTTTTCCATCGTGGCTTCTTCTCCAACGCTGCGAGGTGCCCGCCT
>JAWWPC010000200.1:0-11434 GCA_033851055.1 Kribbellaceae bacterium | reverse complement strand
TGTCCGATGGTGCAGTTGGCTCGGCGCCGGCCTCCTGTCCGGTCTCGTCCACCTCGATGCGGTCGGTCCAGCGCTGATCCGGGTCGGGTTGCGGGATCGAGTCCAGCAGCAGTCGGGTGTACGGATGCGAGGGTTCGTGCATCACGGTGGCCACCGATCCACGCTCGACGATGTTGCCCTTGTTGATCACCATCACCTCACCGCCCAGGTAGTAGACGGTCGAGAGATCGTGAGTGATGAAGAGCGTCGTGATCGCGTGATCGCGCTGGAAGTCCAGCAGGATGTCCAGGAACAACTTGCGGATCTGCGCGTCCAGCATCGATACCGGCTCGTCGGCGATGACGAACGCCGGGCGCAGCATGTGGATCCGGGCGAGCATGATCCGTTGCCGCTGACCGCCGGACAACTGGTGCGGATACCGCCCGAGTACCCGCTCAGGATCCAGGCTGACTGCGCGCAGTGACTCCTCGATCAACGCCAGTCCGTTCTCCCTTCCCTTCGCCAGGGAGAACTTCTTCACCACCTTCCAGAGCACGCGATCCACGCGATAGAAGGGGTTGAAGATCGCGTACGGATCTTGGAACACGGGCTGCACGTTGCGCCGGTAGTCGTCGTGCTCGGCCCGGGAGAGCTTGAAGATGTCCTTGCCTCCGTACGTCACGGTGCCGGACGTCGGCTTCTGCAGGCCCAGGATGTTCCGCGCGATCGTGCTCTTCCCGCTGCCGCTCTGGCCGACCAGGCTGACCACCTGCGGCGGGTTCGATCGCAGGCTGAAGGTCGCGTCCTCCAGGGCGGTCAGGTATCCCCCGGCCGCGCCCCGTGCGTGGAAGCGCTGCTGGACCGACTGCAACTCGATCACCTTGTCGCTCATGAGGCACGCCTCCCCGATCTGCCCAGCCGTGGGATCGAATCGATCAAGCTCTTCGTGTACTCGTGCTGCGGATTCTTGAACACCTGGTGGACGTCACCGACCTCGACCAGCCGGCCGTCGTACATCACGGCGACTCTGTCGACGAGTTGCGCGTGCACTCCCATGTCATGCGAGATCACCATGAGCGTGACGCCGAAGTCGCGGCGGAGGTCGGCCAGGCTCTGCAGGATCACTCGCTGGATCGTCACATCAAGCGCCGTCGTCGGCTCGTCGGCAATCACGAGGTCTGGCTCCAGAGCCACGCAGATCGCCATCAGCACGCGCTGCTTCATCCCGCCCGACAGTTCGTGCGGGTACATCCGGGCGACCCGCGGCTCCAGGCCCACTTGTGCCAGCAACCGCGGGATCAGCTCGGACAGTTCGGCCTTGCGTTGCGGCGCATGCTCGACGATGACGTCCTTGAACTGGTCGTACACCCGCATCACCGGGTTGAGCGAACTCATCGATCCCTGCGGCAGGTACGACAACGAGCGCCACCGCAGCGCGCGAAGCTCCGCGCCCTGCACCTTCAGCAGATCCACCGGTGATCGACCGGCCGGCCGGAAGATGACAGAACCGGCGGTTACGTGACCCGGCGGGCGCAGGAGGCGCAGCAGTGCGACGGCCAGCGTGCTCTTCCCACTGCCGGACTCGCCGGCGATGCCGAGGATCTCCCCGCGGCGGACCGACAGATCCAACCCGTCGACCGCCCGTACGTCGCCGCGGTTGGTGGAGTAGGTGACCTCGAGACCTGAGATATCCAGAACGCTCTGCTCACTCACCGGCGACTCCCCTCAGCCGTGGGTTGTAGACCTCTTCCAACCCGATGTTGATCATGTTGAGTGCGGCGAACAGCAGCGTGAGCAAGACGATCGGTACGACGAACATCGGCCAGGCGCCGAGGGTGAGCGCCCCGGTGTTGATCGCGTTGAAGATGATCTGGCCCAGGTCGATCACACCGCCGGGCCCGAGTCCGATCACCTCGAGCCCGACCAGCCCGAAGATCGCGCCGAGTGCCGAGGACGCGAACCCGACACCGATGAACGGCAACAGGTTCGGCAGCAACTCCGTCGCGATGATCTCCAGGTCGCGCGCCTTACTCACCCTGGCCAGGTCGACGTACGGGCGGGAACGCAGGCTGAGCACCTGGGAGCGGATGGTCTTCGCGGCGAAGGGCCAACTGAAGATCGAGATCATCACGCCGACCTGGAACAGACTCACGTTCTTCGCGTACGCCGACAGCGCGATCAGCAGCGGGAAGGTCGGGATCACCAGCAGGATGCCGGTGAAGGTCGACAGGATCCCGTCGATCCAGCCGCCCTTGTAGCCCGCGACGAACGCGACTACGACACCGACGACGGTGGAGATCACCCCTGCGATGGCGCCGATCTGGAGCGACAC
Organism: Kribbellaceae bacterium; assembly: GCA_033851055.1. GTDB lineage: Bacteria > Actinomycetota > Actinomycetes > Propionibacteriales > Kribbellaceae > Kribbella. The sequence continues at coordinate 9,123 of JAWWPC010000200.1, read as the reverse complement.
CGACATCGCGCTGACCACCATGGCCAGCACGTCGCGACCGAACTGATCGGTGCCGAACAGGTGCCCTGACGACGGGACCAGCCACTTGTCGTAGGCGGCCAGTTCGAGCGGGTCGGTGCCGTTGCCGATGGCGGACACGATGAGCGGGCTCATTGCGGCGATGAGCACCATCAGCGCGAGGATCACCAGACCCGTCGCGAGCCGTGGGCTGTGCCGGATCGTGTGCGCGGTAGCAGTCAGAACTCTCATGCGCACCTCCTAGCGCCAGTACTTGACGCGTGGGTCAAGCACCGGGAGCAGTAGATCCAGCAGCAGGACGGCGGTCAGCACCGAGAAGATCGCTATGTCCGTCACGCCGAGGATCGTGTTGAAGTCGAGCTGCTGGATCGCGGTGACCAAGGTCGTCCCGAGCCCCGGATAGTTGAACAGCTGCTCTACCAGCACGTTCCCGTTGAAGATGAAGCCCAGCGAGATGCCGAAGGCGGTCACCTGGGGCAGGTAGCAGTTCCGCAGCGCGTAGCGGCTCAGGATGTGCCGCGGCTTGAGCCCTTTCGCCTCGGCGTACGTGAGGTAGTCCTCGCCCAGCACGGGAACCATCAGCATCCGGGTGGACAGGATCCAGCCGAACGCGCCGATGACGACGATCGACAGCCCGGGAAGCAGGCCGTACTTCAGCACACTCAGGACGAAGTCCGCCGACAAGCCTGGCGAGATCCTCGAGTCGTACGCCGATCGCGCCGGCAGCATCCCGAGCGTGTAGGCGAAGACATAGACGAGGATCAGCGCGACGAAGAAGAACGGCACGTGCGACAGGGCGATCGACAAGTTGGTCACCACAGTCGAGCCGAGCTTGCCGCGCCGCCACCCGGCTATGGCGCCGACAGCGATGCCGATGACCCAGGCAAGCACCGCGGAGATGCCCAGCAGCCCGATCGTCCACGGCAGTGAGTGCATGATCACGTCTTGCGCAGGCGTCGGGTAGTTGATCAGCGACGGCCCGAGGTCCTGATGGACGATCAGGTTCGTCATGTACTTCACGTACTGGACGAAGATGTTGCCGTCGAGGCCGAACTCCTTCCGGTACCGGGCGATGACCTCGACGCTGGCCTGCTGGTTGTAGACGTAGTTCTGCTGCAGCGTCTGGATAAAGGTCTGTACCGGGTCGCCCGGGATCAGCCGGAAGAAGAAGAACGCGATGGTCAGCGCGCCCCACAGCTCGATCAGGTACAGCCCGAAACGGCGGATCGCGTAGCTCGCCAGGGGATGTGCCGACAGCCAGGCTCGTAGTCCACCGCGGGGTGAGTCCCCGGCCGAGGCCTCAGCCGTGCGTTCCACGGCCGGGGCGGCTGTCACTTCGGGGCCTTCTGACCGGTCGGCTTCAGCTTGCCGACGACGAAAATGAAGTGGGACCACCAGTTCAGCGGGACCTGGTAGAGATTGTCGTCCGTCGGCCAGCCGGTCCAGAACGTGGTGTTGAAGAACGACGGGTAGCCGGTCTGGATCACCGGGATGAGCGGCAGCTTCTGGAAGTAGATCTCCAGTGCCTGGTCCAGCAGCGGCTTGGCCGCGGCACTGGTCGGGTCCACCTGGGACAGCTGCTTGGACAAGACGTCCAGCGTCGGATCCTTGAACCGGGACTTGTTCTTGTCGACGGCGTTCGTCCCGATCTTCTTGGCCTTGCTGCTCTCCCAGTCGGTGTACATCTGCTCGGGATCGAAGGCCGCGCCGGCCCAGGAGGAGTCGATGTCGAACTCGCCGCGCTGGAACTTCTCGTCGTGTACGGAGCCGCTCAGGCTTCGCAGCGTCGTCGGTACGCCGACCTTGTTCAGCTCGGTCTTCAACAGGTTGCCGATCGCGTACTCCCCGCCGTCGACGGGAGACGGGGTGATGATCTCGAGGCTGACCGGCTTGCCCTTGTACATCCGCTTGCCGCCGGCCCCCTTCGGCGCGATCTCGTCGAGCAGTTGCGCTGCCTTGGCCGGATCGAACTCGAACTTGTACTTGGCTGCGAGCTGGTCGTTCTTCCACTTGTCGTTGCTCGGGTAGTCCGCCCACAGATACTGAGCCGGCGGCACCTTGACCGGCCAGATCGAGTTGCCGATCTTCACCCGGTCGATCAGGTAGTTGATCGCCCAATGCATCTTCGACTCCGCGATGATGCCGCGGGCCGGATCGTTGTTCAGCCAGAACACCCGCGGGTTCGGGTCGTGGAACTGGGTGGTGACCAGGTTCGGGTAGCCAGTGTTGCTGAGCTGCGTCGCGTGCTCCTGGTCGATCGAGCCGACGTCGAACTCTGCCCGCTCGAACGCCAGCGACGCGGAGTCGGCCTGCTTCGCCGTGCTCTGGAAGATGACGTACCCCGGTACCGGGTCGAGCTTGTCCTTGTTCCAGTAGTCCGGGTTCTTCTTCCAGACGAACATCTTCTGGCTCTGGATCGCCTGCTGCAGCACATAGGGACCGGTCCGGACCGGCGGGTTCGCGCGGAACTTGGTCGGGTCCTGGCCCTTCCAGATGTGCTCTGGCAGCACGTCGAAACCGGTCGCGATGGCAGCGATGAACCCGTAGTGCAGCCGGGGCGTCGGCTTCAGCATCTTGATCACCGCGGTGTGCGCATCCGGGGTGTCGACGCTCTTCACAAACTCGGCCAGGTCTCCGCCGCCACCGAGCAGGTCCTTGCGATCGCGCAGCAGCAGCACGGTGAACTTGAAGTCGCTCGAGGTGAACGGCTGGCCGTCGCTCCACTTGGCCTTGGGGTCGAAGGTGAAGGTGAGCTCAGTGTGGGTGTCGTTGTACTTGTAGCTGGTGGCGAGCCAGGGCAGCAACTCTCCGGTGGCAAGGTTGAGGTAGAACATCGCCTCGCGGACGACCGACTCGTAGCCCGCACTGGCGGGGAAGCCGTTCGGGATCAGACCGTTCCAGCTGTTGAACACGGTGTAGTCGACCTGGGCGATGATGACGGTCTCCTCGCGGGGCGTCGGGATGTTGGCCTTCCCGATCTGCACCGCCTTGGTGGCGCCGGCTTTGTTGGCCGGCTTGTCGGAGTACGAGCCACCCTTGCCGGAACAGGCACTCAACAGGCCACTGGCAGCAAGGGCGGCGGCGCCTCCGACGACGCTCCTCCGGCTCAGCTGGTAGTGGATCACCTCTGCTACATCTTCGAACTGCGGCGGCACATCGGTCACGATGAAGCTCCTTCCAGTCCGAGTCCTGACCTGCAGTCAGAACTCACCTCACGCAGCGCGACGTATTCCTCGCCCTGCCGGCTGTGGTGAAGGACACCTCCGTTTCGCTTGCCCCCGGACGTTGTCACTGGTCGGAATATGTCTCCGGACTATAAGTAGCGATGACAACGTTGGCAAGACCGAGTCACGCCTCGTTGTAACGTTTCCATCCCAATATCAGGCCGATGGGCAGACCGGTCTATGACAACGAAGGTGCCCGCGATCAGGTGACAGCAGGAACCGTGATGTCGGCTCGTCACGCGGTCGGGTGGTCCGATCAGGACAACTTTCCGCCGCCCGGCGGCACCCGTTCCATGGGGGAAACATGACGAGCATGGCCATCGACTTCGAGTCGATCAAGAACAGGCAACGAGCGGGAGTTCGAGACGTGGTTGCTGGTGGAACGGCACCGCGCCTCGGCCACGATCGAGGCCCGCTGCACCAGGTCGCGATCGCGCTGGTGGCAGCCGCCCGGGCGACGACGCGATCCCTTATGCCTCGCGGGCAGTGGCGCTGAATCCGCTCGAAGAAGGCAACCACGAACTGCTCATCCGAAGCTTGGCGACGGCCGGCGATCGGGCCGCTGCCGGGCACGAGCAACAGATCGCGGTGTGCGAGGACCTACTGCGTCGTGAGCTCGGACGTCGCGTTCCAGGCTCGCACGTTGGCGGCCCTCAGGAGTGCGCTTGTCCACGCGGTGCAAGGTCGGGACGAGGAAGGCGTTGGACCACGATTCTCACGACGCAGCGAGGCCCCTACTGGCGAATCTGGCTGGCCTCGCGGCTCGACGCGATCTTCGCGAACTGGTAGTCCGAGCAGAGCTGCACCGGGTTCGCCTGGGCGCCCCGACCGCACTTGCTTCCGCCAGACTCCCCAGCCCAAACATCGATAATCCCGCTTTGACCCGACTGCTCAGCTGACTTCGGGTCGGGACACTAGGAAGTCGCTCGCCGGTCGTCGTACGTGATCTGGTACGACGACGGGACACTAGTGCCGGTGGTTGAACGGCCCCTTGATGGCGAACACGTGACCCGGAGTCTGGATGTTGGCGAACAGGATGTCCTTCTGCTCGGTGAAGTTCGGCCCGGTGAACTCGGAGTCGTTCAACTCGTTCCGGGCGAAGAAGAACGCCTCGCCGCGGTCGTTGGCACCGACCAGGTGGCTCGCGCCTTCGCCGTCCTCGGCAAGGATCACGCCGCCGAAGGGCGAGACGGTGATGTTGTCCGGGCCGTCCGGGTTGCTGTCCTGGTCGGCCGCGGTATAGGCGAAGCACAGCTTGAGCTCGATGGTGTCGCGGTGCGGGTCGAGGAACCACACCTGCCCGTCGTGCGCCACCGCGCTGCCGTCCGTCAGCCGAGCGAACGACGCGACGAAGTAGGCGCCACCGTCAGCCCACCACATGCCCTCGAGTTTGCGGCTGCGGGTGATCTGCCCGTTGCTGAACTGCTTGCGGGTGGATATCGTCTGGGCGTCCCGATCCGGCACAGTCAGCCAGCGCGTCAGGTAGGTGGTCCCCGGTTCGGTGGCCACCGAGAGGTCGGGTACGAGGTCGCCGTTGTTGGTCGTGGCGGCCAGCGCCTCAAGGGTGCCGGCGTTGTCGGCGAAGGCCTTCAGTGAACCCTTGCGGAGCGGAAGCGCCGACCGCGGCGGTGTGTAGCGGTAGAGCAGGCCGTTCGGGTTGCCGGCGTCCTCGGTCAGATAGACCAGTCCCTCGTTCGGGTCGACCGCGACGGCTTCGTGAGCGAAGCGGCCGAGTGCCTTGATCGGCTTCGGATCCTGGTTGGCCTTCTGGTCGCGCGGGTCGACCTCGAAGACGTAGCCGTGCGGCTTACCCAGGATCGCTTCGGTCTCCTCGCAAGTGAGCCAGGTGTCCCAAGGCGTCCGCCCGCCGGCGCAGTTGTTGTGGGTGCCGGCCAGGCTGACGTACTGACGAACGCGGTTGCCCTGCTTGTCCACCTCGATGTTGGTGGTGCCACCGTTGGCCTGCTCGTCGTACACCAGGCCGCTCAGGTGCGGGACAGGGAAGGGTTCCGTGCCATCGATCTCGTGGTTGTTGACAAGCACATTGCCGCCGCCGCGCAGCGAGAAGGAAGCCGTACCGTCCGGGTCGGAGGGAGTCGGTTCGCCGCTCACTAGCCGGGTGACGCCTGATTCGGCGATGAGCGTGTAGCTGAACCCGGCGGGCAAGGACAGGAGGCCGGCCGGATCCTGGACCAGCGGACCATAGCCGATCGGGCGCTGGTCCGCGCCACCGTCGCGAGCCTCGGATGCCTCCGCCGTACCGGCGCCGAAGACGACGTCGACACTGCCGATGAGGGCGATTCCCAGCCCGGCCGCGGTGGAGCGGCCCAGGAAGGATCGCCGCGACACCGCTTGCATCTGCTCGGAACCGGGATCGGCAATGGCCATGGTGACTCCTTGATGGTCAGAGGCTCGCTCATTGTGATCGCCTGAGATTACCCGCATCTGAACGGTCACGGAACTTTCAGCGGCTCTGACTTCCCGACCCCATTGCCGGTGGCAACATGCCACTCGGCCCCTTGCCCCTTCCGTCCTTGAGGTGACACACCCCTATGCCAGAGCTCAATCGTCGGCGGTTCCTTCAACTCGCCGGCGCCACCGCCGCCTTCTCGGCACTGTCGAACAGCATCGAACAGGCCGCAGCCATCCCTGCCAACCGCCGCTCCGGCAGCATCGAGGATGTCGAGCACATCGTCGTACTGATGCAGGAGAACAGGTCGTTCGACCACTACTTCGGCTCGTTGCGGGGTGTGCGCGGTTTCGGAGACCCGCGCCCGGTGACGCTGCCCAGCGGCAAGTCGGTCTGGCATCAATCGGACGGCACGAAGGACGTGCTGCCGTTCCGTCCCGATGCCGACAACCTCGGGCTGCAGTTCATCCAAGATCTAGCCCACGGCTGGGCCGACACCCACCACGCGTTCAACCAGGGCAAGTACGACCAGTGGGTGCCCGCGAAATCGTCCACGACGATGGCTTACCTCACCCGTGAGGACATCCCGTTCCACTACGCGCTGGCGGACAAGTTCACCATCTGCGACGCGTACCACTGCTCGTTCATGGGCTCCACCGACCCCAACCGCTACTACATGTGGACGGGCTACACCGGCAACGACGGTACTGGCGGCGGCCCGGTCCTCGGGAATGACGAGGTTGGTTACAACTGGACGACGTACCCCGAGCGGCTGGAGCAGGCCGGGGTCTCGTGGAAGATCTACCAGGACTCCGGCGACGGCCTGGATGCCGCGGGCAGCTGGGGCTGGATCAACGACGCATATCGCGGCAACTACGGCGACAATTCCCTGCTGTACTTCGACAAGTACCGCAACGCACAGCCCGGCGATCCGCTCTACGACAAGGCGCGGACCGGGACGAACGCCAAGAACGGCGATGGACTCTTCGACGTCCTCAAGGCCGATGTGAAGGCCCGTAGGCTTCCGAAGATCTCTTGGATCGCGGCCCCGGAAGCCTTCTCCGAGCACCCGAACTGGCCTGCCAACTACGGCGCTTGGTACATCGCGCAGGTGCTGGACGCGCTGACCGCCGACCCCGAGGTGTGGAGCAAGACCGCGCTCTTCATCACCTACGACGAGAACGACGGCTTCTTCGACCACATCGTGCCGCCGTACCCGCCGTCCTCTTCGTCGCAGGGTTTGTCGACCGTTAGCACGTCCGCCGATCTCTACCCGGGCAGCACCCGTTACGCCGCCGGAGCGTACGGCCTAGGCCAGCGCGTCCCGATGCTCGTCGTTTCACCGTGGAGCACCGGCGGGTTCGTCTGCTCCGAGGTCCTGGACCACACGTCGATCCTCAGGTTCATGGAGCGGCGGTTCGGGGTCCACGAACCGAACATCTCGCCTTGGCGCCGCGCTGTCTGCGGCGATCTCACCTCGGCGTTCGACTTCGGCAAGCAGGTAACGAAGCCCGCGTCTCTGCCGGGCACCGCGAGCTACGTGCCGCCGGATCACAACCGGCACCCGGACTATGTACCCGTTCCGCCTGCTGTCGGGAGTCTGCCCAAGCAGGAGCGGGGCTCGCGCCCCGCCCGGCCGTTGCCGTACGCCCCGGTCGTGAACGGTTCGGCCGCCCCGAACACGGGGCGGTTCACGCTCACCTTCCAGGCGGGTGCCGTGGCGGGGACGCAGTTCTACGTCACGTCCGCGAACCGCACCGATGGACCGTGGACCTACACCACCGAAGCCGGCAAGAAGATCTCCGGCACCTGGGACACGGCGAACTCCCAAAACGTGTACGACTTCTCGGTGTTCGGCCCGAACGGCTTCCTGCGCACCTTTAAAGGCCCCGGCAAGAAGGCCGGACCCGAGGCGACCGCCCGCCACAACGCGAGCACAGGCAACCTCGACCTGACCCTGACCAACCCTGGCAGCGTCGACTGCCACCTGACGGTCAGCAACGCGTACGGCGGGAAGCCGCAGGTGCTTAAGGTTCGCGCCGGCGCCACCGTCAGGTTCACCGTGGACCTGCGCGGCAGCTCCAGCTGGTACGACGTGTCCGTGGTCTCCGACTCCGACAGCACGTTCCTACGCCGCTTCGCCGGGCACGTCGAGACCGGCGCGATCGGCGTCAGCGATCCGGCCATCATCACCGGCTGACGCCGCTTGCAGCGCCCGTACGCCGGTCGACGTACGGGCGCTGACACGTTCGGATCACAGTTCTGAACCCCACCGGACCGGACCATCTCCCACACCGGCGGCCGAGGCGGGCGGCCCAGACCAGCGGCCGAAACGACCGGCTGAAACGACCGGCCGAGACGCGGTCGAGAGACGGTTACAGACAGGCGGCGGGGGCCGCGACCGAAGGGCCCTAGGGGCCGGTCGAGGCATCCTCGCCGTCGCCCCGCGGCGAAGCCCGGCGGTCGCTACCACCTCTTGCCGCAGGCACGTCGTACTGACCGCCGACAGGCACTAGGGTCTGGGCGACGCTGGGCTCGTCGTCGCCCCACGGCGAAGCCCCGGCAGTCGCCGTCATGTCTTTTGCCGCGGGCAGGTCCCGCTGTCCGTCGACCGGCATTAGGGTCCGGGTGAGGCATCGTCGCCGTCGCCCCATGGCCAAGCCCCAGTAGTAGTTGCCGTCGCCGGTTCGTGGCGGGTCGGGGTGACGGTGGGCTGGTCATCGCCCCAGGCATTGAGCCGGTCGGCGGGCTCCTTGGTCAGTGGGTCGGGGTCACCGGTCCACGGCCAGGCGCGTTCACCCGCACCCGAACCGCGCCCGCGCTGCGGCCATCCGCCGGCCTGTGACCCACCGGCCTGTGACCCACCGGCTCGTGACCCATCGTCCGGTAACCCACCGGCTCGTGACTCGGCGGCTCGTGACCCATCGTCCGGTGACCCGCCGGCTCGTGACCCGGCGGCTCGTGACCGATCGTCCGGTGACCCGCCGGATCGTGAGTCGGCGGTTGGTGATTCGCCGCGCGGCGGGTCACCCGGCCCACCCGACCGTTCGCGGGCTGGGTCGTCGGGGTCCGCCGGGTCACCTTCCCGGGCGCGCTCGGCCGGATCACCTCCCCAGCTCCACTCGGGGTGGGCTGGTTGGGGGTGGGCTGGTTGGGCGTGGGCTGGTTGGGGGTGGTTTGGTTCGGCCCAGCCGGGCCGGGTGATCTGGACCTTGCCGTTGATGATCTGGATGATCCAGTCGCCGCGGTCGATGTCGCGGTGGTGCGGCTTACACACCAACGCCAGGTTCCCGACCGCGGTCTCACCACCGTCGATCCAGTGGACGACGTGGTGGACGTCGCATTGGTCGGGTGGGGCGCCGCAGATCACACACCCCTTGTCCCGGACGATCAACGCCCGCCGGATCGGCTTGGTCACGAACCGCTCCTCGCGGCCCACGTCCAGCGGTTCGGAGTTGCTGCCCAACACGA
>JAWWPC010000168.1:0-18406 GCA_033851055.1 Kribbellaceae bacterium | reverse complement strand
CCCCAGAACGGTCCGGATACTGCTCATCAGTCCAGCTCCTTCCACATCCGCCTCCTGAGTTGCCTCAACGGTGACGACGGAACGGCTCAGGAATCAGGCGCGCGTCGGGCCCAGGCCGCCCCAGCAGGCGATGCCTGACAGAGCGGGCCTGGGCCCGACGAGGTCTTTACCGGCCGGACTTTCGATCGGCCGACCCAGCGCGGATCAGCGTCCGCGGCGCGAACCGCCGGAGCGGGTCCCGGCCGAGAAGGCCGCCGCACCCGCGGGACGGCTGGCAGCCGCGCCCGGAGTGGTCGTTGTGTACCGCTTCGGTGCAGCTGAACCGCCGCCGGAGCCCGATCCCGAACCGCCCCGGGCGTTCCCGCGCGGCTTGGTCGTCTGGCTCGGACCGGAAGCACCGCGCCGGCGACGAGCGCCACCTTCCGAACCAGCTCCGCCGGTACGACGACCTGGCTTCGAGTTCGGCTCGACCGCGGCCTTGACCGGCGGCGTGACGAACGAGCGCTCGCCCGGTGCCAGCTTCGCGAGCAGCGGGTCGCCCTCACGCAGCTTGGTGATCTTCGGAGCGATGCCGGCCTTGCGGGTCAGATCCCGGACGTCGCGGACCTGGTCATCCGTCATCAGTGTGATCACGGTGCCCTCGGCGCCGGCCCGTGCGGTCCGGCCCGAACGGTGCAGGTAGGCCTTGTGCTCGATCGGCGGATCGGCGTGGATCACCAGGTTGATGTCGTCGACGTGGATCCCCCGGGCGGCGATGTCGGTGGCGACCATCGTGCGCGCGGAGCCGTCGGAGAAGGCCTCCAGGTTCCGCGTCCGGGCACCCTGCGTCAGGTTGCCGTGCAGCTCCACCGCCGGCACGCCGAGCGCGATCAGCTTCTTGGTGAGCGACTTGGCGCCGTACTTGGTCCGGGTGAAAACCAGCGTGCGGCCTGGTGCGGCGGTCAGGTCGACCAGCACCGGTAGCCGGGTGTCGGTATGTACGTGCAGGACGTGGTGGGTCATCTTCGCAACCGGCGACTGGGCCGAGTCGACACTGTGCGTGACCGGGTTCTTCATGAACCGCTTGACCAGTACGTCGACGCCGGCGTCCAGGGTGGCGGAGAACAGCAGCCGCTGGCCGTCCGCCGGGGTCGCCTCGAGGATCCGCCGGACGACGGGCAGGAAGCCGAGGTCGGCCATGTGGTCGGCCTCGTCCAGCACGGTGATCTCGACCGAATCGAGCTTCGCGTGACCGGCCTTGACGTGATCCTCGAGCCGGCCGGGGCAGGCGACGACGATGTCGACGCCGTTGCGCAGGCCAGTGATCTGCGGGCCCTGCCCGACGCCACCGAAGATCGTCATCGTGCGGAGCTTCAGCGCGCTGGTCAGCGGCGTGATGGAGGCCTGGATCTGGGTGGCCAGCTCACGTGTCGGCGCCAGGATCAGAGCCCGCGGGCGGTTGGGCCTGCGCTGCGAATTGCTGGTGGCGAGCCGGGCCAGCAACGGCAGGACGAAGGCATAGGTCTTGCCGGAACCAGTCCGGCCCCGACCGAGAACATCCCGCCCGGCCAGTGAGTCAGGCAGCGTCGCCGCCTGGATCGGGAACGGGCTGGTGACACCAGTCGCGGCCAGGGCAGTGACCAGCTGAGCCGGTACGCCGAGGTCGGCGAAGGTGATGCCGTCCGGGACGACCGTGACCTCCACCTCGTCGTACGAGGCGGTGACGACAACGGGGGTCCGCTCGGCACGCTGGTTCTCGTCGCGCCGGGCGCCACTGCGCTGGATTTCGTTGCGCTGCGCGCCGCTGCGCTGAGCCTCGTTGCGCTGCGCGCCATTGGTCGGTGCGCCGCTACGGCGACGGCGGCGAGGACGCGCAGGATCGCCCTGGGCGCGCGAGGACGGGGGGCTGGAAATCTGGGCGCGAGGCGCCTGGTTGCTGCGAGGTGTCGAGGGGGCGGATTCGGGCGTGCTGATGTCGCGAGGGCGGCGTGCCGCCATGTGGTACTCCAAGAAACTAGAGGGGTCGTCCTGCCCGGCGCAGCTGGTGGGCCGCGGCGCGTGGTGGTCGACTGCAGAAGCGGCCCGAGGCAGAACTGGGCGGGCCGTCACAGATAGTGTACGTCACCGGAGGTCCCTCTGCGGAGCGTATCCACACCCAGGCGCTCGTCAGGCTCCAGTTAAGAAGGCCGCCACCAGGTTCGCCAGGCCCTGTGGGTCCTCGAAAAGCATGCCGTGGCTGCCGTCGAACTCGACGACCCGGCGGTCGGCCAGGTCCTTCACCACGCCACGCTGCTGCGCTCTGAGCAGATCGCCGAACGGCTCCTGAGCCGGGAAGAGCTTAGTGGCGACTACCGCTAAGGCCGGGCAACGCAGGCCGTCGTACAGGCTGGTTGTCCGTTCGCGCTCGATCAGTTCGCGGATGACGTCCAGCGCCGGGCGCTCTGGCCGGAGGAAGGTTTGGCCATCTCTGGTGACCAGATTCCGCCGGATCAGGGGCTGCTGGGCAACCAGCATCTCCACTTGTTCGGGTGAGAGCGCAGCGGCCATCGCATCCGCCTGGGCCTTGAAGACCGCACTCAGGTTGCTGCGGACAGCCGCCGCCTCTGCGTCGGCGAGCCCGGGGTACGTCGAGGGCCAGCCGTTGCCGTCGAGATTCACCACACCCGGGCAGTCCGGGTGCCGCAGACCCCAGCGCACTGCGAGCATGCCGCCGAGCGAATGCCCGACCACGGCCGGATTGTCGAGCTCGAGAGTTTCCAACTCGTCGAGCGCGTCCTCCCACTGCCACGAACTGTCGCTGGAAGCCCCGTGTCCCGGCAGATCGATCGCTACCACCTGGAACCCGTCGAGGTGAGCTGCGAACTCCTGCCAGTGGTCGGCAGTCCCACCACCTCCATGCAGCAGCAGGACCTGGGGACCAGTACCGCCGAGCTCGTACGCCGCGATCATGAGCGCTGCACCTCGCGCTCGCGTACGGACGCGACCGTCACCCCGCCGTCGGGGTGGCGCGACAGCTTGCCGCGGACGACGAGATCGTGCACGCCCTGGCGGGTAATACCCAGCATCGCGCCGGCGACGGCGTACGGGATGGTCTCCGCACTCGGGTGCCCCATCCGCCGGAGTACGGCGCGGCCCAGGGGGGTACGCCACCACTCCGCGGGCGGGTTGAACGCCGTGTCGCTCGGGTAGAGCGCGCCGATCAGGGTCGCCGCAGCCCAGGCCGCGTCTTGGTCGTCGGGTCCGAGCAGCCGAACCGCAAAGGACTCGGCTGCCTGCTCCGCTCTTGCTCGCAAGTCGTCGAACGTTTGGTCGAAGACGATCTCCAGCGGGTCGAGCAATCTGCTGTTCATGATCGCGACCAACTGCCTGGTGAGCTCCTGCACCACGCCTCCTTCATTGCTTGACATACAGCGTCAAGTACTTGACGTAACTTGTCAAGCGAATCGGCGGCTACACCGCCGTCAGCACACCAGACGAATCGGCCTTTCCGCATCGATCCGCCGGACCATGAGAGCGAGCGCGGCCTACTGTCTCGACTTCCACGGAACCTTGCTGTGGAAGTGCCCGGGGCTGACCGGCGAGCAGTTGATCAAGGCAAGTATCGAGCCGTCCACGATGAGCTTGCTCGGGCTAGTGCGGCAGCTGACCGAGGATGAGCGGTACTGGTTCCAGATGTGCCTCGCTGGGCTGCCGGCGAAACGGCAGCTATGGACAGCCGAACACCCGCGTGGCGACTTCGACCTGGTCGACGCGGCGCAGGCCGCCAAGGATCTGGCCGACCTCAAGGCGCAGGTCGTGATATCCGACGACCTGACTCGCGACCTCGATCTCGACTGCACCTTCCGACGCCCGAAGCGGGACGGCGAATGGTCGCTGCGCTGGTTCTACATCCACATGGTCGAGGAGTGTCGTTATCCTGCGTCAGCGCCCCCAGGAAGCTCCCGAGCAAGCTCGCTAACCGGATTTGCCGCAGATAGCGTCGCGCTTGCGGCAACCGGAGTAGCCGCTGACATTGAAGCGACAGCGTCCGATGTGCGGAATTGGTTCCAGGCGCAGACGTGCCCAGCGTTGCCCCCCGGCCGGAACCCAGGCGGACCTAGGCCGCGGTCGGAATGCGGTAGACCGAAACGTGCGACCGGGACTCGGCGGTGAACTCGGTCCCTGCCCAATCGGCGTGCCTCGTCTCCAGCTCGAACCCGGCCAGTTGCGCCATAAGGTCGAGTTCAGCTGGCCAGATGTAGCGGTGCGGGCTACGGAAGAGCTGCGCCTGCTTGCTTTCATCGAATCTGAAGTGGTGCGAGACGACGTGCTGGTGGAGAACGTCGTAGGTGTCCAAGCCGATGTATCCGGGCTCGGAATGCCAGACCGTGGCCTGCTGTCCCGGCGGGAGCTTCCGCAACTCAGGAACCCATAGCTCGATGACGAATCGGCCACCGGAGGTGAGGTGGCGGGCGGCGTTGCGAAAGCATGCGACTTGTTCGGCTTGGGTGAGCAAGTTCGAGATCGTGTTGAAGACGAGGTAGACAAGGCTGTACTCGCCCGGGACGCGAGTGGTGGCCATGTCGCCAACGACGACCTCGATCGTCGCATCGTCAACCTTCGTGCGCAGTTGCTCGATCATCGGACCGGAGAGTTCTACGCCGGTGACGGGAATGCCGTGCTCGGCCAAGGGGACGGCGACCCGACCGGTTCCGATGGCGAATTCGAGCGCTCGGCCGTCGCCCGCGAGTTCGGCGAGGCGGTCGACCGTCGGCCCCAGGACTTCGGGGGCGAACATTCCGGTGCCCGGGGTGTCATACCGCCGGGCAGCATCGACGTCCCAGATCTGCTCCTGTCGCATGGCTTTGACGATGTCAACGAAGGTGTAACCGCGTCCAGCAGTTTTCGAGGTGGGCTGCGCCGCACAACGCACGGATCTGCCGCGCATGGTGTGACTCGGGAGGCGGCTGACGCGGCCACGCTCTTGCTCGGCACTGGCTACATGGAAAAGTCACAACCGGACCCGGCCGTCCCCGGTGTCGTCGCCACAATTGATCAGGCACACCTTCGTCACCACGATGCTCGACGCCAGGGTCGACCTGGGCGACGTACAGATCGCCGCGCCGACCCGCGAACCACCCATGCGCTACGACCGAGCGCGCAAGAACCTCGACCGCCATCCCAACTGCATCCTGGCCGGGTACGTGGCCTCCGGCACTTGACGGATCTTTCGATCGTGCAGAGATGAGCACGGCGTCACCGTCGGGGTGAGACGGGCTCTGTTCGCGACAGCTGATGCCAGAGGTTTGCGAGTTTGGGCGCCATGATGCAGGTGGAGCGATGATCGATGTTGGTGGGAAGCGACCGCACCGTGGACGCGAGCGAGCCGTCAGGACACGGCAGCGGAGGCGAGCAGGGCGGCAGTGGGCAAGGCGAGTAGGCCGTCGGCACCGCGGTAGGGGACGGTGAGCCGGTCGTACTGATGCCGGATGCGGCCGATCGTGCTCGGCGACTGGCGTTCCATGAGCAGTCCAGGGGTACCGATGCCATTGGCGGGTCCGCTCCACCAGTCCTCGGGGTCGGCGCGGTGCGTCCAGGTAAGGATGTCGCAGCGCACGTCGGTGAGCCCGACGTGGCGCAGAAGGCAGGACAGTCCTTCGGCGGTGCGGGGGAAGTCCTTGTCCGCCGCCAGCTTGGGCATAGTCCTGGGACGCTCAATATCGGCGGCCTCGAAGATCTGACCCCATAGCTGTTGTGCGGGTGGTGCGGGGTAGGGCCAGATCGTCACGGCGATGCGGCCGCCGGTGCGCACGACGCGTTGAAGCTCGGTGAGGGCGGCCGCTGGGTCTCCGACATGGTTGATGACGAAGTTGGCCACGGCCGCGTCAAAGCATCCATCGGTGAACGGCAGGTCCGGTAGGGCTGCCTGACTGACGGCCGCGGGGACGTGGCGGCGTGCTAGGTCGAGCATGCTGGGTTCGGCATCGACGGCCACGACCACGGCGCCACGAGAGCACGCCAGGGCGGCGACGGTTCCGGGACCGGTTCCGGCGTCTACCAGCCGGACGCCGGCTTCGACGCCGGCGGCATCCAGCAGCGCCCCTGCCGGATAGGCGCATAACGCGGCGAAACTGCCGTGATATGCCGCTGCGCGTCCTGCCCACCGCGACCGCTCGTGATCGTCGAAGTCTGTCGTCGTCACTGGTCCTCGCCCCTCGCCAACAAAGCTTGATCGACAAAGGTAGCGGGATCGCGATCTGAGACGTGACCAGGTTGTCGTTGTGTTCGGCTCAGGCACGGGTCTGGCTGTAGAAGTCGGTGCCGGTCTCGATGAGAGGACTCGTCTCAACTCGCTTGTGGCCATAACCCCAGGTCATCCGTGAAAGCGCCACGCGATCGCGTCCTCGGCCACCTACGCCAAGTACGTCTCGGCCGTCCGTGGAGGGTGAGCAGCTTTGGGGCAGTTGTAGGGGAAGAATCCGTGCCACGACCAAGCGCGAAGTGCAGGGTTACGTGCGGGTTCACGCGACTTAGCGGGGTCGGCTCGGCGTCGAGGTGGGAATCTTCGTGGCTGTGTCGTCCAACCTGGCTATTCGCCCTTCACCGTTCCGCGCGGGGGCCCAGACTTCAAGATCCCGTTGCCATAGGCCCAGGAAGGCGATCAGAACGTCCTGACATGCCGCACGTGGTGAAGTCGTGAGGAAGTTGACGCGCTCGTCGCGGTGCAGGTCTCCGGAAGGTGGCAGTCTAGGGCGAGCGGCCCCGCGTCTCGGTCACCCCGGAGGAAGGTTCATGGCTGAGTACCCCCAACTGCTGCACACCGTTCTCGACACCACCAAACCGCGAGAACTCGCCGAGTTTTACCGGCAGCTGCTCGGGCTGCGGTACCGACCCGGTGACGAGCCGCCCGCGGACGGGGCAGCTGACGAGGAGGATTGGCTCGTGCTCGTGGACACCGACGGGATGCGCAAGCTCGCTTTCCAGCAGGTCGATCACCTGCCTCGGACAACGTGGCCCCAGCATGATGTCCCAATGCAGTTGCACGTTGATTTCACGGTTTCGAGCCGTGCTGAGCTGCAGAGGCACCGTGAGCGAGCGGAGGCCCTGGGCGCGGAACTCGTTCTTGACCGGACTGATGATCCCGGCGAGCCGTTGTATGTGTTCGCTGATCTGTCAGGCCACCCGTTCTGCATCTTCGTTGCCTAACGCCACCCCTTGGCCACCCGCATAGCCGCTGATGGTGTAGTAGCTCGAGGACGCACAACCGGGCCCAGTCGATCCATAGGTAACCGCTGCTGTCGCACGTGCCGGCGGAATCGAGCTGGTCGGTCCCTCGCTGGAGGTTTCCGACCCGGCTCGGAGGGCTTCGCGTCGCCAACGGTCACGGGCAGATCGTCGCCGTCGCCGCTGCGCGCAGAATGCCGGCCGACTACGTGCGTGCGGAGGGATCCACCGGCGGGTCGACGTTCACGGTCGGTATACCGCCACCCGCTCGAGCGATCACCGCCACCGAGGGTTCATCGGTAGGATTGCTCTCCCGGTGCACAGTGAATGCTGGCACCTGTACGAAGTCCCCGGGCCGGGCATCCAGGTAACCCTCGCCGCCCTCGAACTCCAGCCGCAGCACACCCGACACGACGTACAGACTCGTCTCGTTGCGGTCGTGATGATGCCAAGCGGAGACGGCTCCTGGTGCGGTCTCAACCTGACCCGCCCACAGCCTTGGGAGTTCGAACGCGCGCTTGCGGAGCATCCCGGGGGTTGGATCAGCTGCCACCAGGTCGCCCGCCCTGATCACGCGAATCGGCTCGCTCATTCCAACAGTCTGACGCCGCCAGTGCCACGCCCGCCACCGGCACGACGTCCGAATCTGCCGCGAGCAGATAGCGGCGGCGAGTCGGGCAGCGTCTTCGGGCCGCGGGATTGCGGCTGAATCAGTCGGACAAGCCGGACCGAAGGTGCCCGGTTTGAAGCGCAGGTGCCCTCACGGTTCGGTACGGCCTTGAGCAGACGCTCTCTTCCCATGCTGCTGTTTGCGGCCATCGAAATCTGCCCGCTGGCGGCCATCATCTCGCGACCGCGGCGATGACGGAGGGTGAGCGGTCGGCTCGGACGGCCTTGGGGAGTGGCCCCAGCTGTCGCTATCAGCCCTGGGTTGTCGACTCGATCCCTGGTGCCAATCCACGAGATCGACTGCTCGAACCTGAACAGTGACGTCCTGCGAGGCGCGCGCACCAGGCGAGGACGGATTTCTCCACGTTCGCACGGGATCGGAGGCCGACGCCGCCAGAGCCGCACCGAATGACAAAACGTTTCCGGCGAGTGCGGCTCACAAGCCCGCGGTCACACTCGTGACGAAGCTGACCGTCTCCAGGCAGCGGCTCCCACGAGAGGGCAGATTCCGATGGCCGCCAACACCCTGCCGGGGCCCTTCGACACTTGCCGCTGACGGCGTCTTGCTGCCGACGCGGCACTGGCAACTACCCCTTCAGGTCAGCCGGTAGCTTCAGATCAGAGCCCTCGCCACGTCACGGAAGACCGCGGCATATGAACCCTGGCCGACGTCGCGATAGGTTCACCGCCGTGAGCACAGTTGACGAGACGGCCTACCGCACCGATCCACCCCAGGTCGGGGACGAGCGCGCCATGTTGGCGGGTTGGTTGGCTTACCAGCGCGGCACCCTGCTGTGGAAATGCGCCGGCCTGACCGGCGCACAACTAGCCCTGGCCACGGCAGAGCCTTCCAAAATGACCTTGCTCGGCCTGGTGCGGCATCTGAGCGAGGTCGAGCGGTACTGGTTCCAGATCTGCGTCGCCGGCCAACCGCTGGTGCCCCGGTTCTGGACCGACGAACATCCGAACGGCGACTTCGATCTGCTCGACGCGGACCGCGCGGTGGAGGATCTCGGCGAGTTCAAGACAATCGCCTTGGTCTCTGACCAGATCGCGAACAGCTTCGAGCTCGATCACATCTTCCACCGGCCGAACCGGGACGGCGAATGGTCCCTGCGCTGGCTGTACATGCACCTGAACCAGGAGTACTCCCGGCACAACGGCCACGCCGACCTGATCCGCGAACGCCTCGACGGAGTCACCGGCGAGTAGTTCCCCGTGTCGGCGATCTCACGACTCAGGCAACGACTCCCCTGTCGCGAAGCGGGCCAGGCGGACGGACCCTCCGAGCGTGAGCGCGAACGCTACCGCCGTCAGCCATGCGGTGCCGGGCCGTACCTTGTCGCCCAGCCACAGCAGCCCAATAGCAGCCGGCACTACCGTCTCCACCGTGAATGTCACCGCGGCGACCACGGTGACCGATCCCCGCTGCAGTGCCAGTCCGTAGGCGACAAGAGCGATGAGCGCGTAGGCCAGGAGAGCCCACAGAACCGGATCGGCCAGCTCATGCTGCCACGGCCTCGTCAGCCTCAGTACGCGCGCGGCGACCCCCGTGCCACCGAAGCCGAGACCCGCGACCACGGCCAGCAGCGGCACCGCGCTGCGCGGGCGCAGCCTTGAAGCGAGCAGGCCGAGGACCGCGACCGGGATGGTGGCCAGAAGCAGGAGGCGGCCCCCGGCCCCGCCCAGCGGCACCCCACGACCCTCGACGGCACCGGCGGCAAGGGCTAGCAGACCGACCCCCACCATGACCAGGGCGATCAGCGCCGACCGCTCGAGCCGCCCACCGAGAAAGACCCTCGAGAGCACGGCAGTCACTGCGACACTAGAGGCGATGGCGGACTCGACGACGAACAACGGAAGTGAGCGAAGGGCCGCGACGGACGCGAGGAAGCCGAGCCCGTCCAGCGCCAGCCCGAGCACATACGGCCAGGCAGCGAGAGCCCGCGCCCACGCCGTCGTGGCGGCCGACCGCGCGGAACGACGGAGTCCAGCCGCCTGCAACACCGTGCCCGCGCCGTACAGCAGCGCCGCACCGAACGCACCGATGAGGGCGAAGCTCACCTGACCACCACCACAGCCATCAGGCTCGTGCCTACTGTGCTGGACACTAGGGCCTGATGCTGCGGATCAGGGCGACCAGGTCATTCACGACGCCCCGGACGCCGGGGATCCTCGTCAGCCGCAGCAACCGGTCCACCAGCGGCACGGACCGGACAATCAGGGCCCTGGTCCGCTTCAGATCCTTGCTGTCGTCGTGTACCCAGAACAGCACGAATCCCATCTGCATCAGCCAGAGCAGCTCCGGCAACTCCGCCTTCAGGTCGGCCGGCAGCTTTAGGTCCGAGCCCTCCACCACGTCACGAAAGACCGCAACACTGGCCTCCCGCGCGGGCTTCGATTGTTCGCTGAACGGCGACAGCGGACTCTTCGGTTCGGCCGCGGTCTTGAAGAAGGTGCCGGCAAACTCGTGGTACGGCTCCGACACCTCCAGCCAGCTCTCCAGTACGCCGGACAGTCGCTTGGTGAAGGACTTCTCCTCAGCCAGGATGCCGACGGCCGCTTCGCGATGCTGCATCTGCAGGTGGTCGTAGTACGCCTGCATCAGATGCTCTTTGGAGCTGTAGTAGTAATACGCGTTGCCGACCGAGACGCCTGCCTCGGCGGCGATCGCGCGCATGGTGGTCTTGCCGTAACCCTGCTCGCGGAAGAGCCGCAGGGCGGTCGACAGGATCAGCTCGCGAGTCTGCTCACCCTTGGCTGTAGCACTGTCCGTCACATCGGTCAGCGTAGTCACCTCCTCGCTCCTCCCGGCGGACACTGTTCCAGCTGCGCAGCCCGGCTGCTGCCTGCACGATCGCCCGGGCCACCGGCCGCATCGCCGGACTCGCCAGCCGGACCGCGGTGTGCCGGTGTTCCCAGGTCGCCCACAGGCAGACGATCCACGCGCGGTCGCCGACGTACACGGCCCAATCGTCGGCGACCACTGTCACCTCGCGAAGTGTGGCCTCGTGATCCAGCCCCGGGTAGCGGTGTCTCGCGTACGCCGACCCCGCCGGGACGAACCCGAGGCTCACCACACCACCCCGCCCGTTGCTCGCCGGACGCTGTGCCGCCAGCCACTCCTTGAACCGCCGGCACAGCCCGCACTGCGCGTCGTACAGGACGATCAGTTGCTGCATGGCCGTCAGTAACCGGAGGGAGCCGGCTGTTGGGTGCCGGTCAGTATGGCGCCGCTAAGTGAGCCGTTCGGCGGTACCGGCGGGGCGGTCGTCTCCTCGAGCCGGCTGCGGCGGCGGATCGCGTTGAAGACCCAGACGTTGGCCAGGTGCAGCATGCCGAGCACGACCATGACAACACCGAGCTTCGCGCTGAGCTGCTCGATCAGGCCGCGGGCGTCGAGAACCGTGTCCCCGGTCTTCAGGAACAGCGTCACGAAGCCCAGGTTGACGAGGTAGAAGCCGACCACCAGCAGCCGGTTCACCGCGTCCGCGAAGTCCTCGTTGCCATGGAAGACGTCGATCAAAAAGATCCGCCCGTTCCGGCCCAGGGTCCGCGCGACCCAGATCGTCAGCGGGACGGAGACGAGCAGGTAGAGCAGATAGGTGATCACGGTCATGCTTGCCACACCTCACAATTTTGAACAGGTTCAAATCTTCAGACATGCTGAGAGTAAGTCCGGCTTTTGAACGTGTTCAAGAGACCAGTGCAGTGACCTGCGTCTCGCCACCGGGTCAGCGGATCCGCTGTCCACGCAGTACGACGGCGGCCGGGGAAGCGAGCACCTCCGGCCGCTCGCGCGGATCTTCGTCGTACGTGACGAGGTCCTCGGTAACGCTGACGCCGAGGTAGTCCTGAGCTGCAGTTGACGCAGCAGCCAAGGCCTCTGTAACGGATAGACCGTGCCGAACCAGGAGGTCGACCTCACGGGCGACCGTGCCCACCACGTCGGAGCCGGCGAGGATCCGCACGCCGTACCGAGCGGCCAGCGGCAGTAGCGAGGCCAAGTGCTCGGAGCGAGCCCGACGCCGGTCCCGTGCCGCCGGAGCGTCCTCCGGCCCGCCGACCACGGACGCACAAAGCGTCGGCGTCCAGGCTCCACACCGTGCACCGAGCAGCTTGAGATCGTCCGTGGTCAGCCCCGCCCCGTGCTCGACCGAATCGATCCCGGCGCGGATCAGCGGACCGACCACCTCGGTGTTGGTGTGCACCGCGACCCGGGCGCCACGTTCGTGCGCCGCGGCAACCACAGCGGTCACGATCTCGATCCCGTACGTCGCCTCGACCGCGCTGCCGCGCACAGGCCCGTTCGCGTCGACCGCTGGGAAGTCCCCGACCAGCTTGACCCAGGTGGCACCATCATCGAGCTCAGCCTCGACTGCAGCCACCAGGTCCTCCGCTGGAACCGGCTCGTGCATGCGTGGGAAGTACCGACCGGGCGGAGCCAAGAACCGGCCAGCAGCCAGGACGACGGGCCTTCCCTCCTCCTGGTGGGCGGCGAGCTTCAGCGTGATCGAACGGTCGCCACCGACGTCGCGGACGACCCCGACACCGGCCCGGGCCAACACGTCGAGCCGGGCCTCGGCGAATTCCCGTCCGAACAACCGCGGACCGATCTCGTCCTGCCCCACCGTCAGGTGGCAATGCGAGTCGACCAGCCCTGGCAGAGCGAATCGTCCGGGCAAGGCCTGCGGCTCGCCCGCGCCCAGCTCCAGCCGCACAGCCCCGCCGTCGGGTAATGCGAGTCCGTCGAACACCCATCTCGTCACGACCGTCATCCTCCCCCGGCGGTGGTTACGCTCCGCTAGTACGCCGTCGACCGGGGGACCTCTGACAGATGCGGGAGAAGGAGCTGCACCGCTGGATCGAGGCGTACGGGCGGGCCTGGGAGACGAACGACCCGGGTGACATCGCCACCGAGTGCCAGGTGCTCGGCTCCGGCGTACGATCGGACCCAGGCGCTCAGGGCGCCGCCGGTCCGCGGGAAGGGCTCAGCCCACCTGACTACGAGGTTGTGCAGCACGGCTCACCTCCTTTCTCGCCTGACGACGCGGACAGCAGGCACGTAGAGAGGAGGTCGCTATGCCGACCCGAAATCTTCCGAACGACCCGAACCTCGACCACCTGAAGACGCAGGCCAAGACACTGCTCCGCCAGGTCCGCGAAGGTGATCCCGTAGCGCTCGCGCTGGCCGAGGAGTTCCACCCGGTGCGGAACCTGGCCGACGCCCAAGTGGTGATTGCTCGCAGCTACGGGTTCGCCAGCTGGCCGCGACTCGGCCGGCACCTCGAGCTGGTCAACCGCTACAGCCGCTCCCCGCACCGCCAGCCCGTCGGTGGTCCCCTCGACACCCCGGCCGAACGGGCGGACGAGTTCCTCCGCCTGGCGACGCTGCACTACGGCGAAGACGATCCGGTACGCCGCACCGCGGCCCGGCGGTTGCTGGACGAATATCCTGAAGTTGCCCTGAGCAACATTTACACGATGGTGGTTGCCGGCGAGCTGGCGGCCGTCAGGTCGAAGCTGTCCGAGGAGTCCGGCCTGGCTGGCCGGGAAGGCGGCCCGTACCGCTGGGAGCCGCTGCTGTACCTCGCCTATGCCCGGCTCGACGTACCCGATGGTGCGCCGGTCGAGATCGCCAAGTTGCTGCTGGAGCACGGCGCCCATCCGAATGCCGGGTACCTCTGGCAGGGCATGCCGTCGCCCTTCACTGCGGTCTCCGGCGCCTTCGGCCGGGGCGAGAACGACCAGCCGCCGCATCAGTACCGGCTGGAGCTTGCCCGCTTGCTGCTGGAGGCGGGCGCTGATCCGAACGACAGCCAGACCATGTACAACTGCGGCCCGGGCTGCCCACCGCCGTACGACGACGACCATCTGGACCTGCTGCTCGAGTTCGGGTTGGGGCAGGGCGACGGTGGTCCGTGGCATGAGCGGATGACGACGGCACATCCGACCCCGGCCCAACTACTTGAGGACGAACTCGTCTTCGCCGCCTCGGCCGGGCTGCTGCACCGGGTACAACTCCTCCTCGCACAGGGCGTGGATCCGGAAGGGCAGGGCACCCGGCACCCGGCTTTCCGCGGCCACCGCCCCTACGAGTTGGCCGCCGTCAACGGCCATGCCGACATTGCCGAACTGCTGCTCGAAGCCGGGGTCGAACCGCTGGACGATGTCCATCTGCTGTTCGCGGCGGCGATGAACGGGAACCGGGCCGAGGTCGCTCGATTGACTGCCGAGGATTCCGGCCTTGCGCGGCGAGCGGTTGCACGGAACCCGTACCTGCCGATCCGGGCCGGGGAGCTCGGCCGTGTCGCGGCTCTTCAGTTACTCGCGGATCTGGGCTTCGACGTCAACGTGTTCGCGCTGACCGCGCCGCTCCACCGAGCGGCCCTCAATGGGCATCTTGACGCAGTGAAGAAACTGATCCAGCTCGGTGCAGATCCGACCACTCGGGATTCCATGTACGACGCAACGCCGCAGGGCTGGGCCGAGCACAACAAACAGCCGGAGGTCGTCGACTACCTGGGCGGGTTGTAGCGGATCTCCAGCATCGTGCAACCTTCGTCGGTGCGGTACGGGCCGTGCGGCATCCCGGGCCGGCGTGACGCGTATTGCCCGACAGTGAAGGTCCGCCCTAGCGTGAGGTCGGTCAGCGAGCCTTCAAGCAGGTAGACCTCCTCGTAGTACTCGTGCCGGATCACCCCTGCGGGTGAGGTGTCCGTCCCGGGAGCCCAGCGGGCCAGCCGGGTCAGCGTCCCGTCCTCCGGGTCCTGACTCAGCACCCGCTGGCTAATGCCCGGCCCGTCAGCGGTCCAGGGGACCTCGTCGGCCGGGAAGAACTCATGCTCCGATTTCACAGGCAGTAAGGATAGCTGGCGGCCGACAAATGCAGTTGGCATCGCTCGCTCGGAGCGTGATGCTTCGCATCATGGAGATCAGAGAAGCCACCGAGGCCGACTGGCCCGCGATCTGGCCGTTCTTCCACCAGATCGTGACCGCCGGTGAGACCTACGCCTACGACCAGACGCTGACCGAGGAGCAGGGGCGCGCGATCTGGATGCAACCCTCGGCGGCGGCAAAAAGCCGTACGGTGGTCGCGGTCGATGCCGACGGCACCGTTCTGGGCAGCGCCAACATGTACCCGAACCGGCCGGGGCCGGGCGCGCATGTCGCCAGCGGCAGCTTCATGGTGGACGCCGCCAGGAGCGGTAAAGGAGTCGGCCGCGCGCTATGCCAAGACATGATCAGGTGGGCCAGGTCCGAAGGGTTCCGGTCGATCCAGTTCAACGCGGTGGTCGAGACCAACGAGCGCGCGGTAAGGCTGTGGCAGTCCCTCGGCTTCGAGATCATCGGCACCGTGCCCGAGGCATTCAGCCACCCGACCCACGGCTACGTCGGCCTCCACGTGATGTACCGCAAGGTCTAGTGTCGCGTGTCCGTCAGCGCTGAAGGCACTCAGCATCTTTACTAACGGCAATAAATAGAGAGGCCATTGGAATTCGGTCCGCGGGCCATCCTTTGATTAGTCAGGGTGCCGGGCCCGCAACACGGCATCATCCGACACCCTGACTAGCTTAGCCGCGCGGTCATACCGGCCAAAGCAGAGCCACCGCCCCGCTGGACCACAATGCCCGCTCGGCAACGACGCCGATCCCCGATATGCCTGACGCGTCCCGGTACCTCACCTGATGGAACCGGCGCAGCCGACTATTGATCTCCATCGACATCCCCCATTTGCTCCCCCCTGAGAGCAGAACAACACATTATGAATAGAATGACGACTCGTCAATAGTTCGACGCGCGACACCGACCCCGGCCCAATGCGGACGAATGAGCGACTTGTCCTGACGAATAAGCAGGGAGGGCCACGGTTGACCCCGTTAACAGGACGACCTGCCGACCTCCAGAGCGCCGACGACATCCGCACCCAGATCGTTGGGGGCGCCCTCCGGGGGAACGACCGGTTGCCGAGCGAACCGGAACTGATAACCGACTACGCCGTATCCCGCATCGTCGTACAGCAGGCCTTGGACGTGCTGAAGGCCGAGGCGTCATCGTCAAGCAACGGGGACGTGGCTCGTTCGTTTCGTCCTGGTTCAAGGTGTCCGTGAGTCCTGAGCCGGTCTTCGCAGTCAACCTGTCGTCTCGGGCCCTCGCGTACTGACGGCTGTGCGGTGTCAGGGTTTACGGGCGACACCGCAGACGAGGAACTGGCTCGCGCCGGCGCGGTAGTCCTCAGCCGGAGTGTCGTCCGGGCCGTCTTCGGTGCCGGGCGGGTACCAATCGAACAGCCGGACCAGGCCGGGGTCGATCATGTCAAGCCCACCGAACAGCGAGGTGATCTCGGCCGGGGTCCGGAACCGCAGGTCGGGAAAGTTCTCGTGGAACTTGTCCTCGAACGCGGTGGCCAGGTCCGCGGCCTCGCTGCCGTCGCGCGGATTGCAAGCATGGCTGATCGCCACGAACGAGCCGGACGACAGTTTGTCGAGATAGCTGGCCTGGATCGCCAGGGCCTCGTCCAGATCACTGATGTGGTGAAGCACCAGGGCCTGGATCAACCCGATCGGGCGGCTGAAGTCCAGACCTTGAGTCACCGCCGGATCGGCGAGCACGTCGGCCGGATGGGTGAAGTCGGCGGCCGCGAAGTCGGTGTGGTCGTTGTCCATCAGCAGCGCACGGCCGTGCGCGATGACTGACGGGTCATTGTCGACGTACACCACCCGGGCCATGGGGTTGATGCCTTGGGCGATCTGGTGTGTGTTCTGCGCGGTCGGCAGCCCCGCGCCCAAGTCGAGGAACTGATCGATCCGCTGTTCGCGGCTCAGCCAGCTCACTGCCCGCTGCAGCCAGCGCCGGTTCTCCCTGGCCCACACGGGCAGCTCAGGGATGAGCTCCATGATCTGGCGGTAGATCACCCGGTCGCTCTCGTAGTTGTCCTTCCCGCCGAGCAACATGTCGTACACCCGGGCGACGCTGGGCTTGTTCACGTCAATGAAAGGAGCAACCCAGGCGCTGGTGTCACCCCTGGCTGGATCTGTCACACCCGGTCCCTTACTGAATCGACTGCCTGTAGCTACCTGTGCGCCCAAGGTTATCTCCACGCCGGGGCCACCCACCACAGGCCTGGCCTCGTGGGCAGCGCGGCTCGAGCGCCACCAGACAGGCCCAGGCATCCGCCGTTGATCCAACGCCGCGAGGTGCCCGCTTGGGCGCGCTGCCAGCGTCAAGGAAGCAGCATCACCCGACACTAGCCACGAAGTGGCACCAACAGCTCGGCTGAGCGGCGCCGGGGGTGCTCGCTGCGAAGCAGTTCGGTGATACCCGGCAGAGGGAGGTTGACCCCACCGCGGTGGGCGAGCCATGACATCGATCTGCTGGCTGATTCGCTCGACCTCTCGTGGTGCGGTCGGTGAGTGCGTCCGTGGCGCGCTAGCTAGTACCTCCCGACAACCCGATGGGAATGCGCTGGGAGCAGAGGAGGTGCGGCAGCGCTAGCGGTGCGCCTTGGGGCCGCGGACGGTGACGTAGAGCAGGGAAACCCCAGCAGCGGCCACGATCGGGCCGACGATGGCCCAGAAGCTGCTGCCGGTCATAGAACTGCCGCCGACATAGCCGAGCCCCTGCAGAGCCCACACCACCCCGGCGACGGTGAGCAGTGCACCCAGCGCGACCAGTACGACCTTTTTCATCGCGGGTTGTCCCTTTCAGAGGTCCGGATTCAAGCCTACTCGGCGTTGAGTTCGGTCGAGACCAGTGCGATCGCCTGGCCAGATCCTCGCCGGACGGCGCTGGTCAGCGTCGACCAGCCAGAGCGCGACGATCCCCTGCGACCTGGCCAGGCCCTTGACCAGGTCCGGTAGGTGAGCGCTCTAGCTCAGGATCTCGAACTGGATCACCCAGAAGGCCTTGAAAACATATATCCACGACCGGGGCCAACTGCACGACACCCAGGGCACATGGCCAGGGCATGTGGCCGCGCTCGCCGGGTACGACGAGCAGATGCGCGGGGTGGGTTGACGCTTGCCAGAAGCAAGGGCCGACAGCGGCACGTGGTTCACCCGCCGGCCAGGAATTTATTGCCCTGCGCAACTTCATGTCGCGGCTGACGCTTACAGGTGCCTGAGTCGATCCTCCGGGGTGTTCGCGCAGGGAAGTGTGGGGGTCTCACGGACGATGACTCCGGAAAGCGGGACCGGCCCATCTAGGCGCTGAGGAGTGCAACCTGCTGGGGGACAGGGCCCCGCTCGATCAGGGCGGGCCCGCGGTCAGGATCCGGATGCCGGCCTCCTCGAGTTCGCGGCGGTGCCGGGTTCCGAGGTCAGCGGCCGCCGCGACCGCGACCGCGGTCACCTTCTCGCGGCGCGCTCTCTGGATCAGCGACTCGATCGCCGCCGGGCGGGTGTCGAGGTGCTCGGTGAAGATCGCCTGTCACCGTCGACTGCGGCGCGGTGCAGCGCGCTGCAGGCGCGTGCTCACGGCCTAGCCGGTGACCAGGCCGCTACCGCCAAGGCGATGAAGGCCGCCGAGGTCGAGCTGAATAAGGCCGATCTCGACG
>JAWWPC010000158.1:0-6021 GCA_033851055.1 Kribbellaceae bacterium | reverse complement strand
GAGGTTGGCGAATGGTGCTTGAGTTGGTCAAGAGGCCGTATAGCGGGCAATCACGTCCACGCAGCGCCGGAACTGCGCCGGCGAAGCAGGGTTCTTCCAACCGAGCTTTTCGAGTGTCCAGTCGATGGCGAAGGCTGGCGTCAACCCGGCATCGGCCGTCTCGGGATCAGCGACCCGCGCGTACCTGCGGCGCACCAGGTCCAATCGGTCATGCAAGGGGTCGCCGGCATCCACCTCCCATTGGGCGAGGTCGTATACCGGCGAAGCAGGGCCAGCGAACTCCCAGTCGATGACGCCGACGACCGTCCCGTCGTGAATCAGGAGGTTCTTGGGGCAGAAATCGCCCTGGGTGAGCGAGAACGGGGGCGCCGGACGGGTCGTCACCTCTTGGCGCAGGAAGTCAGCACCGCGCTCGACGACCGCGGCTGCCGCCGGGCCGAGTGTCTCCCTGACGATGCGTGCGACCCGGGTGACTTCGCGCTCTTCGGGCAACCGCAGCTCGTGCCGGATGCCTCGCTCGTCGTCCGGGACCACGCTGTGCACCCGTGCCAAAATCGCACCGGCGTCTATGACCAACCGCTCGAGATCAAAGGCAGGCAGTTCGCCGATGAGCTGCTGGAGCGAACGGCCCGGCAGGAACTGCTGGATCGAGAAGGACAGCAGCTCGCCGTCGTGATCCAGGTGCTCGAGGCCGAGCACCTGTGCTGTCGGCACGCCTACGGCACGCGCCTGCGCCATAAGGTGCGCCTCGTCGATGAACCACGGCGTAGGCTGACGCGCGATCCGGACGACCACAGCGACATCGCCGGCAAACTCGGCGCGGTAGGTCTCATTCATCCCGCCACCGGCGAGGGGAACGAGGCGCTCGACGCCGCGGCCGCAGACTGACCGCACCCCCGAGTCGATGATCGGGCGAGGGGTTGTCACCATCGCCCAAGTCTCGTTCAGCGATCCTGACCGGGCCACCCAATAGAATTGATTCCCCGGGTTGATCGACTGATGCATCTCGGTGTTGGCGTCGCAGGCCGCACCGTTGTGCAGGGCGGCCGGAGAGTGGTGGGGGGAGGCCGCAAGTCCGCCGCCTGATCCAGGCTCCAACTGAAACTACTGGACAGCCTGCGTATCAAGTTCACTCGTATAGCGTTGGACCATGCACTAGATTCGCGCGCTCAGGTTCGCATGCTGCCTCGCTGCCCTCTCCTAGGAAAGGATCAAGAGAGTGAAAAAGTACATACTCTTCGATCATGATGGTGTTCTGGTGGATACCGAATTCTGGTATTACAAAGCTGGAGAACGCGCCCTGGCAGACATTGGTTTGACTTTGGGCAAGGATCAATACGTCCGGGACATGAACCAGGGATTGGGCACTTGGGCCCAAGCCAGGGCGGCAGGTATTGATGAACAGACCATCAGCAGGCAGCGTGAGGTTCGTAATGATTATTATCAGGAATATCTTAGAACAGAAGCCATTGAGATTGAAGGCGTCGTTGACACTCTTGCTGAACTGTCAAAATACGTCCGCATGGCCATCGTGACGACTGCAAAACGTGTGGATTTTGAAATTATCCATGAAAAGCGCCAAGTTAGACAATTCATGGATTTCGTCCTTGTTCGCGAAGACTACAAGCTCACCAAGCCGCACCCGGAACCATACCTGACCGGATTAAAGCGCCTCGGAGCCACCAAAGAAGAGACACTGGTTGTAGAGGATTCATCCAGAGGGCTGAACTCAGCCGTGGCGGCCGGTATTGACTGTGTCATTGTCTATAACGACTTTACAAAAGCACAGGACTTTTCACAGGCTAGCTATCGAATCGAAACTCTGATTGAATTGAAGGATATCATCCTTAATGTAACCTGAAGGAGCATTTACCAGTGTGTCCCATACTGCTTTGAAAAGCGAAAGAGCATGGCTATCTCGCGCGCGCCGCGCACTGGGCGCGCGCGGACGAGTGAGGACTCAGATTGAAGGCATGCATGCCGGGTTCGCGCCCGGCCGAGCCCTTCGTCGCGCCTAACCGAACATAGCGACGATCAGTGCAAATGCCGCCAGGAGCGAACCCGGTGTTGGAGTCAACCGCAGGGCGTCCAGATGTATGTCCGCGAGCGATGGATCACGGGTCCGCGATCCTCCGGCCCGCGTACCGAGCCCACGGTTCAGCGCCCTTGTCGGCATGCAGAAACGCGACCTTGGTGCTGTAGCCGAGGGCCTCTGCGACGAGCGAGGGCGGGCACTCGAGTACGAGCTCGCCGATGGCACGGTTGCGGGCGCCGAGGAGGTTGACGCCGAGGTCGCGGAGGCGATCCATGACCGTGTTCGGATGAAGGTGCCGGCCTGCGAGGGTGCTGGGGAAGAGCCACGGACTGTCGGGTCCGTCGCCGGTGCGGAGGTTCGGCCGCGCGGCGAGGTGCTCGCGCACGAGAGAAGCGAACGGTTCGGGAACGTCTGTGGGGTGCCGGCCGAGGCTAATGCTCATGCCGGAATCACCGTCGTCGATGACATTGGTCGAAAAGGTGACGAGCTGACCAACGGCTGGGCGTAGAGCAGCAGGAGCATCCCGGCTACGCGGTGGGGGAGTGACTCGCTGGTGCCGGTGAAGAGTTCGTGGATCCAGGCGAGACGCTGGTCCTGGCTGAGCGACGGGCTGGTCTTAGCCGATCGATGTTGAACGGTCACGGCGGTGTTGAGTCGCGCCTTCTTGGCTACGACGAAGAAGGTTCGGATCGCGGTTCGCGTCGTAGGCCCGGTGGCCAGCCACTCGTCGACATCTTGCTGAGTGCAGGTGGCAGCGGTTCGCTGGTACGTCTCGTGGAGCCACATCAGGAACTTCACCGTTTCGATGATCTCCTGCTTGGCTGAGTGGACCGGACCACGCGTGGACGCGTCTGCTGCTGCCTTGGCGCGGATTCGCCGGAGGTGGTGCCAGGTGGCGAAGTGCTGAACGGGCTGCCGCACTTCGTCGGGGAGTCCGTCGAGCTTCGCGTTGATCCATTGCTCGAATCGGGGCAGATAGGGGTCACGCTGGGGGAGAAGGCCGTGATGCTGCAACAGAGCCAGCAGATGCTCGCTCGGCTTGCCGGGAACGCCGTCGAGTCCCTCGTGGGAGACGGGGACCCTTCCTTCGCCGAGTCCGCGAAGGAGGTCCTGAACCTTGGGGGAGCGCTTCCAGACGAAGATCGACTCGGGCTGGTCCGACGCGCAGAGCGCGTCGATCAGTCCGACCAGCGAAGGGTCGCGCGGTTCACCCCCGATCAGCCCGTGGTCGCGCAGGGCGCAGCGGGCGCACAGTCGTCCGCGATGGTGTCCGGCTTCCACGTCGCAGCGTTCACAATGGAAGTCGTAGGGGATCGCAGCGCACGTCGAGCAGATCGGCTGCCAATCGGCGTTGGACGGACCGGCAGCAGCCGTTCTTGAAGGCGTGGATGGCGTTGAAGTAGCGGACGTTGCAGAGCCGACCCTCCGGCCATGTGGCCGCGAGTCGGGGGGTGTTCCGGCCGCAGCGAACGCAGGGGTCGTCACGCTTGCTCGTTGTGCGCGGTCGTCCGCGCACGGTGGAGCGCCCCAAAAGTGCGTGCTGCGCTGCGCGGCGGCCGCGTTTTCGCAGATCAGACCGGCTCTGGTTGTTGTCGACGCGAGCGGAAGAACGACGGGAGTCGTGATTCATCTGGTGCCGTACGAGACTAGTAGCGGAACCTCTGCGTATTGACTGCGTGCGTATTCGCTCCGCACGTCGCCCGTTGATCGGGCAGGGGAGCCGGGCGGGTGCTACGGACTCGACCCCAGTTAGCGAAGCGCGTTCAGCTCGTCGAGGGCGCGATGGCCGCGCTCGACCACCCCTGGAACGACATCGTGGCGCCCGTGACGGATGGGGAACTCGAGCATCACGAGGATCTGTGTCGCTGCGAGCACCGCCGCCCCCTCCCAGCCGACCAGGTCGAGGATTCTCGTCCACAGCCGCCTTCGGACACCGTCCAGCGGATCCTGGAAGGTGTGCCACTGGAGGGTGGTGAGATCAGTCGCCCGCGTGCCGCTACCTGCGTTCCCGATATCCACGACCGCCACCACCGCTCCGTCACGGACCAGGACATTGTCGGGCTTGAAATCGGCATGGACCATGTCAGGTGCCTCTCGTGGTGGTGGGACGTCGGCACACACGAGCCGCAGGCGCTCGACCAAGGCCGACACCACGGAGGAATACCCCGAAAGCCCGGCGACAGCCCTCGACAAACTCGGAGCTAAGTCTTGACCGGATTCCTGACCGGTGGCGAGCCGCCAGGCGTACGACCAGTGGTCGTAGGGCTCGGAGGCTTGGCCGGCCTGGAGTTCGTTGATCTCCATCAGCTGCTCAACGAGGGACGGGGTCAGCTCTTGCGCGGGAGCCGCGTCAACGAAGTCGATCAGGTGCCATACATGAGTGGCTGTGGCCCCCACTCCGAGCCAGGCCGGGGTGGGATAGCCGCGCCTACGCATGTGCTCGACGACTCTCTGGGTTCGCAACGTCTCGTCCAGCTGGTTGGGGCGTGCCCGGGGCCATGCTTTGAGCACTGCATTTGCCCTTCCGGCCAACTGGACGCGCATGGCACCCACATCGAAGCCTCCGGGTAGGCGACTGAGAAGAGTGACCTCTGCCCCGACCACGCTGGCCACGTCGTCCAGGACCTCGGCCGGCAGCTCTTCGGGATGGGTGCCCTGGTTCATCGGCTCGAAGGGCCGATCACCGTCTCGGATGGCTGGTCCCGCCGAGCAGTGCGGAGCCAGGCCGTTGGTGACCTTCAGGGGGCTCTAACACTCGGGGCTTAGCTGCTCCTCGACATCTCGAGCAGCTCGCCCGGTGGGCCCAGTTCCCCGGCGCATACTTGTAGAAGAGAGCCCGCCGCGAGCCTGCACCTCGCCAGCACCCACCGTGGACCAGGGCCTCGGTGAAGATGATCACGTCTCCGGCCCGGACCGGGACATCGACGGCCAGTTCCTCAACGGAGTCGTCGGCCGGTCGGTCGAAGCTGGCCTTGTGGCTGCCGGGGGGTCCATGGTCAAAGACCCAGTTGAACCTGAGGTCCCGCGCCTCTTTGTCCGGGATCTGTTCCAGGTCCAGGGCGTCCACCCCCTCATTGAGCTCCGCCAGGGCCGAGTCGTCGAGGACGTTGGGCACGACCAGGTAGCCGTAGAGGTCGAAGAAGTAGCGGTCCCGCTCGGACACCGACATCCGATCATTCTAAGTGCGGGTGAACTGACCGACAGATGCCTGGTGCAGGATCCTGAGCGCGCAGCTAGCTCCAGGCCCGAGCGAAGCCGGTACCGGCTACGGGTCTGAGCTTCGTCTCCCAGCGTAGCGAGCCCAGGGTTCGGCTGCTTTGTCGGCGTGGAGGATTAGTTGACATAATGTTCATTATCGGACATCAAAGAACGGGAGTTCAAGTAGATGCGACTACTCCCGTCTGTCGACGTAGGCCCACGTTCCTGCAGGTCAACACGCACATCCCGTTCGGTCATCAGCGACACGCCGCGCCAGCGTCCCAGCGCGTTTGCGCAGGTCGCCGTAGGTGACCTGGATCAGGCAGCGCCACGTCGCGGCCTTCCTCAAGGATCTGGCAGTCCCACCGACGATTACCCCGAGAGGCTCGACGAGCTATCGGGAGCAGACCGCACGCGCAGCTACATCCGCGGCCTGCTGGTCGAGCACGGTGCGCTGCCGCGCCGCGACGAACTTGCCGTCCGCTAACAACCAATGGACTACTGCTGCACTCAATCGCGTGAGCAGTGACGAGCATCGCGATGTCGTACGCCGCTACATCCGCTGGCAGCTGCAGCGGCGCATGAACCAGATGGAGACCGTGCCGCACGGCACGTTCCTGCGATCGAAGCAGACCGTCACCGTGGCGATCGAGTTCCTCAACTGGCTCGACGATCACGGCCTCACACTCGAGGAACTCCGGCAGGAGCACCTCGATGCGTGGTTGGCGGACGGCCCGAGCACCCGTAGGTTCGTCGACCGCTTCATCCCCTGGGCGATCAAGTGCAGG
>JAWWPC010000149.1:0-11881 GCA_033851055.1 Kribbellaceae bacterium | reverse complement strand
GTGCTCACCTTCGGTCAGCGGGATTTCTCCACCTCGGGGGCGACGATCGCGACCCGCTTCGAGGTGTATTGCATGCCGGAATACGCGGAGCGTGCCGCGCAGATGCTTGCCCAGATGCCGGCCCCTCGGTCGACGTGACGGTCTGGGACGGCGAGGCCGCTGCGGATCCGGCCTCGTCTTGCCTGCCGATGGACGTGGGCGTAGCGTCGCATTGTCCGGCACTTCACCGCGGTCCCAGAGAAACCGATCTCTGGCCGGGCGAGTCCATGGCGGCACAACAGGCCTTCCGATTCGGCAAGCGACGCGGTGCGCACGGCGCACTCGATCTGGTCGCCGGAGTACTCGACGCCTTGGATGTCGCCGTCAGCGGCACCGATCTGGACGGCAAGGTCTTCTACTGGAACCCGGCGAACGAACGCTTGTACGGCTACAGCCGGGAAGACGTGCTGGGATCTGCGGATCTCGACCTGGCCGCGAGCCAGCAGGATCGCAGCCGGTTCACCGAGGCTGAGACGGCGACGCTGTCCGGTCAGGGCTGGAGCGGGCTATGCCGGGTGCACTGCGCCGGCGGCCGGACGGCGATGCTGCACCTGACCAAGTCGCCCCTGCTGTTCGGTGGCGCGGTCGCAGGAGCCGTCACGATCGCCCGCGCCGCTCCGGAGGCCGTTGAACCGGCGGCCGAGATCGATTGGATGACTCTCACCGGAGCCGAGCTCAAAGTCGCCCGCCTGGTCGCGCAGGGACTCACGAACCGGGAGACCGCGGAGAGGCTGGTGGTGTCACGACACACGGTCGACTCGCACCTCAAGCATGTGTTCACCAAGCTGGACCTGAGATCCAGGGTGCAGCTCACTCGCGCCCTGCTCGCCCACGACAGGTATGACGATGCTTGACCATGCCGGGTGGTTGGACCTCCAACTGCTGTACGCCGCGGTGACCGAGAAGTTGCTGAACGGTGAGTTCCCCTCGTTGCGCTACGAGGTCCTGCAACACAGCTCACCTGCCATCTCGGTGCTCTGCCACCATCGCTCGCATCAAGTGGGGCTCACGCTCTGGCCGAACGGCGACGCGGAAATGACGTGGGCGACGGAGGCCGACGGCGAATGCATCGCGCACTACCGCATCATTTCCCAGCCCGGCCTCGACTACTTCCTGGCCGACCTGGCGGAGCGTCTCAACCTCTGACCCGATCCTCCCGAACCTCCCGAACCCCCCGAACCCCCCTTTCTGGGGATGCGTCGCCGCCGCCGGAGGGCAAGGCTGGAAGGCGCGCACAGGAACCTTTCCGGCGACGAGTCACGTCGCGAACTCATAAGGAGCACAACAGGAGGCAGACATGGCCAAGGCGGTCGGTATCGACCTGGGGACGACCAACTCGGTGATCGCGGCGATGGAGGGCGGCCAGCCCACCGTCATACCGAATGCCGAAGGCGCCCGGACGACTCCCTCGGTGGTGGCGTTCACCGATTCCGGCGAACGGCTCGTCGGTCAGTTGGCCCGCCGCCAGTCCGTGCTCAACCCGAAGGGCACGATCACGTCGGCGAAGCGGTTCATCGGCCGCAAGTACGACGAAGTCGCCTCCGAGCTCTCCACCGTCTCGTACGACGTGGTGCCCGGGCCGGACGGCGCCGTACGGTTCAAGATCCGGGACAAGCTGTCTGCGCCCGAGGAGATCTCCGCGCTGGTGCTTCGCAAGCTCGCCGAGGACGCCGGCAAGTTCCTCGGCGAGAGGGTCACCGAGGCCGTCATCACTGTGCCGGCGTACTTCAACGACGCCCAGCGTCAGGCCACCAAGGACGCGGGCCGGATCGCCGGCCTCGAGGTATTGCGGATCATCAACGAGCCGACCGCGGCCGCCCTCGCCTACGGGATGGACAAGCTCGAGAACGAGACGATCATGGTGTTCGACCTCGGTGGCGGCACCTTCGACGTCAGCCTGCTGACGGTGGGCGACGGTGTGGTCGAGGTCCGCGCCACCGCCGGTGACACCCACCTGGGCGGTGACGACTTCGACCGGCGGATCGTCGACCACCTCGCGGACGAGTTCAAGCGCGACACCGGCGTCGACCTGCGTCAGGACCCGCAGGCCTTACAGCGGCTGTTCGAGGCCGCGGAGAAGGCGAAGGTCGAGCTGTCCGCGGTCACCCAGACGACGATCAGCCTGCCGTTCATCACCGCGACCGCGCAGGGGCCGCAGCACCTCAACACGACGCTGATGCGGTCGACCTTCGAGCAACTGATCGGTGACCTGATCGAGCGGTGCCTCCAGCCGGTCCAGCAGGCGATGGCCGACGCCAAGGTCACCGCGAACGACATCGACGAGGTGATCCTGGTCGGCGGCTCCACCCGGATCCCGGCGGTGCAGCAACTGGTCCGCCGGCTGACCGGCGGCAAGGACCCGAACATGACGGTCAACCCGGACGAGGTGGTCGCGATCGGCGCCGCCGTCCAGGCCGCGATCATCAAGGGCGAGGTCAAGGATGTGTTGCTGCTCGACGTCACCCCGCTGTCGCTGGGGCTCGAGACGATGGGTGGCGTGATGACCAAGGTGATCGAGCGCAACACCACCATCCCGGCCCGCCGCACCGAGGTCTTCAGCACCGCCGAGGACAACCAGACAGCGGTGGACGTGGTGGTCTTGCAAGGCGAGCGGGAGATGGCCGCTGACAACCGGGTGCTGGCTCGCTTCCGGCTGGAGAACATCCGCCCCGCACCCCGCGGCGTACCGCAGATCGAGGTCACCTTCGACATCGACGCGAACGGGATCCTGCACGTGTCCGCCAAAGACAAAGACACCGGCGCGGAGCAGAAGGTCACCATCAGCGAGACCTCCAACCTGGACCAATCCGAGATCCAGCGGATGATCGCCGACGCCGAAGCGCACCGCGGCGAGGACAGCCGGTTGCGTGAGCTGGTCGACGCCCGCAACGCGCTGGACTCGGCCGCCTACCAGGTCGAGAAACTGCTCTCCGATCGTGGCGAGGCCGTGGCCCAGCACGACCGGGCCCGGGCCGAGATGCTGGTCGGCGACGCCCGGGAGGCGCTGAAGAACCAGGAGACCCCGCTGGAGCGGCTCCGCTCGCTGACCGGTGAACTGCAGCAGATCGGGCAGGCGCTGAGCGTCAGCTCGGCACCGCCGCCGCAAGGTGCGGCCGGTGGTGCGGCCGGCGGTACGGAGGGCGGTTCGCCCGGTGACGGCGGCGGGGACGACGTGATCGACGCCGAGTTCACGACGAGCTGATCGGGATGTCCCAGCAGGACGCCGACAGGGCCAGTACGACCGCGCCCGACCGGACCGAGGAGCCCGTGCCTGCGCCGGCCCAGGTAGCCGAGATGGAGGACCGGTGGCGCCGGACCGCGGCTGAGCTGGACAACTACCGCAAGCGGACGGCCCGCGAATCGGCGAGTCAGCGCGAGGACGAGCGGGCCCGGGTGCTGGCTCGCTGGTTGCCGGTCGTAGACAACCTGGAGCTCGCACTGGGGCACGCCGACGCCGAGCCGGACGCGATCATCGACGGTATCCGCGCCGTCCGGGACCAGGCACTGGCCGTCCTCGCGGAGTTCGGTTACCCCCAGTACGACGACCAGGGTGAAACTTTCGACCCCAACCGGCACGAGGCGGTCGGCACGATTGCGAGCTCCGACGAGAAACCCGGCACGGTGGTCCACGTCGTCCGTCCCCGGTATGGCGACGGCGGCCACGTACTCCGGCCGGCGGCCGTCATAGTCGCCGCTGAGGAACGCTGATGCCGCCGGCTGAGGATTTCTACTCGGTCCTGGGTGTGTCGCGCGACGCGAGTGCCGACGAGATCCAGCGGGCCTACCGCAAGCTGGCCCGCACCTACCACCCGGATGTCAACAAGGACCCGGCGGCGGAGGAGCGTTTCAAGCAGATCTCCGAGGCGTACGACGTGTTGTCCGACCCGAACACGCGCCAGCGCTACGACGCGTTCGGCCCGGACTTCCGCCGGGTGCCGGAGGATGCGGATCCCGCCACCTGGGGCAGGGCCCGGGCCGGTAGTAGCCGGGCCCGGTCCAGCCGGTCCTGGGAGGAGGAAGGCTTCCCCGAGGGTGTCCGGTTCAGCACCGGGTCGGCCGAGGGCATCGACCTCGACGATCTGTTCGGCGGCATCTTCGGCGGCGGCGGCCGGCGCAGCAGCCGAGGACCGATCTCCGGCCCCGACCAGGAGGTCGAGCTGGAGCTGACCGTCGAGGAGGCCTACCGCGGGGGCACTCGCAAGCTGACGCTGGAGGGACCCGGCGGCGTCCGGAACGTGGATGTGAGGATCCCCGCCGGGGTGGTGAGCGGTCAGCGGATCCGTCTCGCCGGACAGGGTGGCCGGGGCTCGGGGGGAGGCGCGGCCGGCGACCTCTACCTGGTGGTGCGGATCGCTCCGCATCCGCGCTACCGGCTGGACGGTCGCGACGTGATCGTCGATCTGCCACTCGCCGCGTGGGAGGGCGCGCTCGGCGCCTCCGTGCCGGTCGAGACGCCCGGCGGCCAGGCCACCGTGAAGGTTCCGAAGGGCAGCTCGACCGGCCGCCGGCTGCGGTTGAAGGGCCGCGGCCTGCCGAACCCGCGCGGTACGCCCGGTGACCTGTACGCCGAGGTGAAGCTGATGGTGCCGCACCGCCTCACGCGCGAGGAGGAGCGGCTCTTCGAGGAGCTGGCCGGGACGTCGAAGTTCAACCCGAGGAAGTCACGATGAGCTACCAGTTGACCCGACCGACCCGGCTCGGGCTGGAAGAGTTCGCCCGCCTCGCCGGGATCCACCCGGACCTGGTTCGGCGGTTCGTCGTACTGGGGTTGCTGGAGGCATCGACCGACAGCAGCGGTGCGTTGTGGTTCGTCCCGGATCAGCTGGCCAGGGTGGCGCGGATCCGGCGGCTACGGGCGGGCTTCGCCCTCAACTACGCATCACTGGGCCTCGTGCTGGACCTACTGGACCGGATTGCCGTTCTCGAGGCGGAGCGCAGGCGTGCCGCCAGGACAGGAGCCAGAACATGGATATGAACCGGCTGACGCAGAAGTCGCAGGAGGCTCTGCACGACGCGCAGACCAAGGCGCTGAGGTTCGGCCACAGCCAGATTGACGGTGAGCACCTCCTGATGGCGCTGCTGGATCAGCCCGACGGCCTGGCGCCCCGCTTGCTGGCCCAGGCCGGCGCAGATCCGGACAAGCTGCAGGAGGAGCTGGAGCATGAGCTGTCCCGCCGTCCGAGGGTCAGCGGCCCGGGGGCCGAGCCGGGCCAGGTGATGATCACGCAGCGGCTGTCTCGGCTGCTTGACACGGCGGATCGGGAGGCGAAGCGGCTCAAGGACGAGTACGTGTCGATCGAGCACCTGGTGATCGCCCTGCTGGACGAGGGACGGCAAAGCACCTCCGGACGTCTGCTCAGTGAGCAGGGACTCACCCGGGACCGTTTCCTCGAGGCGCTGACAGCCATCCGGGGCAACCAGCGAGTGACCTCCGCCATGCCGGAGGCGTCGTACGAGGCGCTGGAGAAGTACGGCCGGGACCTGGTCAAGGATGCGTCCGAGGGTCGGCTGGACCCGGTGATCGGCCGGGACAACGAGATCCGGCGCGTCATCCAGATCCTGTCCCGCAAGACGAAGAACAACCCGGTACTGATCGGCGACCCAGGCGTCGGCAAGACCGCGATCGTGGAAGGACTTGCACAACGGATCGCCAACGGCGACGTACCGGAAGGTCTGCGGAACCGGACCGTGTTCGCGCTGGACCTGGCGTCACTGATCGCCGGTGCGAAGTACCGCGGCGAGTTCGAGGAACGCTTCAAGGCGGTGCTGAACGAGGTGAAGGCCGCCGAGGGCAGGATCCTGCTGTTCGTCGACGAGCTGCACACCGTGGTCGGTGCCGGGGCGACCGAAGGGGCGATGGACGCCGGCAACATGCTGAAGCCGATGCTGGCTCGCGGCGAGCTGCACATGATCGGCGCCACCACGCTGGACGAGTACCGCAAGCACATCGAGAAGGACGCGGCGCTGGAACGGCGGTTCCAGCCGGTGATCGTGGACGAGCCGTCGGTCGAGGACGCGATCTCGATCCTGCGCGGCCTGCGGGAACGGCTGGAGGTCTTCCACGGCGTGAAGATCCAGGACAGCGCGATCGTCGCGGCCGTGGTGCTGAGCCACCGCTACATCTCGGACCGGTTCCTGCCGGACAAGGCGATCGACCTCGTCGACGAGGCTTGCGCGATGCTCCGCACCGAGATCGACTCGCTGCCGGCCGAGCTGGACGAGCTGACCCGTCGGGTCCGTCGGCTGGAGATCGAGGAGGCGGCTCTGGCCAAGGAGGAGGACGCCGCGAGCCGTCAGCGACTGGAGGAGCTTCGCAAGGAGTTGGCCGATCTGCGGGCCGAGGCCGACGCGATGCACGCCCAGTGGGAGGCGGAGCGGCAGGCGTTGCGCAAGGTGCAGGACCTGCGGCAGGAGATGGAGCACGTCCGGCAGGAGGCCGAACAGGCCGAGCGTGACTACGACCTGAACCGGGCCGCGGAACTGCGGCACGGCCGGTTGCCGGAGCTCGAACGCCAGCTGGCAGCCGAGGAGGAGCGGCTGGCAAGCAAGCAGCACGGCAAGCGGCTGCTGCGCGAGGTGGTGACCGAGGACGAGATCGCGTCGATCGTGTCCCGCTGGACCGGCATTCCGATCAGCCGCCTGAAGGAGGGCGAGCGGGAGAAGTTGCTCCGGCTGGACGAGGTGCTGCACGAGCGGCTGGTCGGCCAGGACGAGGCAGTCCAGCTGGTGTCCGACGCGATCATCCGGGCGCGGTCCGGTATCAAGGACCCGCGCCGGCCGATCGGGTCGTTCATCTTCCTCGGCCCCACCGGGGTGGGTAAGACCGAGCTGGCCAAGACGCTCGCGGCGGCGCTCTTCGACTCGGAGGACAACATGATCCGGATCGACATGAGCGAGTACCAGGAGCGGCACACCGTGAGCCGGCTCGTCGGCGCGCCGCCTGGGTACGTCGGCTACGAGGAGGGTGGCCAGCTGACCGAGGCCGTCCGGCGCAAGCCGTACTCGGTCGTGCTGTTCGACGAGATCGAGAAGGCCCACGCGGACGTCTTCAACGCGTTGCTGCAGATCCTCGACGACGGCCGGCTGACCGATGCCCAGGGCCGCACGGTGGACATGCGCAACACCGTGATCATCATGACCTCCAACATCGGCTCGGCGTACCTGCTCGACGGGGTGACTTCCGACGGCCAGGTGAAGGAGGACGCGCGCGATGCCGTGATGGACGAGCTGCGCCGGCACTTCCGGCCGGAGTTCCTCAACCGGGTGGACGAGATCGTGCTGTTCAAGCCGCTCACCATGGCCGAGATCGAACGCATCGTCGACCTGATGTTCGACGACCTGCGGACCCGGCTGGCGGACCGGCAGATGACACTCGAGGTCGATCCCGAAGCGGCCCACTACATCGCGGCCCAGGGCTTCGACCCCGTGTACGGCGCGCGTCCGCTGCGGCGGTTCATCGCCCGCGAGGTGGAGACGCGGATCGGCCGGCTCCTGCTCAGCGGCAACGTACTGGACGGTGCCGTGATCCGGGTGATGATGCGCGGCGGCGAGATCGTGGTCACGCACGAGAACCCCGAGGTGGTGGCACCATGACCGCCGAGCCGAAGATCGTCACCTGCCCGAACTGCCAGCACCGCAACCGGGTCCCCGCGGCAGCCAAGGGGACGCCGAGGTGCGCGAACTGCAAGAAGGCGCTGCCCTGGATCGTGGACGCCGGCGATGCTGACTTCGCCGAGGTGGCGGAGCAGGCGACCCTGCCAGTGCTGGTCGATATCTGGGCGCCATGGTGTGGGCCTTGCCGGATGGTCAGCCCGGTGCTCGAGCAACTCGCGACAGAGAAGGCGGGCAGTATCAAGCTGGTCAAGGTCAATGCCGACGAGGCACCCGAGGTGTCGCAACGGTTCGAGGTACAGGCGATCCCGACGCTCGTCGTACTGCGCGACGGGAAGCTGATCGCACGCCAGATCGGGGCCGCGCCCGCCGACGTGCTGCGACCGTGGCTGGAATCCGCGCTTAGCAAGCAGGACGCGACATGACTCAGCAGACTCTGGACCCGCATCTGGCGATGGTCCGCCGGGTGGTTCCCCGCACCCCGGAGGGCTGTGAGGAGTGCCTCCGGCTCAACTCGCCCTGGGTACATCTGAGGCTCTGCCTCACTTGTGGTCACGTGGGCTGCTGCGACTCGTCGCCGCTGAAGCATGCCCGCGCGCACGCGGCTCACGTGGGCCACCCGATCGTCCAGTCCTTCGAACCCGGCGAGAACTGGCGCTGGTGCTACGTCGATGAGACTTTCGTATGACCGAGTCCCTCGAGGAGACCCCTGACCTGTATGGCGCCTATCCGCGGCTGAACGAATCCCAGCTCATCGAGCTGACCGCGCTCGGTACCCGCCGGCGGACCAGCGCAGGGGAGGTCCTGCACCGGGCGGGGGAGACGTCCGAGGAGTTCATCGTCATCCTCGACGGGCACGTGGCGGTGGTGCAGGAACTCGGCCCGGAGCAGCGGGTGATCACCGTCCATGGTCCGCATCGGTTCCTCGGCGAGATCGGCACCCTCACAGGCCAGCCGTTCTTCCTCACTGCGGTGACCCGCGAGCCGGGTGAGGTGCTGTCACTCCCGGTGGACGACCTGCGCGGTCTGGTGACACGCGACCCGCAGCTGGCCGACCTGATCCTGCGGGCATTCCTGATCCGGCGTTCGCTGCAGCTGTCTCTCGGAGCCGGGTTCGCCATCATCGGCTCGCGGTACTCCGCCGACACCCGCCGGCTGCGCGAGTTCGCCGCCCGCAACCGCCTGCCGTACCAATGGATCGACCTGGAGAGCGATACCGACGCCGAACGCCTGCTGCGCGAACTCGGTATCGACAGGGACCAGACACCGGTGGTGATCTGGCATGGCGAGGTGCTGCGCAATCCGGACAACGGGGTACTGGCTGCTGCGTTCGGGCTGCGCCACACTCCTCCGCCGCAGTCGGTGTTTGACCTCATCGTGGTCGGCGCCGGCCCGGCCGGACTGGCTGCCGCGGTGTATGGCGCGTCGGAGGGCCTGTCGACGGTCGTCCTCGAGGCTGTGGCGGCAGGTGGGCAGGCCGGGACCTCTTCGAGGATCGAGAACTACCTCGGCTTTCCCGCCGGCATCACTGGCGGGGAACTCGCCGAGCGTGCAGTGATCCAGGCCAGACGGTTCGGCGCCGAACTCACTGTGCCCGCCACGGCGGTCGCGCTGGAGGAGGGGGATGGACACCACATCGTCCGCCTGGAGAGGGATGAGCACGTCGGTGGCCACGCGGTCGTGATCGCCTCCGGCGTTCGCTATCGGCAGCTCAACCTGCCGCGGGAGGAAGAATTCGGGCCGACCAGCATCTATTACGCCGCCACCGAGCTGGAGGCGAACCTGTGTCGTGGCGACCCGGTGGTGGTCGTCGGTGGTGGCAACTCCGCGGGCCAGGCGACCGTCTTCCTCGCCCAGCACGCCGGTCAGGTCATTTTAGTTGTCCAAAGCAACGATCTCGAACGGGACATGTCGCGCTATCTGTCCGACCGGATCAGGCGGACCCCGGGCGTGCAGGTGTGGCTCGAAAGCGAAGTTCGTGAGCTCCACGGTGA
The DNA here is from genome assembly GCA_033851055.1 of Kribbellaceae bacterium. GTDB lineage: Bacteria > Actinomycetota > Actinomycetes > Propionibacteriales > Kribbellaceae > Kribbella. The sequence continues at coordinate 2,237 of JAWWPC010000149.1, read as the reverse complement.
CCAGGCGCTGACGGAGGTCGTGGTCGAGGATCTGAAGACCGGCGAGAGGCGCGCCGTGCCGGCGAAGGCCTTGTTCGTGTTCATCGGCAGCTCGCCACATGTCCAGTGGTTACAGGACTGCGTCGCCCTGGACGACCATGGCTACGTGCTGACCGGCGCTCAGCTGGATGCTCCCGACCAGTCGGACGCCGGCCGGAGGCTACTGGAGACGAGTAGACCAGGCGTGTTCGCGGCCGGCGACGTCCGCAGCGGCTCGGTGAAGCGAGTAGCCGCCGCCGTAGGTGACGGTGCCCTCGCAGTCCGCCTCGTGCACGAATATCTGGCCCGCGCCTGAACCGCTAGACGTGCGGGTACGGATAGGTCGGGGAGCGGTGCTGGAAGGAGAGGATGCCGGGGTTGCGGATCCGGCCGCCTTCGATCTCGATGGCCCGGCTGATCGTGCTGTCGGCCTGCCAGGCCTCGCTGCCGTCGAGCACGGTACGCAGGTACGGGAGCAGTGCCTCGCTGATCTCCCAGGTGGCGGAGTTCCACAGGTACGACGGGCTGTGGTCGACGCCGTAGTACGTGATGTTGTCGCCGACGGTGAACGTCGGATCGGCGAAGCCGGTGGGCCGGGCCCAGCTGAAGCCCATGCCCTCGTCGCAGGACACGTCGATGATCAGGCTGCCCGGCTCCAGCAGCTTCAGGTCTTCCTCGACCAGGAAGGTCAGCGGGGCATCGGGATCCTGCAGGACACAGTTGATGATGATGTCGTGCTCGGCCAGGAATCCGGCCAGCGGAACCCGGCCGTCCTCGGTCAGCGCATGACTGAGCCGCGGGTCGGGCTCGTCGGGGTCGTCGTGATCGAACTGCACCATCCGGGCGGAGTGGATCGGTGAACTGACCGCGGTGACGTCGCGGCCGGTCAGCACGTCGACGTCGTACACGCCGTGGGCGTTCAGAGCTGTCACGGCCCCCCGCGCAGTGGCTCCGAAGCCGATCACGGCCGCGCGCAGCCGGCGACCGTAGTCACCGGTCGAGCCGGTCAGTGCCAGCGCGTGCAGCACCGAGCAATAGCCGGCCAGCTCGTTGTTCTTGTGGAACACGTGCAGGTTGAACCGGCCGTCCTCGGTCCAGTGATTCATCGCCTCGAACGCGATCAGCGTCAGCTGCCGGTCGATCGCCAGTTGGGTCAGCTTCTCGTCCTGGATGCAATGCGGCCAGCCCCAGAGCACCTGCCCGGGGTGCAGGTCGGCGAGTTCATCGGCCTGCGGCTTGGGCAGCAGCACGACATCGGTCTCGGCGATCAACTGTTCTCGGCTGCGCACGCCTCCGACCGACAGGGCGAGCTGGTCGTCGGAGACACCGAAGCGCTTGCCGTAGCCGGACTCGAGGAAGATGCGCCGGCGCAGATCGTCATCGATCCGGTCGAAGTGCTGCGGATGGATCGGCAGCCGGTGCTCGTTCTCCTTGCGAGAACGCGCCATGACGCCGAGGGTGAGCTGAGCCACGGAAACCCCTTTGGTTCCTGCATGTCTAACACAGAAACCGTGATCCCGAGATCGGCTGGCGTTGCGAGCGTCCTCTCGGATGATCTGCTGCAGGACCATCTTGCAGGAGATAATCCCGCGCTAGGCTGGATCCATGTCGAACCGACCTCTGCGGACTGTGCCGGACCTGACCGGGCTGCTGAAGCATGCCGGTCACGTGCTCGAGACGCAGTTGACGGCGGCGCTGGCCGAGGTCGGGCTGACGCCGCGGATGCAATGCGTGCTGGGTTACGCCCTCGAGGAGGAGCGGACCCAGATCCAGCTCGCGGAGCTGGCCTACCTCGACAAGACCACCATGGTCGTCACCGTCGATGCGCTCGAGCGGGCCGGCTTCGCAGAGCGCCGCCCGTCCGCGACCGATCGGCGGGCGCGGATCATCGCGGTGACGAAGGCCGGTAAGGAGGTCGCCGCCGAGGGTCAGCGGATCGTCGACCGGATCCACGCCGAGGCAATCAAGGCAGTCCCCGCGGCCCAACGTGAGGCATTCGTGCAGGCGATCAAGTTGCTGGTCGACGACCACCTCGCCACAGCGGTCGAGTCCGCCGGTGTGGCAACTCCCCGCCGGGCCCGGCAGAAGGCCGGCTAGTGGTGTGTCTGGCAAATAGCTTGGCACTGGCGGCGCCCAGGCGGGCACCTCGCAGCGTTGGAGAAGAAGCCACGATGGAAAAGCATCGAGGCTCCTCCTCCGCCTTGCGATGCACCCACCTG
>JAWWPC010000086.1:0-6913 GCA_033851055.1 Kribbellaceae bacterium | reverse complement strand
CGGGTGTCCCTCGTCTCGTCCACCTGGACCCGGAAGGTCACCTACCTACCGATCACGCCGTACCGGACCGGCGCGGTGACGATCACCTCGGTCTCTGCCCTGCCGTCACTGATCGACGGAGTCGCCTTCCTGCGCGCCTGACAGCACCGCTGAACCGAGAGCCGCGATGAGGCCGTCGGCCAGCCCACCCCGCCAGCAGGCGTAGTCGTGACCCCCGCGGTACTCGCGGAAGGAGACCGCGTACCCGCGTTTCTCCAGGATTTCGCGGAATCGATGGTTGGCGGCGAGCAGATCGCCTTCTTGGCTGCCTGCCTCGAGGAAGAACCGCACCGACGACTCTGCCGCCTCCGGCGCCTCGTCATAGCCGGCGATGACTGAGGCGCCGGACAGCCCGCCATCCTCGTCGCCCGGCCACCACAGCGCCGTCGACTGACCGATCACCCAGCCGACTTGATCCGGCGCGACTGTGGCGAGGTGCGCAGCGGCGAGGCCCCCGAGGCTCTGCCCGGCAATGACCGTACGACGTGGATCATCGGTGACGGGGTAGCTGTCCCGGAGGTACGGCAGCAGTTCACCGAGGACGAAGTCCGCGAACTCACCCGGGTCGGTCAAGCTGCGGACCCGTGTCGGGCCTCGATCGGCCGAACCGTGGATCGACTCGATCAGCACGGCAACGAACGGCGGTACGGCCCGGTCGGCGACGAGGTTCGCGAAGGTGGTCGCGATGCCGATCCGCAGCAAGGACGCCCCGTCGAACGACATGACGACAGGCAGATCCTCCAGTGGTCGCCCGCTGTCCGGCGGGGTCCAGATGTGGACGACAGACCGGCCCAACTCGACCCGCGCCACTGCGCCCGGCACTGCGCCCGGTTCTACGCCCGGCCGCAGCGCGACCCAAGGCTGGGGAAGCGCATCTGGAAGCTCGAGGATGGAGGCCGGACCCGGGTTGCCCCAGACAGTCCCGCTCGGCAGTGCGTCCGAAGCTGTTGGGTCTGGCACACCCGCAGCGAGAAGGTCCATCCACCGGTCCTCGTCCGGATCCTCACCTCGCAACGACCGGTCACGAACCGGGCAGAACTGGTACGCCGTTCGCAGATCTGCGGCAAGCCGCAGGGTCCGGGACCAGGTACCGTCCGGTCCCGGCTCCATCAGGTACTCCGCCAAACCACCTTCGTCCCGCGCGTCGTCGGTCAGGGCAATCAGCCTGATCAGGACATCCTTGGCCGGGTTCGCAGGGTCGGTCTCGATCCAGCGCAACGTGACGTCATGCTGCCGGATCGAGCCGTGGGCTTTGTCGCGCATGCTCTGCTCCTCGGTGCGGTCTGGTGAGCTACGGACCGTCGTACCATGACACTGGCTGCCTCAGCCATGGTCGGTTAGCAAACCTGCCCAGCCGCCCGTGCGGCGCAGCGACTCCGCCTAGTGTCGCTATCACGATCCGTAATGAATCGGCCGTTGGGTTTACCCGGTCGGGCGACCTCACCTATCACGCCGGGCGGTGTTTCCTGACCTGGACAGCGAATGGAGAGGACAAGTACTTACCTCGTAAGCGATACTGGAAATCGCGCCGTTTTCCGGCCGCAAACATCCTCCCGTGCCGAGCATGTTGGGAAGTGCGCCCGTCCAGATGCCCTCAGAGTCACCTGTCTTCGTGCCGTCGATCGCTGCCCCGTCTAGCCGAACTCCCGGGAGAAGCCGCAACCTGTGGCGACTCCGTCCCTACCTCCGTCCGCACAGGTGGCGGCTGCTGACGATGTTCGTCAGCAGCGTCCTCGGCGTCGGCGTCAGCCTCGCCGTCCCGCTGGTCACCCGCGCCGTCATCGACGGTCCGGTCACCCGCCGCGAGATCAACCTGCTACTCCCCCTCGGACTGCTGGCTCTCACGCTCAGCATCACCGAGGTGCTGCTGGTATGGATCCGCCGCTGGGCCCAGTCCCGGGCTGTCAGCGATCTCGAAGCCACCCTCCGTCACGACCTGTACGTCCGCCTGCAGTCCCTGCCGATGGAGTTCCACACCCGCTGGCAGAGCGGACAGTTACTGTCCCGCGTCACCGTCGATCTGTCCACCATCCGCCGGTTCATGGGTTTCGGCCTGCTGTTCCTGGTGATCAACATCCTGCAACTGGTGGTCGTCACCATCCTCCTGCTGCAGCTTTACTGGCCACTCGGCGCCGTCGTACTGGCTGCCGCGGCGCCGATCATCATCGTTTCGCTGCGGTTCGAGAAGAAGTACCTGGCTATCTCACGCCGGGTGCAGGACCAGCAGGGCGACCTGGCCACCCGGATCGAGGAGTCCGCGCTCGGCTTCCGGGTGATCAAGGCGTTCGGCCGGCGTGAGCATGTGAAGGCGCAGTTCGACGACGGCGCGGTCAAGCTCTACGGCACCTCGGTCGAGAAGGTCCGGCTGGCGTCGCGGTTCTGGACCTTCCTGGAAGTGATCCCGAACCTGACGCTGGTGATCGTGCTGCTGCTCGGCGCGCTCGCCGTCGGCCGGGACGCGATCTCGCTGGGCACCCTGGTCGCCTTCATCACGCTGATGCTGTCACTGATCTGGCCGGTCGAGTCGCTCGGCGCCATCCTGGCGATGGCGCAGGAGGCGATGACCTCGGCGGACCGGATCAGCGAGATCCTGGACACCAAGTCCACCATCACGTCAGGGCCGGACGAGCTGGAGAACCCGCGCGGTCACCTCCGGTTCGAGAACGTCAGCTTCCGGTTCGGCCCGGACTCCGCCGACATCCTGCACGACATCAACCTGGACCTGCCGCCCGGTACGACGCTCGCCCTGGTCGGCTCCACCGGTTCGGGCAAGACCACGCTCACCGCTCTGGTCCCCCGCCTGTACGACGTCACCGGTGGGCGGATCACGATCGACGGGCACGACGTGCGGGACCTCACTCTCACCTCGTTGCGCAGCGCGGTCGCGTCGGCCTTCGACGACCCGACGCTGTTCTCGATGAGCGTGCGGGAGAACATCACGCTGGGCCGGCCGGACGCCACCGAGGCGGACGTCCAGCAGGCCCTGGAGATCGCCCAGGCGACCTTCGCGAACGACCTGCCCTGGGGTCTGGACACCCGGGTCGGCGAGCAAGGTATGTCGCTGTCCGGTGGCCAACGGCAACGACTCGCCCTGGCCCGGGCGGTGCTGGCCAAACCGGCCGTCCTGGTACTCGACGACACGCTGTCGGCACTGGACGTCCACACCGAGGCCCTGGTCGAGGAGGCGTTGCGCAACGTGCTCTCGGCGACCACCGGCATCGTCGTCGCGCACCGCGCCTCCACCGTGATGCTGGCGGACCAGGTCGCGTTGCTGCAGAACGGCACCATCACCCACGTCGGCACACATGCCGAACTGCTCGCCACGGTGCCGGCGTACCGGCTGTTGCTCGCGGCGGAAGAGGAGGTGCACGCATGACCACCACAGCTCAGCCTCCGCAGCAGGTCACCCCGGAGGAGTCCTGGCGCGGGTACGCCGAAGAGAACGGCGACGAGCTGACCAGGGCGACGACGCTGCGGTTGAAGGAGCAGTCGCGCAAGTTGCTCGGTGAACTGCTGCGGCCCTATCAGAAGATGCTCTGGCTGCTGGTCGCCATCGTCGTGATCGAGAACGCGGCCAGGCTGTCAGTTCCCTACCTGGTCCACCTCGGCATCGATAAGGGCATCCCGCCGATCCTGGCGGGTGAGGGCAGCAAGACCCTGATCACCGTGGTCGGCGCGGTACTGGCGTCGGCGCTGATCCAGGCCTTCGCCCGGCAGGTGTTCCTGATGCGGTCCGGCCGGCTCGGCCAGACCATCCTGCTCGGGCTGCGCAGGCGGGTGTTCGACCACTTCCAGCGGCTCAGCCCCTCGTTCCACGACAAGTACACGTCGGGCCGGGTGATCTCCCGACTGACCTCCGACGTGGATGTCATCGACGAGATGCTGGAGACCGGCTTCGACGGGCTGGTGACGGCTCTGCTGACGCTCTTCGGCACCGCCATCCTGCTGCTGACCCTCAATGTGAAGCTCGGACTGGTGGCCCTGCTGTCGTTCCCCGTGCTGTTCCTCCTGACAGCGTGGTTCCGGCGCCGCTCGGCTCTGATCTACCGGCGTACCCGGGAGGCCGTGGCGCTGGTGATCGTGCACTTCGTCGAGTCGATGACCGGCATTCGTGCGGTCCAGGCGTTCCGCCGGGAGCCGCGCAACGAGGAGATCTTCCACGGCGTCAACGACAGGTACCGGGAAGCCAACCTCGAGTCGTTCCGGATCAACGCGATCTTCATGCCCTCGATCAAGGGCGTCGGCAACATCACGATCGTGGCGATCCTCGCGTACGGCGGCTGGCAGGCGTACCACGGCCACGTCACCGTGGGTGTGCTGACCGCCTTCCTGCTGTACCTGCGGCAGTTCTTCGAGCCGCTGCAGGACATCTCGCAGTTCTACAACACCTTCCTGTCGGCAAGTGCCGCGCTGGAGAAGCTGTCCGGCGTACTGTCCGAGGAGCCCGACGTCGCCGAGCCGAAGGAGCCCGTCCGGCCCGGCGCCGCCCGCGGCCACCTCGAACTGCGCAACGTCCAGTTCCAGTACGTCGACGGGGTCCCGGTGCTGCCCGGGCTGGAACTCGACGTACCGGCAGGGCAGACCCTTGCCCTGGTCGGGACCACGGGTGCGGGTAAGACCACCATCGCCAAGCTGGTGGCCCGGTTCTACGACCCGACCGGCGGCCATGTGCTGCTGGACGGGGTCGACCTGCGCAGGCTGACCGAGGACGACCTGCGCGAGCGGGTCGTGATGGTGACGCAGGAGAACTTCCTCTTCACCGGCTCGGTGGCCGACAACATCCGGTTCGGCAAGCCGGAGGCCACGATGGAGGAGATCGTCGATGCCGCCAAGGTGATCGGCGCGCACGAGTTCATCACGGCTCTGCCGGACGGCTACGAGACCTCGGTCGAGAAGCGCGGCAGCCGGCTGTCCGCAGGGCAGCGGCAGTTGGTCGCGTTCGCCCGGGCGTTCCTGGCGGATCCGGCCGTGCTGATCCTGGACGAGGCGACCTCCAGCCTGGACATCCCCAGCGAGCGACTGATCCAGCGCGCGCTGCGGACGATCCTGGCCGACCGGACCGCCATCGTGATCGCCCACCGGCTCTCCACCGTGGAGACGGCCGACCGGGTGATCGTGCTGGAATACGGCCAGATCATCGAGGACGGCTCCCCGTCCGACCTGATCGGCAGCGGCGGCGAGTACGCCGACCTCCACCAGGCCTGGGAAGACTCCCTGGCCTGAGCTCCAGGTCATCCGACCGCTCCGGTCGTCCTCCACGGACGGCCGGAGCGGTTTCTTTTCGCCCCTGCCGCCGGTGTTATCACCCCTTGCGAATCATGGCCTGCTGCCGTGACGGATGCGTTTGCTAGCGTGGTGGATGGCAAGCTGCGTACGCCACCCGTCGCCCTCTACGCCCACGCCGTCCGGGCAATGGCGGTCAAGGCCCTTCGGGCCCGCTTCGATGTTCCTGGTCAAGTTGGCGACGGCCAGCGTCCGGCGAAGCGTGGGTGACCGCCAGGAGACGAGATCCGGTGACCAAAGACGGCAGCAATGCCCGTAAGCAGGCGGCCCGCGGAACGGTTAGGGTGACACGGCCCGTTGCGACCCTGACCTCGGATGTCACCCTCATCGGCCACACCGGACCGGTCGGCTGTGTGGCGTTCCACCAGGATGGACGCACGCTGGCCAGCGGTGGAGACGTCACCGCCCGCGTATGGGACCTGGCTACCCGGCAAACCACTATCGCGCTCACCGACGAGAGTGGCGTGATGTCGGTGGCGTTCAGCCCGAACGGACACACCCTGGCCGTGGGTGGTGGGGACGGGACGGTGTCGCTCTGGACGTTCGCGACCGGAGAGCTGACGTTCCTCACCGGTGGCACCGGCCCGGTCCGCTCGGTGGCATTCAGCCCCGACGGTCGCGCGTTGGCAAGCAGCACCGAGGACCGGACGTCGCCGGGGCAACCTGGCCGCTCCCCGACTATTCGGCTGTGGTACCTGGCTACCGGGCACGCGACCGTGCTGGCACGCCCCGACGGCTACGGGCACGCCGTGACATTCCATCCGGACGGAAACACCCTCGCCAGCAGCGGAGGCATGGACGGGACGGTACAGCTGTGGGATCTGGTCAGTGGGCAGGCCACCGTGCTCACCGGGCACGGCGGCGGCATCGAGGGCGTGGCGTTCAGCCCGGACGGCCACGGCCTGGCCAGCGGCAGCGTGGACGGCACCGTACGACTGTGGGACCTGGCTACCAGACAGACCGTAACCTCGATACACCCGCATGGCGGCTATGTCGTGTCGGTAGCGTTCAGCCCTGACGGCCGTATTCTGGCCAGTGGCAGCCTCGATTGCACGGTGCGCCTATGGGATCCAGCGACCGGGCAAGCCACTGGAGTCCTCTTCGGCCACACCGGATACGTCGGCTCGCAGGCGTTCAGCCCCGACGGCAGCACGCTGGCCAGCGGCAGCTTCGATACCACGATACGACTATGGTCCCTGGGCTGACCCCGCGCACAGATCGCCGTGCCACACCCACCCGATCCGGCCGACACCCCGACGACCACCCGTGACCTGCTGAACTGCTCAGCCCGCCTTCCCGGCGCGCCAAACGGTCCGCATAGGGCTGGATGACGCCGACTGGGTGCTCCGATGTCACGGCCGACTGGCAATACCCGGGTCTTTGAAACCTCCAGATATCCATCCCGGGCGAAGGGGTAGTGCACTCCTGCGCAGCCAACCGAGTACTGCCAGTCGAGTCTGATCGGACCTATCCGAACTGTCGGGGATGATCAGTAGGTTTGGTGCGTGCTGAGCACCCTTGCCATTGAGAATTACCGGTCGTTGCGGCGGCTGGTGATGCCGCTGGGGCGGTTGAACGTGGTGACGGGGTC
>JAWWPC010000325.1:0-2844 GCA_033851055.1 Kribbellaceae bacterium | reverse complement strand
AGATACGGCCTGCAGACGATGTGCGAAGGCGGAGGCACGGCTAACGCGACCATCTACGAGCGACTGTCCTAACCCCGTACTAACACGCGCACGACGGCGACACCCGAGAGGCAAATGAGGCAATGAGCATTCGAACCGATGCATCGGTGCTGGTCAGCGGGGGTGTGGGCGGCCTGGGCGCTGCGACCGTACGTCGCCTTCACGCCGAGGGGCTGGCGGTGGTGGTGTGCGACCTCGCCGAAGAGGCCGGCGAAGCTCTGGCGGCCGAGCTAGGGGAGCGTGCCGCGTACGTCCGCACCGACGTCACCGATTCCGACAGCGTCGCTGCCGCGGTTGACCGCGCCGCGCAGCTCGCGCCGCTGCGCTACGTGGTGACCGCCCACGGCGGGCCAGGTGTGGCGCAGCGCATCGTTGCCCGGGACGGCTCGCCCGCGGACTTCGACGCCTACCGCGGCACGATCGATGTCTACCTGAACGGAACATTCAACCTGCTTCGCCTCACCGCGGCGGCGATCGCTGCTTCCAATCCGGACGCCGACGGGGAGCGGGGCGCGATCGTACTGACGTCGTCCATCGCCGCATACGAGGGCCAGATCGGACAGTCCGCCTACGCCGCGGCGAAGGCGGGAGTCGTGGGCCTCACCCTGGCCGCGGCCCGGGACCTCAGCTCGGTGGGCATCCGGGTGAACACGATCGCTCCGGGCACGATGAAGACACCCATCATGGAGTCGGTGGGTGCTGAGGCGATCGCGAACTTCGCAAGCAGCGTGCCGTTTCCCAAGCGGCTTGGATCACCGGCCGAGTACGCCGACGCCGCGGCGTTCCTGCTTGGGCACCGGTACGTCAACGGCGAAATCCTGCGCCTTGACGGCGCCCAGCGGTTCGCTCCCCGATAGAGCCCGCTGCACGCGCGGTGATGGCCGTGCCAGCCTCGTGGCCGAAGCGCGTGGATGCAGACACAGGTGGTAACCCGAGATCCACACGCACACGCGAGGAATGCCGTCCTGGCCGCACTTCGGCCCGGCGGTGTCCATGGTCCGGCGTCGGCGACGCTGCGCACGGACCGGCCGGCGAGGGCGAAACCGGGTGCGAGGCCAAGCATTCGGAGCGCCCATGGTATAACTACTATACATGTAAAGTTGCCTGATCGGGGAGCCATGTCAGCGCTGAGCGTCGCAGTGGGCACCGTGGGGCCGGCAGACGTCTGCGAGTTGACGCTGTGACCGCCGGCGAGGCGCTGAACCGCGCAAGCATCCCGGACTCCCTGCGCAAACAGTATCTGCGCAGCGGTCTGTGGGACGACACGTCACTGGGCACCCTTCTCCTCGACGGCCTGCGACGTCATCCGCGCCAGCGGGTCGGCATCTGGTCGAAGCACACCAGCCGCGATGAGACGTTCGGATCGTTGGAGGCGACGACGCGCCGACTAGCCGCCGGCCTGTGCAAGCGCGGACTCGCCGCGGGTGATCGCGTGGTGATCTGGTTGCCGAACGGGTGGGAGGCCTTAGCGGCGTTCGTCGGCGTGGCGGCGTTGGGCGCCGTCGTCGTTCCGGTCGCCTCGTTCTACGGTCGCAAGGAACTGACCGAGATCGTCAACGCGACCGGCGCCACGATCCTGATCACCTGCGAACGCCACGGCACTCGCGACTACCTCGGCGAAGTCCGCGACTCTCGCCCGGAGATGCCCAGCGTGGCAACCGTTGTCGTGTGCGCCGGCCAGCGCAAATGCGCGCCGAACTCAGATCTCGTGTCGTTCGATGACCTGCTATGCGATCCCATCGCGGCAATCCCGAGCACTCGATCGCCAGACGACGAGTGCCTGTTGGCCTTCACCTCCGGCGCCAGTGGCACGGCCAAGGGCGTCGTCCACACCCACCGAACCCTCGGGGCCGAGGTGCGGGGACACCTCACGGCGATGATCCCGACTGACGCGACCCCCCAGATCATGGCATCACCGATCGCGCACGCGGCCGGGATGACCCTAGGACTGCTGGCGCCGATTCACCGTGGCGAACCGATCCACTTGGTGGACACCTTCGACGCCGACTTCATCCTCGACACCGCACGGGCCGAGGGGCTCGCACCCGGCGGCGGCGCGGCGGTCTTCTTGTCGGCGTTGATCGACCATCCCGGCTTCACCGACGAACTCGCCCACCGGATGGGTTACGTGATCCTCGGTGGATCGACGGTACCGGAGAGCTTGGTCACCAAGGCAGCCCAGCGTGGGATCACCGTGCTGCGGAGTTACGGACTGACCGAACACCCGACCGTCAGCGCCAACCGGCCTGCCGACACCCCTGGACAACTGGCCCGCACCGATGGCCGCCTGCTCGACGGCGTGGAAGTGCAGGTACGCGATCGCTGCGGTGCCCTCTTGCCGTCGGGCACCGAGGGAGAGATCTTCACCAGGGGCCCGGATCGGTGCGCCGGTTACCTGCAACCGGAGCTGAACACCGCGTTCGACGTGCAGGGATGGCTGGAGACCGGCGACGTCGGTGTCGTCCACGCCGACGGTCACCTCTCGGTAACCGGACGCGCCAAGGAACTCATCATCCGCAACGGCGTGAAAGTCTCACCCGCAGAAGTCGAAAGCGCATTGATGACCTGTACTGCGGTGGCCGAGGTTGCGGTGATCGGTGTCCCCGATACCCGTACCGGGGAACGCACGGTAGCGGTCGTCGTCGCGCGGGACTGCCGGGAGATCTCCCTTTCGACGCTGACCGAGCATCTCGCCGCGATGGGTCTGGCCAAGCCGAAGTGGCCCGAGGAACTCCGGGTCGTCGACGAACTTCCGCGCACCGCATCGGGCAAGGTGCGCAAGAACGAGATCAGAAAGGCGTGGTT
>JAWWPC010000287.1:0-3620 GCA_033851055.1 Kribbellaceae bacterium | reverse complement strand
GGCCATGTTCAGGGTCGCCCACCCCGGGCCATGGGGCGCGCCGCGAGGCGTCGGGTGGTCACCGGGTGGGAAAGGCATCGGGGGCGGATCAGAAAAGCAGGCGCAATGGGTGAGGTAGGTGCCGCCCGGCCCGTGAGTCGACAACGGGCGTTCCGGCACGGCTACAGCGCGTGCTGCAGCTCGCGCATCCCTCAGCGTTGCCCTCGCCTCGCCGTCGTAGCCACCGCGCTAAGCGGAACTGGACAACGTCGTGCCCGCCAGCTCGCACACCATCGGCAGCAGGGCGAACGCTGTTTGATCTTGTCCCGGTTCCACCATGTGGTGGGAACCTGCTCAGTGCCCCGGCGAGTGTCGAAGACGTTCCCGGGCGGCTTGGCTGACAGGGCGAACAAGCTCAGGCAAACGCAGAATTCGCCGACGCGGGTCGGGGTTCTCCTGCTCCAGCTCTCGGGGGCGCGTGCTCATCGCTACGGCCTGGACCGCTCCACACCAGCGAGAGAGACGGCCAGCAACCGGCGGCACAGTAGGCCAAGACCCGCGCTGGGCCAGTCCTAGCTGGTGCCGTCCTGTCGGGCGTGGCCTGCCTGCGGTGCTTGAAGCTTTCCTCTGGCACCGCATCGATGTCAGGCTGTGCTCATCCGGGTCTGGTGATGTCACGATCGAAAAGGAGTCCTTCGATGTCGTCCCTCCCACCCGAACTGGTTGATCTTGTGGAGCGACTTCGAGCGACACTCGTGGAGATCAACGACTCCGAGCAGGACTGTATGGCCAACGTCGTGGCCAGCGCATCGCAAGCCCAGCATGTCCCGGAGATTCAGGCGGTCATGGCCAGGTGTCGGCAGACCTCAGCTGCCGCCGCCGCCACAGCGATCGACACCTTCCGCGACGAGTGCTCCGAAATCGGCGCGCACTCCACCTCGTTGACCGAGGTGGCGATCGTTTCAGCGACCGCCAAGAGCGTCGCGGAGTTCTGGATGAAGTTGGAGAGCTCCGCAGCTGCCTTCGCCGCTGAAGCAGCCGCCCTGCTGCCGGATCACGGACCTGACAAGACCACCCAGTCGATCAGGAACACCTGCAGCGACCGGGCGTCTTCGATCAACCGCCATTTTGAGCAGCTCGCCACCTGACAGACCCAATGGTGTACCCGACGCCATGAGCCCGCCGGCGCAGACGAAGGGGTCCGATGGCGAGGCAAGCGGCGGTGGTGGCGCCGTAGGTATCGGGGTACCGATAAGGAAGCTGCCAGGAGCCGCCATCGGCGGTATATCTCCTGGTCGGGGCACCGCTGACACAGCGCTTCGATACTCCAGGCAGAGCCCAGCACCGCAAACGATCAGTGTCGTAACCAGCAGTAACAGCCGCGTTGATGGCTCATGACGCCGTTCTTACCGACACCCCATGTTCCGGTAATTCCGCCGGCAGGAAATCGGCCCCTCTGGGCCAGGAGCGCTAGGGCCAGCATCAGTGTCGCTAGCAATGTCAGAATGGTTAGTGCCGTCATCCATGGCGCGTCCATCCGAGCAAGATTACGACCGTCCGCGGTCCCGGCCATCACGGGGTGTCATCGGTGCGTGGCGCAGCCAGCGCCGGGGTTGACATAATCATTCTTCCCGGACCGCCCGCACCGCCCTGACCAGCACGACCAACGCGGCCGAGCGTTATCACCCGCACAGCCACCCGGAATGACCTAATATGCAATCTAACTTGCTTTATTATGCTGTCGCTCTGCGTCGAACCATCTCCGGTCCGCGCCACTCGATCGGGGTGCAGGGATTAGCGCGGTGACGCCCGAGCAGGCGGCGGCTATGTCAGCGCGTCGGTCAGTGCTTGGCGTTGGCGCTCGCCCAGGCCTGCGGCGCGGCGGGACGAGACGATCCCGGTCTGGCGCATCAGTGTGGTGACCTTGGCTGGCCCGTAGCCGGGCAGGCTCTTGAGCGAATCGGCCACTTTGGTGCGGCCGATGATGGTGTCGGTCTTGGCCTGGTCCAGCACTGCGGGGAGGGTCTGTTCCCCGGCGGCGATCGCGGCGAGTAGCTGTTTGCGGGCCAGGCGCGCGGCTTGTGCCTTGCGCAGCGCGTCGTCGCGTTGCGCGGCGGTCAGCGTGGGCAGTGCCATGGTAGGTGGGTTCCTCCCCGTGCCGTCCGGATCGGCGTCCGGATCGGGTTCGTTGCAGGGGCTCCATCATCACCGGACGAGCCCGCCGAAACCCGGAGCGCCACACGCAGAATCTTCCACTATCAGCGGCCGCATGTCGCGTCCCAGCCCCGACGCCGGGTAGGAGGAGTCGCTGACCTCTCGGCGGTAGAGACCGTCATTGACGAGGTCTGTGACCCTCTACCCCAGGGTTGCGTGATCATGAACAAGTCCACCGTCCCGGTCGGCATCGCGGCACGCACCGCAGAAATGCTCAATCGTCTAGACGTCACCATCGGGAGCGACCCGAATTTCCTCCGCGAAGGTTCCGCAGTGAAAGGTTTTTGCACCCCGACCGCATCGTGGTGGGCTGCGATGCCCAGGACACCGCCGAGCGCGTAGCGGCGTTTGTACACTCGACTCGGGCCACCGACCGTACTCACCGACTCACCGACTCACCGACTCACCGACTCGCCGACTCACCGAGTTCGCGATCGGAGCATCAGTGGTTTCGGGTACCCCCGGCCATGCACCGTCGTGTGTATCTGCTACGGTCTGTAACGAGTGCGGCGACTCTTGCGATATACGTGTTGTTGCCCCGGACCTTGGTGACGCAGACGACGAGCCGAATTTTTGTGTGGTAAACGGGACGCAGACAGCCTCGACAGCGGGGCGTGCGCGCCGCGTGTGCTGCCCCTTCCCCTTTTGGCGCGTCGCGCCGTGTGAGTCTCTCTATTGTGTTTCAGGAAAAGAAGGCGTCATCCGACGTATCTGCACCATCCGGGCCCTGATCGGGGCCACCGTTGTGGCCGGGGCATGGCCGCTCTCACCCCCGCGGCGTGGGCTTCCCTTCCGGTGGCATGCAGCGAGACGTTGTCGTCGTGGCCGACCCAGTCACCTCCACCATAGCTGCGGACATCCTCGTTAGGTTCGACATGAGCGTGTGGCTGCCAAGGGTGAGCGCACCGCTCGTTTCGGGGAGAGGCCATGGAACCTACGCGACGGGAGTTCGGGTCTACGCGCGCCCCGTCAAACTCTGTATCCCCGGTGAAACTTCGCCCCGTTGAGCTCTGGCGGTCTCGGCGAACGTCACCTCGACAAATACCGCGTACTGCGCGGACCGCACTGTGCGTCAAAAACCCAATCACGCACCGGTCAAACGAAACGCCAGGAGTAGCGAATAGTTTTAATATTCCGATGAGCTAGACGGAAGCTAACCCCAGAACCAGGGCCAGTGCAGCCTCGAACCGAGCGGGGCGTGCGCTATCCCCTGCTGCCCGTGGCGCGCTGCGCCGTGCGGGTCTCTCCCTAATTGTTTCAGGAAAAGAAGGCGTCATGCGACGTATCCACACCATCATCCGGGTCCTGATCGGGGCCACTGTTGCGACGGGAGGTATGGCCGCCCTCACCCCCGCGGCGCAGGCTTCCATCCCTGTAGCGTGCAGCGAGAACGCTCTCGTCGCCGCGGTCAACCAAGCCAACTCCAC
>JAWWPC010000160.1:0-4365 GCA_033851055.1 Kribbellaceae bacterium | reverse complement strand
AGCACGGCCGGGACCTGCCGATCAGCGACGAGTCCGAGCGGGCGCTGCAGCAGGCCCTGGCCGCGCAGAACTTCCCGGAGGTCGCCACGCCGTACGAGCTGGGTGAGGTGAGCTATCACCTCGGCTGGACGTTCCACCATGCCGCGCCGAACCAGACCGACGTACCGCGCCGGGTGATGACAGTCATCTATGTGGATGCGGACATGGAGATCGCCGAACCGGTGAACGAGGCGCAGCAGCGTGACCTGGCCGACTGGATGCCCGGCAATGCGCCCGGCGAGACCATCTCGTCCCCGCTGAACCCAGTTCTGTACTCCTCCTGACGCACCCCGTTTCGTCCTCCTCCCGACGCGCGGAATTCGCGGCGGCTTTGCTTCGACACGCCACTCTCGGTGACCAGGTGAACACAACTTAGTTCACGATGTTGAAGAAGCTCTGCTCCCAACCGTCCCTTGAGGAGTCATGCCGTGAAGCGATGGACCGCCCCCCTTGCTGCGCTCACTCTGGCCGCAACGACTGCCCTACTACCCTCCTCGGCCGCTTCGGCCGCACCCGCCGCTGACAGTTCGATCGCCGGGATCACCGGTGTCGGCGTGCACAACGCCTACGTCCAGGCCACCTTCCCCTGGATGGTTGACGCACTGGAGTCCGGTGCGTCGATGCTCGAGCTCGACGTCTGGCAGAACTTCCTCGGCTCTCGCGCCTACCAGGCCGGCCACGACCCGGGGAACGCCAATAACTGCTCGTCGGCGACCACTTTCGCCAACCTACGTACCGGGTCCCGGAACCAGAACTTCCAGACCTGCCTGCGCAACATCCGGCTCTGGCACGACCAGAACCCGAACCACGCCCCGGTCATCCTCAAGATCGAGATGAAGAACGGCTTCGACGGCCGGAACGGGTTCGGGCCCACCCAGTTCGACACGCTGCTGACCAACGCGCTCGGCGCCGATGCGATCCTGCACCCGGCCCAGGTGAAGGGCAGCGCATCAACGCTGGACGCCGCTGTCCGGGCCGGCGCCTGGCCGAGCCGGGACAGCCTGCGCGGCAAGTTTGTCATCCTGGCCGAGACCGGCGCATTCGAGGCGCAGAACCCGTTCGACAACTACGACACCGATCTCGAGTACGCCGACCACCTCACCAGCCTCGCGGCCGCCGGCACCCTCGGCAACGCGACCATGTTCACCACCATCAACGGAGCCTCCGCGACCGACCCACGCACGGGTGATCGCGGCGGCTCCCGGGCCCAGTGGTACGTCACCTTCGACGGCGACGCCAACGGCTGGGTGGCCGGCAGCACCGACTTCTATAAGAACGGCAACTACCTACTGGTGATGGCGGACGCGCAGAACGTCGCGCCGGCGATCGACGGCCGCAACCCGACTGTGCAGCAAGCCACCGACCGCCTCCACCTCCTGGCCGCCCGTGGCGCCACCATCATCTCCAGCGACTGGATCAACCCCGCCATCCTCAGCCTCACCACCCCGCGCAGCTGACCGCCACCGTCCCCCCGGCGCTCTTGCCGAAATCCGTGTACCCCAATAGGTATACGGATTTCGGCGCGGGTGTTGGACTGGGCCGCGGGTTCAGGAGGTGGCAGCGGTGTAGCGGGTGGCCAGGTGGGTGACCGCGGCATTGAGTTCAGGTGGTCCGACGATTTCGAGATCTACCTCGAACATGCCGAAGGACGCGGCCAGTCCGGTCCAGGACCAGGCGCTCATAACAAGCCTGCAACTGGTCGGGGTGATCTCCTCGACCAACGCGTCCCCTCCGGCCCAACGTGCGACGTCCGCGGCTCGTGCTTGCAGGATCGCCTCACCCCGACACGGCCACTGTTGCTGCCGTTGGAAACGATTCGAGATGTACGTCGAGACGTCCGCCGCAGGTAGTTCGCGCGGTGTGAAGCGCGGCCCGGTCGGTGTCTTCGGCGTCATCCGGTCCACCCGGAAGGTACGCCAGTCGTTGCGCTCCAGGTCCCACGCGACCAGGTACCAACGACCGCCCCAGGTAACCAGGTGATGCGGCTCGACCCGTCGCGGCGGCACCCACTCCCCCTCGTCCGCGCCAGGTGACGCGTAGTCGAATCGCAGTACCTCCAGCGCGCGCACCGCGGTGCCGATCGCGATCAGCTGTTCGGAGTCGACCTTCGCCCGGCGCGAGTCGGCGTACCGGTCGACGGTGGTGATCTGGAGGGCGTCGACGCGCTGGCGCAGTCTGGCCGGCATCACCTGGCGGACGGTCGCAAGCGCCCGGAGCGCGCCCTCCTCGATCCCGGCGACAGTGGTGGTCGCGGTCTGCAGCGCCACCGCGACGGCGATCGCCTGGTCGTCGTCAAACAGTAGCGGCGGCAGGTCCGCCCCCGCGTCGAGCCGGTACCCGCCGTCCGGGCCTTTGGTTGCCCGTACCGGATAGCCCAGGTCGCGCAGCCGGTCGACATCGCGGCGGACCGTGCGCGGACTCACCTCCAGCCGTTCGGCGAGGAGCGAGCCCGGCCAGTCGCGGCGGGCCTGCAAGAGGGACAGCAGCGAGAGGAGTCGTGCCGAGGTCTCGGACATGACTTCAGATTTCCACTGGTAGAGGTCAGAAGCTGTCCTCTTCTGCTGGAAACGTCGTCCTCGTCAACCCCAAGTTGCAAGGAGACACCGTGATCAGCACCCGATCGCTCACCAAGGACTTCGTGGTGAGCCGCAGCCAGACCGTGCACGCGGTCCGCGGCATCAGCCTGGACGTCGAACCCGGCGAACTCGTGGCAGTGCTCGGCCCCAACGGCGCCGGCAAGACCACCACCTTGCGGATGCTCACCACGCTGATCACCCCGAGCGCCGGCACCGCCACGGTCGCTGGGTACGACGTCGCCACCGAGCCGGCGCGGGTCCGCCGCCAGATCGGGTACGTCGGCCAGGGCAACGGCGCGGGTCACTCCCAGCGGGTCGGCGACGAGTTGTACGGCCAGGGCATGATCTACGGACTCGACCGGCGCGGGGCGAAGCGTCGTACCGGCGAACTGCTGGAGTCCCTCGACCTCGGCGACCTCGCTCAGCGCAAGGTGTCCGAGCTGTCCGGCGGGCAGCGGCGCCGGCTCGACGTGGCGATGGGCCTGGTGCACGCGCCGTCGCTGCTATTCCTGGACGAGCCGTCGACCGGGCTGGACCCGCAGAACCGGGCGAACCTGTGGGACCACATCCTGCGGATGCGCGAGGAGTACGCGATGACCATCGTGCTCACCACGCACTACCTGGACGAGGCCGACTCGATGGCCGAGCGGGTGGTCGTGGTGGATGACGGCCGGGTGATCGCGGACGACACCGCCGACGCCCTGAAGGCCGAACTGGCCGGTGACGAGCTGGCTCTGACCGTTGCTGACAGCAACAGCATGCAGCTGAAGGCCGCGGCGGAAAGGTTGCCCGGAGCCCGGGAAGTGGTTGCCGACGGCGACCGGCTGACCGTGCGGGTGGCCGACGGACCGGCCGCACTGCCCTCGCTCCTGGCTGCCGCCCAACTGGCCGGCGTACCGGTGACGACCGCGCAGGTCCACCGCCCGACCCTCGACGACGTGTTCCTTAACCTCACCGGCCGCAGCCTCCGCGAGGCCGGTACGACCCGAAAGGCTGCAGCATGACCACCCTGACCGTTCCCGCCGTTCCGATCGAGCGCACCCACCCAGCTCGCCGGAGCCTGGTCCGCGACACCGGCATGGTGATGAGACGCGAACTGCGCCCGGTGCTGCGGGATCCGTTCTCGCTGCTGTTCGGGATGATCCAGCCGCTGGTCTTCCTGGGCCTGTTCGGTCCGCTGCTGGTGGGATCGCTCGCCGGTTCTGACGGTCCGCTCGGCGGCAGCGTCTGGCAGTGGTTCGTGCCGGCGATCCTGGTGATGACGACGCTGTTCGGAACCTCTGCGACCGGGTCGAGTCTGCTCTTCGAGTTCCAGACCGGCGCGCACGAACGGATGATGGTGACGCCGCTGTCGCGGTCCTCCCTGCTGATCGGCCGGGCGCTGAAGGAGATGGTGCCTCTGGCCGGTCAGGCGATCATCGTGATCGCGGTGATGATCCCCTTCGGGTTCGAGTTGCACTTGGCCGGCGCCGTCGTCGGGCTGGCGCTGCTCGCGGTGTTCGGGGTGGGGCTCGGTTCGTTCAGCTACGCGCTGGCGATCGCGGTGCGCAAGCAGGACTGGATGTTCTGGGTGGTGCAGCAGACTTTCCTGTTCCCGCTGATGATTCTCTCCGGCATGCTGCTGCCGCTGGAGACCGGGCCTGGCTGGATGCAGACCGCCTCGAAGTTCAACCCGCTCTCGTACCTCGTCGACGCCGAGCGCACGCTCTTCTCCGGCAACATCACCTCGGCCACGGTCGCGTGGGGCTGG
>JAWWPC010000112.1:0-17102 GCA_033851055.1 Kribbellaceae bacterium | reverse complement strand
CCCTTCGTACCTCAGATCGATCCGCCAGCGCACACGGCAATCTAGCGCAGGGCAAGACAGCAGCGCCCCCTCACACCGGTGAGAGGGCGCTGCTGGTGCTGCTGAGGTGTGACTACTTACTTGTCGTCCTCGGACTCGTCGGCCTTGGTGACCTCGGGCGCCACGTCGTCAGTGGTCGGGGCCGCGGCGTCGGCGTTCTCCGGGGCCTCGGCGGCCTCGTCGGCTGCCTTGTCCTGAACCTTCTCGTCGGCCTTGCCGGCGTCCTCATCCGCCTTGGCGGCGGCCTTCTTCGCGGCCGGCGCCGCCTTCTTGGCGGCTGCCTTGGCCTTCGGCGAGTCAGCCAGCGCCTCGACCAACTCGATCCTCACCATCGGGGCGTTGTCGCCCTTGCGCGGGCCGAGCTTGGTGATCCGGGTGTAGCCGCCTGGACGGTCCGCGTACCGCTCGCCGATCTCGGTGAACAGCACGTGCACGACGGACTTGTCGCGGATCCGCTTCATCACCTGGCGGCGCGAGTTCAGGTCACCACGCTTGGCCTTGGTGATCATCGACTCCGCCAGCGGCTGCAGGCGCTTGGCCTTGGTCGCGGTGGTCGTGATCGCGCCGTGCTCGAACAGCGAGGTCGCGAGGTTGCTGAGGATCAGCTTCTCGTGCGCCGGGCTGCCGCCGAGGCGAGATCCCTTGGTGGGGGTAGGCATGTCTCTTTAACTCCAGGAAGTGTCGGGCCCATGTGAGAGCCGCGGAACGACGGGCCGTTGATGTGCTCAGTACTGCTCGGTCTCGGCGAAGCTCTCGTCCTCGTCCTCGGCGTCGTCGCCGTACGCCTCGGCGGCGGCGCGCAGGTCGAAGCCGGGGGGCGAGTCCTTCAGCGACAGGCCCATCTCGGCCAGCTTCAGCTTGACCTCGTCGATCGACTTGGAGCCGAAGTTGCGGATGTCCAGCAGGTCCTGCTCGCTGCGCGAGATGAGCTCACCCACGGTGTGGATGCCCTCACGCTTGAGGCAGTTGTACGACCGGACGGTCAGCTGCAGGTCCTCGACCGGCAGGGCCAGGTCGGCCGCCATCTGCTCGTCCACCGGCGACGGGCCGATGTCGATGCCCTCGGCCTCGACGTTCAGCTCGCGGGCCAGCCCGAACAGCTCGACCAGGGTCTTACCGGCCGACGCGACGGCGTCGCGGGGCAGCATCGACGGCTTGGTCTCGACGTCGACCACCAAGCGGTCGAAGTCGGTGCGCTGCTCGACCCGGGTTGCCTCGACCTTGTAGGTCACCTTGAGGACCGGCGAGTAGATCGAGTCGACCGGCATCCGGCCGATCTCGGCGTCGGCGGACTTGTTCTGCACGGCGGAGACGTAGCCACGGCCACGCTCGACGACCAGCTCCATCTCGAGCCGGCCCTTCTCGTTGAGGGTGGCGATCTTCAGATCCGGGTTGTGCACCTCGACACCTGCAGGCGGCGCGATGTCCGCGGCCGTGACGTCACCGGGGCCTTGCTTGCGCAGGTACATGGTGACCGGCTCGTCGTGCTCGGAGGAGACGACCAGGTCCTTCAGGTTCAGGATCAGCTGGGTGGCGTCCTCCTTCACCCCGGCGACGGTGGAGAACTCGTGCAGCACGCCGTCGACCTTGATGCTGGTGACGGCCGCGCCCGGGATGGAGGACAGCAGGGTACGGCGGATCGAGTTGCCGAGGGTGTAGCCGAAACCCGGCTCGAGCGGCTCGATCACGAACCGCGAGCGGTGCTCGTCGACGACCTCTTCGGCCAGGGTGGGCCGCTGGGCAATAAGCATTTCGTAACTTCCTTAGTCTTCCGCGACGACCACTATTTGAGGTCGCGAACTGGGTGGTGCGCTCAGCGAACCGAGGCCGCGCCTGCCGGGAGGATCCCCGGCAGGCACAACGCCATCAGTTCTTCGAGTAGAGCTCGACGATCAGGTGCTCGGCGACCTGGGTGTCGATCTGCTGCCGGGTGGGCAGCTGGTGTACGAGGATCCGCAGCCGCTCGGGCAGCGCCTCGAGCCAGGCCGGAACCACTCGCTCGGAGTGGGTCTCCCTGGCGATGATGAACGGGGTCATCTCGGCCGACTTCGGCCGGACGTCGATCACGTCGTGGGCCGCGACCCGGTACGACGGGATGTTCACCTTGATGCCGTTCACGGTGAAGTGACCGTGAACGACGAGCTGACGTGCCTGGCGGCGCGTCCGGGCCAGACCGGCGCGGTACACGACGTTGTCGAGCCGGGACTCGAGGATGATCAGCAGGTTGTCACCGGTCTTACCCGGACGCCGCGAGGCCTCCTTGTAGTACAGGCTGAACTGCTTCTCGAGGACGCCGTAGGCGAAACGGGCCTTCTGCTTCTCACGGAGCTGAAGCAGGTACTCGCTCTCCTTGGGGCGGCCACGGCCGTGCATACCCGGCGGGTACGGACGACGCTCGAAGGCCTTGTCGCCACCGACGAGGTCAACCCCGAGACGGCGCGACTTCTTGGTCATAGGTCCGGTGTAACGGGCCATGATTCGCTACCTACCTCTCCGGGTCAGACCCGACGCCGCTTCGGCGGGCGGCATCCGTTGTGGGCGGTCGGGGTGACGTCCTGGATGGTGCCGACCTCGAGGCCGACGGCACCCAGCGAACGGATCGCGGTTTCCCGGCCGGAGCCGGGACCCTTGACGAACACGTCGATCTTGCGCATGCCGTGCTCCATCGCGCGCCGGCCGGCAGCCTCGGCTGCCATCTGCGCGGCGAACGGGGTCGACTTGCGCGAACCCTTGAAGCCGACGGTGCCCGCGGAGGCCCACGAGATGACCGCGCCGGTCGGGTCGGTGATCGTCACGATCGTGTTGTTGAACGTGCTCTTGATGTGCGCGTGGCCGGCGGCCACGTTCTTCTTCTCCTTGCGGCGCACCTTCTTCGCGCCGGCCGCTGTGCGGCTCTTGGGAGGCATAGGTCAGATACTCCTGGAGGATGACTGGGCTGGTCGCTGGATCATTGGCGTCACTTCTTCTTCTTGCCGGCGATCGCCTTACGACGACCCTTGCGGCTGCGGGCGTTGGTCCGCGTGCGCTGACCACGCACCGGCAGGCCGCTGCGGTGGCGGCGACCCTGGTACGACCCGATCTCGATCTTGCGGCGGATGTCCGCGGTCACCTCACGACGGAGGTCACCTTCGATCTTGTAGTTGCCTTCGATCCAGTCCCGGAGCTTCACCAGCTCCTCGTCACCCAGCTCGTGGACGCGCTTGTCACCGGAGATCCCGGTCGCTTCCAGAGTCTTCAGGGCGCGAGTACGACCTACACCGAAGATGTAGGTGAGAGCGACCTCGATGCGCTTGTCGCGCGGTAGGTCTACCCCTACAAGGCGTGCCATCTGGCGGTTGTCCTTTCGTCGGCAGAGGTGTGGTGACGCGCCGCGTCCCTGCCCGCCTCGGTGAGATGTTGTTCACCGGCAGGGCCCCGGCCTCTGTTCCGGGGGCAACACCCAGGAGCTTCCTGGGTGAGCGGTCGCGCGTTTGCAGTCTGCTGTCAGTGCAGACCTGCTGTCAGAGCTGGCTCAGCCCTGCCGCTGCTTGTGCCGCGGGTTCTCGCAGATCACCATGACCCGACCGTGTCGACGGATCACCTTGCACTTGTCGCAGATCTTCTTGACGCTCGGATTGACCTTCATCGAGCTTCTTTCTTCGACAGGTGAGTGGTTACTTGTACCGGTAGACGATGCGACCCCTGGTGAGGTCGTACGGCGACAGTTCCACGACGACCCGGTCCTCGGGGAGGATCCGGATGTAGTGCTGCCTCATCTTGCCGCTGATGTGCGCGAGCACCTTGTGCCCGTTGGACAGCTCAACACGGAACATCGCGTTCGGCAGCGCCTCGACGATGGTGCCCTCGAGTTCGATGACTCCCTCTTTTTTGGGCATGTCCTCGCACTTCTGTAGACGACAAACGAATGGTTGGTACTGATACTGCTGGACCCGCCACCTCTGGTCAGAAGCAACCCTCCCGACGACGCGCGGGAAACGCACGCATCGAGCAGCCGCGGGCAGCATGAACAGAGGCCACAAAGGGCCAAGGAAGAAGCATACGCCAAAGCCCCGCCGGAAACCCAATCGGGCCACTGTGCGTAGCGCTGGGGCGAGCCCGCGGCCTCAGCGGCGCCGTGTCGCCTCGATCTCCGCCAGGTGATCGTCGCCCCACTCACCCAGAGGCAGCAGGGCCACGTTGAGAGCGGCACCGAGATCCGTCAGCGAGTATTCCACCCGCGGCGGCACCTGATGGTAGACCTCGCGGTGCACTATCCCCCGCGCCTCCAATTCGCGCAACTGCTGGATCAGCATCTTCTCGGTCACCCCGCCGACGTGCCGGCGCAACTCGCCGAAGCGCAGCGGCGCGGCGTGCAAGGCCCAGAGGATCAGCGGCTTCCACTTGCCCCCGACGACATCGACGGCTGCGTCCAGCCCACACTTGTACGGCGCCGGCTCCGCCATCGGACCTTCTTCCTTACTTACTTCTTGGTGGGTACCTGACTTTTTAGTCAGTACTTGTCCACTGTAAATCCCCAAGCCAGACTGGGAAAGGAAACGACTCGACGAGAGGACCCCGATGCACCCCGACCACACCCCGGTCACCGTTCTCGGACTCGGCGCGATGGGTACCGCCCTTGCCCGGGTCTACCTGGCTGCCGGCCACCCCACCACCGTCTGGAATCGCACTCCGGGCCGTGCCGCCGAGCTCGACCAGATGAACGTCTTCCGAGCGGAGACCGTCGCGGCAGCTGTAGACGCCAGCCCACTCGTCATCGTGTGCCTACTGGACTACTCGAGCGTGCACGCTGCCCTCGACGCCAACGCGGACGCCCTGGCCGGCAAGGTCTTGATCAACCTGACGAACGGCACCCCGGCCCAGGCCCGCGCCACTGCTGACTGGGCCGCACAACACGGCGCCGAGTACCTGGACGGCGGCATCATGGCCGTGCCGCCGATGATCGGGGGACCTGCCGCCTTCGTCCTCTACAGCGGTTCTCCCAGCGCCTTCGAAGACCATCAGAACGACCTGGCCAAGCTCGGCAGGGCGGCGTACGTGGGAGCTGACCCCGGGCTGGCGGCGCTCCAGGATCTGGCCTTGCTGAGCGGCATGTACGGCATGTTCGGCGGGGCGTTGCAGGCGCTGGCGCTGGTCGGCAGCGAAAAGATCCCGGCGACCGACTTCACCACCGAGCTACTGGTCCCCTGGCTCACCGCGATGCTCGCGTCGCTGCCCCGCATCGCCGCCGACCTCCAGTACGGCGCGCAGCCGGGTCCGGCGGGGTCCAACCTGGCCATGCAGGCGGCTGGTTTCGCCAACCTGGTCGAAGCCGCCTCGGATCAAGGTGTCGACGCCTCCCTGTTGAAGCCGATGCAGGCTCTCCTGACCCGAGCGGTCGAAGCAAGTCATGGTGACGAGGACCTGGCGGCCGTCGTACCGCTGCTGACGGATCGTTAGTGTCCTGAGTCGGCGGGCCGGGGTTCGGCCCATTGCTCTCCGGCTTGCCAGACGTTCTCGGGCACTAGATCGAGCAGGTCACACGCGGCATCCAACTGCGCGAGCGCGCTGCCTGGCTTGCGGTACGACGGCAGCACAGCGACGAAGCGCCGCCCTTCGCAGGCGAACCCGAAGGGCAGCACCTGCCGCAACACGTCCAGTGTCCGCTGGTGGAGGACTGCCAGGGCGAATTCTTCCCGGCCGTGGAACAGCCCGTAGCTGTCCGCGAGGCCGGGCTCAGTCAGGTCCAGCGGGAGCGAGAGCCCGTCAGGAGCCGCCAGCGGCGCGAGGGAGCGCGGGAGGACCTGCAGCGGCGGCAACGGGCGGTCCACCTCCAGTTCGAGGAAGTCGAAGCCCAGCTTGCGCCGGCGTACGACGTACGTGAAACGGCCGGTCCAGAACTCACGGCCGCGGTGGCGACCGGTGGTGACGTCGAGCACCTCCGGATCCGGGTCGGCGCTGAAAGGCGGGAAGGGCCAGCGCTTGGCCAGGTCCCGCTCGCTGGCGCTGGCGTGCCAGCCCAATTGCGAGACCACCTCGGCCCAGGCCCGCCGCAGTCTCGCGTCGTCCGCGCGGACCGCGAGCATGAAGGCCACCAGAACGAGGAACCACACCATCACGAACCAGCCGACCCAGCGCGGTTCGATCAGGAGGCCGACCACGGTCAACGGGATCGCGACGATGAACCAGAGGACGAAGACCAGCCCGGACACCTGGCGTAGTCGCCAGACCCAGGCCGGCCGCAATCGGGGGCGTAGGGAGCGACGGCCGACGGGGACTGCTGTCACCGGCGCCTTCCACGGGAGCCGAGCATGATGAATCCCCAGGGGATCAGCAGCCATGCCGGCCAGAAGGCGGGCCAGTGCCCACCATTGGCGATGCCGATGACAGCCCAGATCACAATGTTCATCATGACGATGCCACCGAAGCCGCCGGCCAAGCCACGCCGTAAGCGGGGCTGCTTGTTTCTGGTCCGCTCGGGGAAAGTGCCGGGATCCGGCGTCGGCGTGGTGTTCTGCACCATCGCGGGGGTCTGGTAGGTCCGGACCGGAGGCAGATCACGCACCAGCGGTTCCAGTTCGCCGTACGTCGTGACCGCGTAGAGCTGGTCGAGGCGCGAGGTGAACTCGGTCTGGTCCAGCCGGCCGTCAGCGAACGCATCCCGCAGTCGGCCGGCGATCTTGTCGCGGTCCGCCTCGGTGAAGCGCTGGTGAGGCTGGTACTGGCTGGGCATGGCATCAAGTGTGCCCCAGGTGGGGCGCGCCGGCGTCCCCCGACGGACTGATCCTGGCTATCCCTCAGTCCGCGAGGGCGCCGCACCTGATGCCGAGCTCGGCCAACTTCGCCGCACCGCCGTCCAGAGCGGTCAGCACCCACGGGCCCTGCGGGGTCAACGTGAAGGTGTGCTCGGTATGAACGGCGACCAGACCGTCGTCGGTCACGACGGTCCAGTCGTCCTCGAGGGTGTGGTTGTCCTGCTCGCCCAGCGTGAGCATGGGTTCCACGGCCAGGGCCAGACCCTCGACCAGCTTCGGGCCACGGCCGGGGCGGCCGTAGTTCGGCACGTTCGGCGGCTGGTGCATGGCCGAGCCAATCCCGTGCCCGACAAAGTCCGTGACAATGCCGTACGACGCCTTGGCGCGGACGTGCCGTTCGACCGCGGCGGAGATGTCGGTCAGTCTGCCACCGAGCTTGGCGGCGGCGAAGCCGCGCCACATCGCGTCCTCGCAGACCTGGGCGAGCTCGATCAGCGCTGGGTCGACCTCGCCGACACCGACCGTGATGGCCGCGTCGCCGTGCCAGCCGTCGACGATCGCACCACAGTCGATCGAGATGATGTCGCCGTCGCCCAGCACCCGCTCACCGGGGATGCCGTGCACGATCTCGTCGTTGACCGAGGCGCAGATCGAGCCGGTGAAGCCGTGGTAGCCCTTGAAGGACGGCACCGCACCGGAGGACCTGATGTAGTCCTCGGCGATCGCGTCCAGCTCACCGGTGGTGATCCCGGCCTTGACCTGACCGCGGAGCAGGTCCAGCGTGCGGCCGACCACGAGGCCGGCCACACGCATGGAGAGGATCTGCTCGCGGGTCTTGATCTCGATCCCGCGGTCCTTAAAGATCACAGCAAATCACTCGGATTTCTCGGATTTCTCTCTGAAAGTACTTCTCAATTGATCGTTTTGAGGGCAGCGAGCACACCTTCGCTGACCTCCTCGATCTCACCCACGCCGTCGACCTCGACGAGTTGCCCGCGCTGGGCATAGACCCGTAGCAGCGGCTTGGTCTCGGCGACGTACACCTCCTGGCGGTGCCGGACGACCTCTTCGGAGTCGTCCGACCGGCCGTCGATCTTGGCCCGGCGCAGCATCCGGTCCACCAGTACCTCGGTGTCGGCGGTCAGCGCCACCACGGCGTCCAGTCCGTGCCCGTGCTCGGCCAGGATGTCGTCCAGAGTACTGACCTGGGCCAGCGTGCGCGGGTAGCCGTCCAGCAGGAAACCGTCGCCGGCATCCGCCTCGGACAACCGGTCCCGCACCATCGCGTTGGTGACCTCGTCGGGGACGTAGTCACCTGCGTCCATGTACCGCTTCGCCTCGAGGCCGAGCTCGGTCTTCGCCACCACGTTCGCGCGGAAGATATCGCCGGTGGAGACGGCCGGGATCCCGAGACGCTCGGCCAGAACCTTCGCCTGCGTCCCCTTCCCCGCCCCGGGGGGGCCCATCAGCAACATTCTCATCAGCGCAAGAACCCTTCGTAATTACGCTGCTGCAACTGGCTCTCGATCTGCTTCACCGTGTCCAGTCCGACGCCGACCATGATCAGGATCGACGTACCACCGAACGGGAAGTTCTGGCTGGCGTTCAACAGAACCAGCGCCACCAACGGAATCATCGAGATGGCTGCTAGGTACAACGCACCGGGCAGCGTGATGCGGGACAGAACGTAGGAGAGATACTCCTCGGTCGGTCGGCCCGCCCGGATCCCGGGGATGAAGCCGCCGTACTTCTTCATGTTGTCTGCGACTTCCTTCGGATTGAAGGTAATCGACACATAGAAGTACGTGAAGAAGATGATCAGGGCGACGTACGTCACCATGTAGATCGGGTGATCCCCCTTGACCAGGTTCCCCTGGATCCACTGCGCCCAAGGTTGGTCCGCGCGGAACTGGCTGACCAGCACCGGGAGATAGAGCAGGCTGGACGCGAAGATCACCGGGATCACACCAGCCTGGTTCACCTTCAGCGGGATATAGGTCGAGGTGCCGCCGAACATCTTCCGGCCGACCATCCGCTTGGCGTACTGCACCGGGATCCGGCGCTGCGCCTGCTCGATGAAGATCACCGCGGCCATGATCACCAGGCCGATGGCGAGCACCACGATGAAGGTACCGACGCCCTTGGACTTGCGGATGCTCCACAGCTGCGACGGGAAGGTCGCGACGATCTGGGTGAAGATCAGGATGGACATGCCGTTGCCGACACCACGATCAGTGATCAGCTCACCCAGCCACATCACGACGCCGGTGCCGGCCGTCATGGTGAGCACCATCACGACGACGGCGAACCAGCCGTCGTTGTGCAGCAGCGGCTCGGTGCAGCCCTGGAACAGCCGCCCGGGGGTCCGGGCCAGCGCGACGAACGCGGTCGCCTGCAGAATGGCCAGACCGACAGTCAGGAACCGGGTGTACTGGGTGATCTTGGTCTGACCCGCTTGGCCTTCCTTCTTGAGCGTCTCCAGCCGCGGGATCACCACGGTGAGTAGCTGCAGGATGATGCTGGCGGTGATGTACGGCATGATGCCCAGCGCGAAGATCGCCAACTGGAGCAGCGCGCCGCCGGAGAACAGGTTGATCAGGTTGTACAGGTTCGCGTTGGAACCGGACGTGGCCTGATTCAGGCAGGTGTTCAGCGACTTGACGTTGACGCCAGGTGCCGGCACGACCGAGCCGATCCGGAAGATCACGACGATGAATAGCACGAACAAGATCTTCCGGCGCAGGTCCGGAGTCTTGAACGCGTTGGCGAAGGCGCCTAACACCCTGTCCTCCCACAAGTTTCCCACGCCCGTTTGGGGCAGGGCCTAACAAATTGCTGGGCAAGAGACGAACCAGGGCTCGTCCGAACTCCAGCGTGACAATAACAAACGCCGGATCGCACGAGCCCTGGCACTCACACCTCGGTGCTGGATCCCCCGGCCGCCGAGATCTTCTCCTTGGCGGACTTGGAGAACTTGTGCACCGAAACCTGCACTGCAACGGTCAGCTCACCATCGCCCAGCACCTTCACCGGGAGACCGTCGCGAACCGCCCCCTTGGCGACCAGATCGGCCACGCCGACCTCGCCGCCCTCGGGGAACAGCTGCGAGAGCTTGTCCAGGTTAACGACCTGGAATTCCACTCGGTTCCTGTTCTTGAAGCCCTTCAACTTCGGCAGCCGCATGTGCAGCGGCATCTGCCCACCCTCGAAGTGCTCGGGGATGTTGTTACGGGCCTTGCTGCCCTTCGTACCGCGGCCGGCCGTCTTTCCCTTGCTGCCCTCACCACGACCTACCCGGGTCTTGGCAGTCTTGGCTCCGGGAGCCGGACGCAGGTGATGAACCTTGAGCGCCATGTCAGTCAACCTCTTCGACGGTGATGAGGTGGCGAACCGCGCGCACCATGCCGCGAATCTCGGGACGGTCATCGTGAACGGCGACATCGCCGATCCGCTTCACGCCCAGGGTCCGCAGCGTGTCGCGCTGGTTCTGCTTGCCACCGATGCCGGAACGGGTCTGGGTCACCTTCAAGCGTGCCATCAGGAAACCGCCTCCGCCCGCGCCTTCAGCAGAGCCGCCGGAGCGACGTGCTCGACCGGCAGACCACGGCGAGCTGCCACGGCCTCCGGCGTCTCCAGGCTCTTCAGTGCAGCAACGGTGGCGTGAACCACGTTGATCGCGTTGGACGAGCCCAGCGACTTGCTCAGGATGTCGTGGATCCCGGCGCACTCCAGTACGGCGCGCGCCGAACCACCCGCGATGACCCCGGTACCAGGAGCAGCCGGACGCAGCATGACCACGCCGGCGGCCTTCTCACCCTGCACCGGGTGCGGGATGGTGCCCTGGATCCGCGGCACCTTGAAGAATGACTTCTTGGCCTCCTCGACACCCTTGGCGATCGCCGCGGGCACCTCCTTGGCCTTGCCATAACCCACACCGACGGTGCCGTCACCGTCGCCGACGACCACGAGGGCGGTGAAGCTGAAGCGACGACCACCCTTCACGACCTTGGCGACACGGTTGATGGCTACCACGCGCTCGATGTAGGCGGTCTTGTCGGCTGCCGCACCACGACCACCGTCGCGGTTACGGCGCTCACCACCGGCGCCGCCTCCGCGACGCTGCTGGCCTCCGCTCATTTCGAACTACCTTCTTCCTTTTGTGTCGCCATGTCAGAAGCCGAGGCCGCCCTCGCGGGCGGCGTCGGCCAGGGCCGCGATGCGGCCGTGGTACTTGTTCCCGGCCCGGTCGAAAACGACCGAGTCGATGCCGGCGGCCTTGGCCCGGTCGGCGAGCAACCCGCCGACGGTCTTGGCCTTGTCGGTCTTGTTCGCCTCCGCGCCCCGCAGCTCCGACTCCATCGTGGAGGCGGAGACCAGGGTGACGCCGGCCACGTCGTCGATGACCTGAGCGAACAGGTGCCTCGACGACTTGGTGACGACCAGGCGCGGCCGGTCCGGCGTACCGTTGATCTTCTTCCGGACGCGGATCTGACGACGCAGCCGTGAGCTGGTCTTCTTGGCGGTGTGCTTACTAGCACGCAGTCCGATCGCCATGGGTTACTTACCAGCCTTTCCGACCTTGCGGCGCACCTGCTCGCCCGCGTACCGC
This sequence comes from Kribbellaceae bacterium, assembly GCA_033851055.1. Classification (GTDB taxonomy): domain Bacteria; phylum Actinomycetota; class Actinomycetes; order Propionibacteriales; family Kribbellaceae; genus Kribbella. The sequence goes on along the minus strand of JAWWPC010000112.1, from coordinate 5,723 downwards.
ACACCCTTGCCCTTGTAGGGCTCAGGCTTGCGCAGCTTGCGGATGTTCGCAGCGACCTCACCGACCGACTGCTTGTCGATTCCCTGCACCGAGAACTTGGTCGGCGACTCCACGGCGAAGGTGATGCCGTCCGGCGCCTCCACCGTGATGGTGTGGCTGTAACCGAGCGAGAACTCCAGCGTGCCCGGTCCCTTGGACAGGACGCGGTAACCGACGCCGACGATCTCGAGCTTCTTCTCGTAGCCGTCCGTCACACCGGTCACCAGGTTGGCGATCAGCGTGCGGGACAGGCCGTGCAGTTCCTTGCTCTTGCGCTGGTCGTCCGGACGCTTGACGGCAATGGTGCCGTCCTCGTCGCGAGCGACCACGATGGGCTCCGCAACCTGGTGCGAGAGCTGACCCTTGGGGCCCTTCACGGTGACCGTCTGGCCGTCGATCGTGACGTCGACGCCGGACGGGACCGAGATCGGGAGCTTGCCAATGCGAGACATGTCTGTGGTCCTCCTTCCGGTTCTTCCGTCACCAGACGAAGGCGAGGACTTCCCCGCCAACGCCCTTGTTCTTGGCCTGCCGGTCAGTCAGCAGCCCCTGTGACGTCGAGATGATCGCGACGCCGAGGCCACCGAGCACCTTGGGCAGGTTGGTCGACTTCGCGTACACCCGCAGGCCGGGCTTACTGATCCGGCGGACGCCCGCGATCGAGCGCTCCCGGCTCGGGCCGAACTTCAGGTCGACCACCAGGGTCTTGCCGACGGCACCCTCCTTGGGCTCCTCGACCTTGTAGGACGAGATGTAGCCCTCCTGCTGGAGGATGTCGGCGATACCCTGCTTGATCTTGCTGTACGGCATCTGGGTCGACTCGTGATACGCCTGGTTGGCGTTGCGCAGACGCGTGAGCATGTCTGCGATCGGGTCGGTCATCGTCATGGCCTGGGGCCTCTTTCCCGCCGTGGTTTCGCCGGCCGGCGACCTACGGTGACTAGATGGTGTTGGTAGGAGAGATCGGAGCAGCGAACAGCTGGGGTCACCAGCTGGACTTGGTCACACCGGGCAGCTCGCCCCGGTGCGCCATCTCACGTAGGCAGATCCGGCACAGGCCGAACTTGCGGAACACGGCTTTGGGCCGACCGCAGCGCTGGCAGCGGGTGTAGCCGCGTACCGCGAACTTCGGCTTCCGGGCCTGCTTGACAATGAGTGCAGTCTTCGCCACGTCAGTTCTCCTTGAACGGGAAGCCGAGCTGCCGAAGCAGCGCGCGCCCCTCGTCGTCGTTCTTGGCGGTGGTCACCACGGTGATGTCCATCCCGCGCACCCGGTCGATCCGGTCCTGGTTGATCTCGTGGAACATGACCTGCTCGGTCAGACCGAAGGTGTAGTTCCCGTTGCCGTCGAACTGCTTCGGCGACAGGCCGCGGAAGTCACGGATCCGCGGCAGCGCGAGCGCCAGCAGCCGGTCCAGGAACTCCCACATCCGGTCGCCGCGCAGCGTCACGTGCGCGCCGATCGGCATACCCTCACGCAACTTGAACTGCGCGATCGACTTGCGGGCCTTGGTCACCGACGGCTTCTGGCCGGTGATCGCGGCCAGGTCCTTGACGGCACCATCGATCAGCTTGGAGTCGCGAGCCGCCTCGCCGACGCCCATGTTCACCACGATCTTGGTGAGTCCGGGCACCTGCATGACGTTCTCGAAGTGGAACTCCTCGCGGAGCTTCCCGACGATCTCTTCGCGGTACTTGGTCTTCAGCCGTGGCATCGTGCTCGCCTCGGACGCTGTGGTGGTCATCAGATCTCCTCGCCGGTGCGGCGCGAGATACGCACGCTGCGGAACCCGGTGTACGTCGAACCGTCGGGGCGCCGCTTCTGCACCTCGACGCGGTTGTAGCCGACGCGCGTGGTGACCTTCTGCTTCTTGCCATCCGCGTCGGTGGTCTCGACGAGCAGCATCACGTTGGAGACGTGGATCGGGGCTTCCTGGGTGACGATGCCACCCGTGGTGCCGCCGCGCTGGGCCTGCTGCACCTTGGTGTGCTTCTTGACCCGGTTGACGCCTTCGACGATGACCTTCTCGACCTCGGGCAGGACCGAGATGATCTTGCCCTCGAGACCCTTGGACTTGCCGGTGATCACGCGGACGAGATCACCCTTCTTCACGTGTAGCGTGCGCCGCGTCTTGTTCGCCTGTGCTGGTTTGTGGGCCATCTCAGAGCACCTCCGGAGCGAGCGAGATGATCTTCATGTAGCGCTTCTCGCGCAACTCCCGGCCGACCGGGCCGAAGATGCGGGTACCGCGCGGCTCGCCGTCGGGCCTCAAGATCACCGCGGCGTTCTCGTCGAACCGGATGTAGGAGCCGTCCGGACGCCGGCGCTCCTTCACGGTGCGCACGATGACGGCCTTCACGACGTCACCCTTCTTGACACCACCGCCCGGGATCGCGTCCTTGACGGTGGCGACGATCGTGTCGCCGACACCGGCGTAGCGCCGACCGGAGCCACCGAGAACGCGGATGCACAAGATCTCCTTGGCACCCGTGTTGTCGGCGACCTTCAGTCGCGACTCCTGCTGGATCATCGGTTTATCTCCTGGTTGTCTCGCTGGTTCTCACTCGCATGAGCCTTGCGGAACGAATAAAAATCGGATGGGTGTTGCTGGTGCTTACTTAGCCTTCTCAAGGATCTCCACGACGCGCCAGCGCTTGGTGGCCGACAGCGGCCGGGTCTCCATCAGGAGGACGCGGTCGCCGATGCCGGCGGCGTTCTGCTCGTCGTGCGCCTTGAGCTTGCTGGTACGACGGATGACCTTGCCGTAGAGCTTGTGCTTGACCCGGTCCTCGACCTCGACGGTGACGGTCTTGTCCATCTTGTCGCTCAGCACCAGGCCCTCACGGGTCTTCCGGCGGCCTCGCGCCTCGGTGGCGGTCGTGCTCACGGTCTCGTCCTTCGCTGCTGCGTTCTCGGTCATGCCTTGCTCCCGGCCTTCTCGCTGTCGTCCGCGGTCTCGTCAGCTTCAGCCTCGGCCTCAACCGCGGCCTCCGCGGTGTCGCTGACCTCGACCTCCTCGGTGATGCCGAGCGCCCGCTCGGTCAGCACCGTGTAGATGCGGGCGATGTCCTTGCGGACGGCGCGCAGCCGGCCGTGGGACTCGAGCTGACCCGTGGCAGCCTGGAACCGGAGGTTGAACAACTCCTCCTTGGCGTTCGCCAGCTTCTCGAGAAGCTCGTCCTTGCCCAGGTTCCGCAACTCGGCGGCGGTCAGGATAGCCATCAGTTCTCACCTGCCTCTCGGGTGATGAAGCGGCACTTCATCGGCAACTTGTGGATCGCGCGGCGCATGGCCTCGCGAGCGATGTCCTCGGGTACGCCCGACAGCTCGAACATGACCCGGCCGGACTTGACGTTCGCGATCCACCACTCAGGCGAACCCTTACCGGAACCCATCCGGGTCTCGGCCGGCTTCTTCGTCAGCGGGCGGTCCGGGTAGATGTTGATCCAGACCTTTCCGCCACGCTTGATGTGCCTGGTCATCGCGATACGAGCGGACTCGATCTGCCGGTTGGTGACGTAGTGGCTCTCCAGTGCCTGGATGCCGAAGTCACCGAAGGCCAGCGAGGTACCACCCTTCGCCGCGCCGGAGCGCTTCGGGTGGTGCTGCTTGCGGTGCTTGACCTTGCGGGGGATGAGCATGGTTCTCAGCTCTCCGTTCCGGTCGTCTCGGCCGGCTTGTCGGCAGTCGGCGCCACGTCAGCCTTGGGCGCGTCGGCCTTCGCGGCCGGGGCGCCACCGTCACGACGATCGTCACGACGACCGCCACGCTCGCCACCACGGCCGCCGCGATCACCGCGGTCGCCACCGTCGCGGCGGGCCGGACGGCCACGCTGCTGCGTGGCGGCGCGGGCAGCTGCCTGCGCCTCCCGCTCGGCGCGGGTACCGGCGACGTCGCCCTTGTAGATCCAGACCTTCACGCCGATCCGGCCGAAGGTCGTCCGGGCCTCGTAGAAGCCGTAGTCGATGTCGGCGCGCAGCGTGTGCAGCGGTACCCGACCCTCGCGGTAGAACTCCGACCGCGACATCTCGGCGCCGCCGAGCCGGCCGGAGCACTGGATCCGGATGCCCAGGGCGCCGCCACGCATGGTGGTCTGCATCGCCTTGCGCATCGCGCGGCGGAACGCCACGCGGCCGGACAGCTGCTCGGCCACACCCTGGGCCACGAGCTGGGCGTCGATCTCGGCGTTCTTCACCTCGAGGATGTTCAGCTGCACCTGCTTGCCGGTGAGCTCCTCCAGGCCCCCGCGGATCCGGTCAGCCTCGGCGCCGCGCCGCCCGATCACGATGCCCGGGCGGGCCGTGTGGATGTCCACCCGGACTCGGTCACGGGTGCGCTCGATCTCCACCCGGGAGATACCGGCGCGCTCCATGCCCTTGCTCAGCAGGCGGCGGATCTTGACGTCCTCACCCACGTAGTCCCGGTACAGCTTCTCGGCGTACCAGCGGCTCTTGTGGTCCGTGCTGATGCCGAGTCGGAACCCGTGCGGGTTTACCTTCTGGCCCACTATCGGGTCCTACCCTTCTTCTCGGCGGCCTTCTTGCCGTCAGCCTTCTTGCTGTCGGACTTGCCGGCCGGCTTCGCGGGCTCCACCTCGACCCGCGGTGCGACGACCACGGTGATGTGGCTGGTCCGCTTGTCGATCCGGGTGGCCCGGCCCTGTGCACGGGGGCGGTGACGCTTCAGCGTCGGACCCTCGTCCACGTAGGCCTTCGCCACGACCAGGTCGGTCCGGCTCAGGTGCTCGGTGCTCTCGGCGTTCGCCACGGCACTGTCGACGACCTTGTACACGGTCGCGGCAGCGGCCTGCGGGGCGAACTTCAGAGTGGCGAGTGCGTCGTCGACGCCCATGCCGCGCACCAGGTCGACCACGCGACGCGCCTTCATCGGCGTCACGCGGACGAAGCGCGCGACCGCGAAGGCCCCGGGCTCGTCGCCCAACAGGCTCTCGCGACGGGCACTGGTAGCCCTACGCTCCATAACGCTCATGATGTTCGAATCTCCGTCTTGTACATGGCCGGTTGCTTTGCGCTTCGCCAGTGATTCATGTCAGCGGCGCCGTGCCTTGCGGTCGTCCTTCTCGTGACCCTTGAACGTCCGGGTCGGTGCGAACTCGCCGAGCTTGTGCCCGACCATCGCATCCGTCACGAACACCGGCACGTGCTTGCGACCGTCGTGCACCGCGAGCGTGTGACCGATCATGTCCGGCACGATCATCGATCGGCGGGACCAGGTCTTGATGACATTCTTGGTGCCCTTCTCGTTCTGCACCTCCACCTTCTTCATCAGGTGGTGGTCGACGAACGGGCCCTTCTTGAGGCTGCGTGGCATCTGTCCGGCTCCCTATCAGCGCTTCTTGCCGGCCTTGCGGCGCCGGACGATCATGCGATCGCTTTCCTTGCGGGTACGAGTGCGGCCCTCAGGCTGGCCCCACGGGGACACCGGGTGACGTCCACCCGAGGTCTTGCCCTCACCACCACCGTGCGGGTGGTCGATCGGGTTCATGGCGACGCCACGGACGGTCGGACGCTTGCCCTTCCACCGGTTGCGGCCCGCCTTGCCGAGCTTGATGTTGCCCTGCTCGGCGTTGCCAACCTCGCCAACCGTCGCACGGCAGTCCACCGAGACCCGCCGGATCTCGCCGGACGGCATGCGCAGCGCCGCGTAGGCGCCCTCCTTGGCC
>JAWWPC010000036.1:0-21581 GCA_033851055.1 Kribbellaceae bacterium | reverse complement strand
TGCCGTACGCCGCGAGGGTGGACTCGTTCGCGTCGTGCTGCAGATAGAGCGCGAACTGGTCGACGCCCACCTGCCGCAATTCCTCCAGTCGGGCAAGGTGATTCTCGACCGGCCCGAGGATGCAGAAGCGGTCCACCACCTCATCCGGCACGAAGTTCGTATGGGTGTTGCCCGCCCGGCCGTGCTCCGCGTAGTCGTAGCCCTGGCGATCGGCGATGTACTCGGTCAGCGCCGTCGGGACCTCCGCCGACGTGCCGTACCGCGCGACAATGTCCGCCACATGGTTGCCGACCATGCCGCCGAACCAGCGGGTCTGGTCACGCTGATGGGCCAGGTCGTCCCCGACGTATGCCGGAGCGGCTACGCAGAATGTGATCGCGTCCGGATCGCGCCCGGCCTGTTCGGCGGAACGGCGTACGGCTGAAATCATCCAGGCTGCGATGTCGGGGTCAGCGAGCTGCAGGATGTAGCCGTCGCCGACCTGACCGGTCGCGGCCAGCGCCTTCGGGCCGTACGCCGCGACCCAGACCTCCAGCGCGCCACCGTCGACCCAGCCGAACTTGAGCTGCTGGCCGCGGTACTCGACCGTGCGGCCGCAGGCGAGGTCACGCACCACCTCGACGCACTGCTTCAGCTCGTCGATCGTGCCGGGCTTGGCGCCGAGCGTGCGCAGGGCGGAGTCGCCGCGACCGATGCCGCAGACGGTGCGATTGCCGAACATCTCGTTCAGAGTGGCGAACTGGGACGCGGTCACGGTCCAGTCGCGGGTGCCCGGGTTCGTCACCATCGGCCCCACCATCACCCGCGACGTGGCGGCGAGGATCTGGCTGTAGATGACGAACGGCTCCTCCCAGAGCAGGTGCGAGTCGAACGTCCAGACGTGGCTGAAGCCGGCGTCCTCGGCCTTGCGTGCGAGGTCCACCACCGCCGACGCCGGCGGGTCACACTGGAACACCACTCCGAAGTCCACCGGATTCCCCCTTCAGACCAGGTACGACGAGAGCCCGCGGCGCAGGTACCGGCCGTGCCCCTTGCGGCCATGGTAGTTGCCGTCAGCCACGATGACGTTGCCTCTTGAGATCACCGTGTCCACGTGGCCGGCGATCTCGAAACCCTCGTACGCCGAGTAGTCCATATTCATGTGGTGCGTCTCGACCCCGATCCGGGTAGTGCCTTGCGGGTCGTAGATCACCAGGTCGGCATCGGAGCCGGGGGCAACAATCCCCTTCTGCGGGTACAGCCCGAACATCCGCGCGGGGGTGGTCGAGATCGTCTCGACCCAGCGCTCCAGCGACAAGTTGCCGTCGAGAACACCTTGGTACACGAGATCGACCCGGTGCTCGACGCCGCCGATGCCGTTCGGGATCTTGGAGAAGTCGCCGATGCCGAGTTCCTTCTGTTCCTTGAAGCAGAACGGGCAGTGGTCGGTCGACACGATCGCCAGATCGTTGCTGCGCAAACCCTTCCACAGATCCTTCGCATGCGACTCGTGCTTGCTCCGCAGCGGCGTCGAGCACACCCACTTCGCACCCTCGAACCCGGGCGCGCCGAGCTGATCCTCCAGCGTCAGGTAGAGGTACTGCGGACAGGTCTCGGCGAAGACGTTCCGCCCCTCGTCGCGGGCTGCGGCCACGGCCTCGAGCGCCTTGCTGGCGGACAGATGAACGATGTACAGCGGGCAGTCCTTGGCCACTGACGCGAGTGAGATCGCCCGGCTGGTCGCCTCCGCCTCCAGCGCCTCAGGCCTGGTGATGCCGTGATAGATCGGGTCGGTCTCACCGCGCGCCAGCGCCTGCTGGACCAGTACGTCGATGGCGATCCCGTTCTCGGCGTGCATCATGATCAGCGCGCCGTTCTCCCGCGCGTGCTGCATCGCCCGCAGGATCTGGCCGTCGTCGGAGTAGAAGACACCGGGATAGGCCATGAACAGCTTGAAGCTTGTGATCCCCTCGCCGACGAGTGAATCCATCGCCTTCAGCGCATCGTCGTCGACCCCGCCGAGGATCATGTGGAAGGCATAGTCGATGTGGCAGTTGCCGTCGGCCTTCGCGTGCCAGCCGGCCAACCCGTCCTGGACCACCTCGCCGGTCCGCTGGATCGCGAAGTCGACGATCGTGGTGGTGCCACCCCAGGCCGCGGCTCGCGTCCCGGTGTCGAAGGTGTCGCTCGCCGACGTACCGCCGAACGGCATCTCCATGTGCGTATGCGCGTCGATCCCGCCCGGGATCACATACTTGCCTCCTGCATCGATGACCTCGTCGGCCTGCACCCCCTCGCTGTACGACGGGTCGAACAGCGCGGCGATCTTCTCGCCCTCGACCAGCACGTCGGCAAGCTGCGCCCCGGTCGGTCCGACGACGGTTCCACCCTTGACCAGCAACGACATCGTTGGCGCTCCTCTGGTTTTGATGCTTTACGGCTTCGTCAGATCGCCGTAGGCGTCCGGCCGGCGATCCCGGTAGAACTGCCAGCGGTCCCGCACCGTTTCCAGCACGCTCAGGTCAAGATCCCGGACGATCACCTCCGGGTCGTGATCGTGCCCGAGCTCCCCGACGAACTTGCCTTCCGGGTCCACGAAGTACGACGTCCCGTAGAAGTCGTTGTCGCCGAGTTCGGCCTCGATACCGACCCGGTTGATAGCGCCGATGAAGTATTCGTTCGCCACGGCCGAGGCCGGCTGCTCCAGCTTCCACAGGTACGACGAGAGGCCCCGGTGGGTCGCGGACGGGTTGAACACGATCTGCGCGCCGGCCAGGCCGAGCGCCCGCCAGCCCTCCGGGAAGTGCCGGTCGTAGCAGATGTAGACGCCGATCCGCCCGACCGCGGTGTCGAAGACGGGATAGCCCAGGTTGCCCGGGCGGAAGTAGAACTTCTCCCAGAAGCCGTGCACCTGGGGGATGTGGTTCTTCCGGTACTTGCCGAGGTACTTGCCGTCAGCATCGATCACCGCGGCGGTGTTGTAGAGCACGCCGGGCTGCTCCTGCTCGTACACCGGCAGGATCATCACCATCCCGAGCTCAGCCGCGAGTGCGCTGAGCCGCTCGACGGTGGGGCCGGGCACGGATTCGGCGTACTCGTAGAACTTGGGATCCTGCTGCTGGCAGAAGTAAGGGCCGTAGAAGAGCTCCTGGAAGCAGATCACCTTGGCCCCGGCCGCAGCGGCTTGGCGCGCGTACTCCTCGTGCGCCTTGATCATCGACTCCTGGTCGCCGGTCCAGTTCGTCTGCACCAGCGCCGCCCGGACAATCCCAGCCATGCCGACCTCCCACGTCGCGAGCCCTTACCTTCCCTCTACATCACCATATGAGTCAACGGCAACCAGAGAGGCCCTGAAACCTGCGCTCGGAGCCACCACGCCGTACCGGCTGTCGGGCGACCAGCGAAGCGCATCTCCGCTGTGGCGCTGAAGATCGGGACGCGGTCGCCGACGATGCCGAGCGGGTTGCCGGAGCGCCCGGCGGGGTCGACGAAAACCCGCAGGACCTCGACGTCGACTGCGGTCGTGTGCGGGTGGATCAGAAGATGCGGAGCGCGGCGATGATCGCGATCAGCAGGACGACGCCGCCGATCACGGCCAGCGAGCGGCCGTTCAGCTTCGGCTCCTCGGTAGCCTCCGCCTTGCCTTCGGTCACGAAGGCGCGGAACATCTGGGTGCTGGCGCCCGGGTCTTGCTCGTTGTCAGCGGCGTTGTCGTGGGTCTGGTTCTCAGCCATGGCGCAGACCCTACCGGTTGGATGCGGACCGCCCGCACTCACCAAACACCCTTCTGACCTGACTCTTACGCTCCGTTCACACTGCTGGGACCCTCCGGAGGCGAATTGGTGAGTGCCGCAGATCCGTGTACCGTTTGGTACATGCGCTTCGAATCCTCAGTCACGGTCCAAGCTCCGCCGGAACGGGTGTGGGAGGTGTTCAGCGATGTGGCGCGGTGGCCCGAGTGGACGCCGACGGTCAACTCCGTCGAGCGGCTCGACGAAGGCCGGATCCATGTCGGCGCCCGGACCCGGATCCGGCAGCCCAAGCTGCCGGTCGCGATCTGGGAGGTGACAGAGCTGGTCGAGGGCGAGTACTTCGAGTGGGTGTCACGCGCCCCGGGAGTGCGAACCACCGGCGGCCACCGGGTCACCCCGACCCCGGCCGGCACGGTCGCTACCTCGATCATCGACCAGCAGGGCCCGCTCGGCTGGCTCTTCGGCTCCCTGCTCGCCAAGCTGACCAACCGCTACCTGGCTTTGGAGGGCGAGAGCCTCAAGAAGGCCAGCGAGAGCGCGTGAGCGAAGGCCGCGACCGGCTGCTCACCGCTGCGGTCGACCACTTCGCCGCGCATGGCATCGGCGATGCCAGCCTCCGCGCAATCGCCGCGGCGATAGGTACCAGCCATCGGATGCTGATCTACCACTTCGGTTCGCGTGAGGGCCTGCTCGCGGAGGTGGTTCGCACCGTCGAGGCCCAGCAGCGCGAGATGCTCGCGACCCTGATGGCCGACGACGGCCTGCCGGTGGCCGAGCAGGCGGAGCAGTTCTGGCGGCGGGTCACCGAGGCGACGCTTATCTATGGCCCGCTGTTCTTCGAGCTGTCCGCCCACGCGATGCAAGGCCTGCCACACACCGAGCCGCTCAAGGCAGACCTGATCAACGTCTGGCTGCCGCCCCTGACCGAACTGTGCGTCCGCGCCGGGATCGACCCGGCCGAGGCACCGGTTTATGCCCGGCTCGGCCTCGCGGCATCCCGCGGCCTGCTGTTCGACCTCCTGCTGACCGGCGACCGCAACGCCATCGAAGAAGCCACTGTCCTCCTCAACCGACTCTTCACGCTGCCTGAATAGCGCGCAAACCGTACGACGGCTCGACACCACGACCCGCCGGGGCATCTTGGGACCAATGAACGGCGACACGCCGGGGAACTCGGGACCGATGAACGTGGGTGGGGCGGGGCGCTTGCGCCTCGGTGGGCCAGGTTAGGCGGGTTAGGCGGGTTCGGTGGGGTGGGCGATCCAGCCGGCGACGATGGGGAGGCGGGTCGCGCGGTGGAGGGCGACGAAGGCGAACGGGCGGTTCAGATCGACGTCCAGGCGGCGTTCCTGCCGTGTCGGCATGGACGTTAGCATCATGCCCATCGCCGTCACGGCCGCCGCTTCGAATCCGGTCGCGAAGAAGCGGGCCAGTACGGTCTGCTTCGCCTGCCCGACCACCAGCGGCTCCGGGCTGATCGCGCTGAAGTGACCGCTGCGCCCCGGGTCGGTGCTCACCGTCGACAGCCCGAACAGCTCCCGCTGCGCCAGCAGATCGTGCTCGACCTCGACAGCGAACGACGGCAGCGACAGCTTCAATTCCGGCACCGGCGACGTCGTCGTACCAACCGTCACCCCCGGCGCCACCGTCTGACCCGGCTGACCGGCGCGGACCAGTTGAGCACCCGACCGGCCGCCCTGCGGCTGCGCCGATGCTGCCAAGAGCCCAGCCAGTACGTCGGACTGCGCGGCCCGCGGAGCACCTACGCCGAGCAGGACATCGACATCCGCGTCACCCTGCACAGTGATCACGCTCAGCGCGCCGGCGGCGGGATCGTCGTACAGCCGGACGGCGTCGAGGTCCCGGTCGCTGCGGTCGAGCCAATGCCAGGAGCCGCCGGCCCACGGTCCGTCGTACACGCTCTTGATCTGTTCCTTGAACGGGCGGACCCAGGTCGTGCGCAGCGACAGCGCCGAAGCAAGCACGACGGCCAGGTCGGGGGTCACCTCGAGCGGCATCTTCCGGATCAGGCCGTCGGTGTGGTCGTTCGCCCAAGCGTCGAGCTTTGCCTTGTCGCGGCTCAGGTCGCCGGTGAGGGTGCCGGTGAGCGGAGCCGGTACGACGCTGTCGAAGGATTCGCTGAGCTTCAACTGCTCATGGACCCAGATGCCCAGTGCTGCATGGAGATCGGCTGATCCGTCGATCGTCGCGATCAGGTCCACCGCCTTGTCGGCGGCGACAGCGGGATCCACTCCGGCGGCAGCGGCCAGCTCGGAACGTCCCGGCTCGTCGGCTGCTGTCGCGAGCATGGCGAGCAGCGGCCAGAGCCCGAGCCCGGACACGACGGTGTTGCCCGCCGGGAGCGTCCGGACCCAGCGGCTGGTCAGTTCGTTGACGGCCTGCACGACATCGGCATCCATGGCTCCCACCCTGCCACGGCCCGGGTCACCGCGGGCGTCGAAGCACGGGACATAGGTCCGCCTGCCCCACGGCGAAGGCGCGCGGCCCTCATTCCGCTCCACTAGAGTGCGCGGATGATCTTCCGGCGTACCACTTTCGCCAGCGCGATCGCGGACTTCGAAGCCGCCGTACGCGACCAGGACAACGCGGCCGCGAGCCGGGCCTTCGACCTATTGCACAAGGGCTTCCAGCGGGCGGGCGGCGAGGAGATCGCGGTCGGGGCGTCCAGGTTGGCGACGCTTCTGGCCGAGGTGCCGCCGGGCCCGCGGGCCACCGTGGCGGTCGTCATCGGCGCCTGCGTGGAGCGCGGCGCAGACCCGGCAGGATGTGCCCCCGCGATCCTCACGGAACTCCGCACGGTGCTGAGTGGGGCCCAGGACTTCATCGACCGGTGGACGGCCATAGGTGGAGGCGAGCTGCCCGAGGCCGATCAGGGTGGGCCGGGCGACGAGGTCGTGACCAGGGTCGGGCCAGCGGTCGCCACAGCATGGTGGACCCTGCCGCAATGGGAAATGGCCGCTGTCGCGATGCTCAACTACCCAGGCGTGCGCGCCCGCGTGCCAGCGCGCGACGATCTCCTGGCAGCCGCCCTGACTCTGCACAGATCCACGGAAGGCGACCTCAAGTGCCTGGTCTACGCATTGCTGGTGCTCGATGATGAACCATTGGTCGCCCTGCACCGCGACACCAGGACTGGCTACCTACTGCGGATGTCCGGCATCGGCGACAACTTCCAACTGCATACCCTGCTGGCCGGTGAACTCATAGGACCCGGGTACCTGCCTGGCGATTCACCTACAGCTGACGCAGTCGCCGTCTGCCGAGACGCCTCCGGCCACAGCCCGACCGTCGGGGCCTTCAACCTGGTCACCGCCGACGGAACGTGGATCTGGAACGAGGGCACCCCGAGCGACATCTCCCGGGTCCGGGGCACCCGTCTCGTCGTCCTGGACAAGCCGCCGTACGTCCGCCACTGGGACGCCGGGCGGTTCTTTCCCGGAATGCGAGGCTCGCTGACGCTTGAGCGGGTCCTGTCCCGGCACGAGACGGAGTCCTGGTTCAGTGAGGTATCGCCCGCGAAAGACTTCAACCAGACGACGGGGCAGGAGCAGTAGGCCGGATCCGGGTCGGCCGTCGACGGCGCGCGGATGGGCGAGGGTCGACCGCTGCAGACGCGGTTGTGCTACGGCCGCCGCTGCACGGCTCTCGCAGGTGAGCGCCGCTCTGGTCGGCCGACCCTATGCGGCAGCTAGTGCCAAGCTATTTGCCAGACACACCACTAGTGCGGCGACCAACTCCCTACCCTGTCGTTGCGTTAGCTGCCTCGTTGCAAGGGGACGCCGTGGTGCGGGCGCGGCGGGCGAGTTGGCGGGCACGGCGCAGGGGTTCGGGCGTGCGTCGCACAGATGTGCGCGCAACCACCTCGACGGCTGTGTCCAGATCGACCCGCCAGCCCGGGTGAACGACCAGGGGGCGGACCCCTGGCTGCGTGCGCATCCAGCATCCGACGACCGAGTCGCCGATTCGAAGCGGACTCGTGGCGCCGCGACGATTACTAGGCCATTCGCCTTCCGCGAGCAATGGCCGGTGTGTTACGCCTACCGTCGGAATGCCGAGCTGGGCGCCAAGGTGCAGCGCCAACCCAGCCCTACGGGGGTGATCACGGCCAGTGGCGTCGAGCAACAACACGTCCGGCCGCGTCGCCAGACCCCGCATCGCCTGCTCCATCAGCCGGCCGATCCTGAGGGCTAGAAGTCCTGGGATATAAGGCGCACCCGCAACACCGGTCGTGGTCCGCTGGTCGACGACATCGCCTTCACACATGATCAGCGCGGCGGCCCACGCCGGATCGTTTGCGATGCCGCGACCGGCGAGGCCACGCGGGAAGCACACCCAGCAGCCGCCGATTCGCAGCCGGATGTGGCGCGGTCTCCACGACTCGGGAGCAGCGTTTGCCAGCTCCTGCTGAAAGCCGATCAAAGAGTCGATGTCAGCGGGCCACATGGACCTATCCTCGCCGACCAAGAACGCGCGCGGGGCGGCAGGTGCGGAGCTCAGGTCGACAGGATCAGATGGCTCGCCGCACGACGTGCGGCCGATCAGCGCGGACCCAAAAGCCGTTGGACGTCGTGAGGAGTCCGCTGACAGGATCGCCGCCATGCGCAAAGAGGAGATTGGGGATGTCGATGCTGCCCAGCGCTACGACACCCCGGGCACTGGCATGTTCGCCCCTGACGTGTTGGGACCGACGGTCGACCGCCTTGCCGAACTTGCAGGCGACGGCCGAGCGCTCGAGTTCGCAATCGGAACCGGTCGCGTGGCCGTCCCTTAGCCGAGCGCGGCGTACCCGTCACCGGCATCGAGCTGTCCGGTCCGATGATCGACCGGCTCCGCACCAAGGTCGACGATGAGATGAGAGGATCCCGGTGGTCGTCGGCGACATGGCCACCGCCCGCGCACCGGGCGAGCACACGCTGGTCTACCTCGTCTTCAACAGCGAACTCGGCCGTCACCGAACCATTCACAAGCCCATCCCGCCGCCCGAACGCACCATCAGCGGTATGTCAGGGCACCGACAGCACGGTCGCGGTGCGTTAACGCCCCGGCGACGCGGATCGGGTGACACGATGCGGTCCACGTGCGGTGTCGACCCGATGCCAACATTCTCGGTCGGCGGCGACAATTCGGCGGGATGACGGTCATTTTCAATAGCGGCTGCACTCGGTGCTCGATCGGACGCCCTCGGCTGTGCCAGGATGCCTTATGAGCACGCCAGCCGACTCCGAAGCCGTCACGGACGACCCGGAATCCGCCGCCACTGCGGCAGTTGCCGCGCGCCGGGTCGGACCTCCCCGGGTGCCGTCGGAACACCGCGATCGGGACCACGAGAAGCATCAGGATTCGTCCTCGATCGTGTTCACCGCGACGCTGGTGGTGCTGGTCGGACTCGCTCTGTTCGGCCGGAAGATCTTCTCCGGGCTGTTCACCGACGACGGCGTCCGCACCTGGGCGACGATGTTCGTCGGGGTCACCGTGCAGGCGATGCCGTTCCTCGTTCTCGGGGTGCTCCTGTCGGCCGCGCTGACCGCGTTCGTGCCGGCCTCGTTCTTCGCGAAGGCGCTGCCGAAGCACCCGGCCTTCGCAGTACCGGTCGCCAGTGCGTCCGGCGTTATCCTGCCCGGCTGCGAGTGTGCCTCGGTGCCGGTGTCGGCTGCGCTGATGAACCGTGGTGTCAACCCGGCCGCGGCGATCGCGTTCCTGCTGTCGGCGCCAGCGATCAACCCGGTCGTGCTTGCGTCCACCGCGGTCGCGTTCCCAGGGCAGCCGAAGGTGGTCGTAGCCCGCCTTGTCACCTCGTTGGGCGTGTCGATGATCCTCGGCTGGCTTTGGTTGCTGACCGGCAAGGGCAAGTCCTGGCTGAAGATGCCGAAGAACCGGTACGCCGAGGGCACCGCGAAGCTCGAGGTGTTCCGGGCTTCGATGCTGCACGACTTCCTGCACGCCGGCGGGTTCCTGGTGGTCGGAGCAGCCGCCGCGGCCACGCTGAATGTCGTCGTACCGCGGCAATGGCTGGACCATGTCGCGAGCAACCTGCTGATCTCCGTGGTGGTGCTTGGGTTGCTCGCCGTACTGCTGGCGATCTGCTCGGAGGCGGACGCGTTCGTGGCCGCCAGCCTGACGCAGTTCTCGCTGACCGCCCGGCTCGCCTTCATGGTGGTCGGGCCGATCGTGGACGTGAAGCTGATCGCCCTGCAGACCGGGACGTTCGGGCCGAAGTTCGCGATCAGATTCGCCCCGGCCACCTTCGTGGTGGCAGTCCTGTCCAGTCTTCTCGTCGGGTGGTGGCTGCTGTGAAGCGCAATGTGGCAGGCCTGGTCGTCGTCTTCGTCGGGGCTGCGGTAGTGCAGCTCGCGACGTCCAATACCTACTTGCGTTATGTGAAGCCCGGCATGCGCTGGATGCTGCTTGCGGCCGGCGCGATCCTCATCATCCTGGCCGTGGCCGACGTACTAGCCGACACCCGCAAGAAGCCGCAGGCTGACGACGGGCACGGGCATCACGGTTTGCCGCGCGCGGCCTGGCTGTTGCTGATCCCGGTGTTCACGCTGCTGGCGGTTGACCCGCCGGCGCTCGGCGCGGACGCGGCCCAGCGCCAGTCGCCGGTGGCGGCCAAGCCCGTCGCGCTGAAGGGCAACTCCTGGCTCGGCGACAGTGCGCAGGGCGACACCCCGGTAGCTATGGCGGTGCGCGACTACGCAGTCTGGGCCGTGTGGGAGAAGGAAAGTATGAAGGGCCGCAACTTTCAGCTGACCGGGTTCGTGACACCGGGCAAGAACGGCACCTGGTATGTCTCCCGGATCGGACTAACCTGCTGCGTGGCCGACGGAACTGCCTTCATGGTCGAGGCGCGCGGCCAGGTGGCGCCGCCGAAGAACCAGTGGGTCACGGTCACCGGCGAGTGGGCCGAGCCGACGAAGCGAGCCGACGGCAACGTCGCCGCCTTGACCATCACCGGTTTACGCAACGTCGCACAGCCGCAGAACCCCTACGAGTGACGCCGGGTTGGCGGCCACGCAGCACTACCAGACTCGGTTGAACCCCGGGCGGTCAGCTTGCTGGGTTGCTGAGCATCATCTCGGGTGAGTCGGCCTTGCGCTGGGTTCGAGGGCGGATCACGGTGCAGGCCATGCCGGCCACGATGAGCGCCGCGGCGATCGCTCGTTGAGGTTCGACCGCCTCGTTCCGCAGCAGCCAGGCCGCCGCCATCCCGACTACCGGGACCAGCAACGAGAACGGCGCGACCGTGCTCGCGTCGTACTGACGGAGCAGGAATCCCCAAGCGCCGAAGCCGAACAGGGTAGCCGCGAACGAGAGGTAAGCAATGGCGCCCGCGCCCGTCCAGTTGATGCTTCGCAAGGCGTTGAGGTCGGTCTGCGGGCCCTCGGTCAGCAAGGACAGCGCGAGCAGCGGTACAACGGCGACCGCGCTGACCCAGACCATGAAGCGCAACGTGTCCGGCGGTCTCGCGTGCCGGGTGACGATGTTCGACAGCCCCCAGCAGACAGCCGCGGCGATCACCAGGCCGAGCGCACCCAACGGGGCGTCGAGACCGCGATCGAGCACGATCAAGGCCAGCCCCACACAGGCGATCGCGATCCCGATCAGTTGGGTCCGCCGCGGCCGCTCACGCAACACCAGTACGGCGAACAGCAGCGTGAAGACGACCTGGCTCTGCAACACCAGCGAAGACAGCCCCGCCGGCGCGCCATGGTCCATTCCGACGAAGAGCAGGCCGAACTTCGCCACGCCGAGGATCAGGCCGACAGCGATGACATAACGCCAGGCCACCCGAGGACGACCGAGGAAGAACACAGCCGGTACGGCGGCGAAGAGAAAGCGCAGGGCCGAGAACAGCAGGGGCGGAAAGTCCTGCAGTCCGACCTCGATGACGACGAAGTTCACACCCCAGACGATGGCGACTGCCACCGCGAGAAGAACGTGACGAGGGTTCATGGAGATCAAGTCTGGGCGTGACTACAGTTAAGGACCAGCGAAGGTTGCTACCGCTATTGATGTAGGAGTGCTACATGATCGATCTGGGCCGGTTACGCGCGCTGCATGCCGTGGCGATCTACGGCTCGGTCGGGAGCGCGGCAGATGCACTCGGTTACACCCCGTCGGCGGTGTCGCAGCAACTCGCGAAGCTGGAGCGCGAAACAAGGACGGTATTACTGGAGCGTCGGGGGCGCGGGATCGTCCTGACCGACGCCGCACAACAGCTCGCGGCGACCGCCGCACAGGTACTGCAATTGGTTGAAGACGCCGAGTTGACACTCGAAGAGCAGCGCGGCCAGGCGATCGGTGAACTCGCGTTGGCCGCCTTCCCGACTGCGGCTCGCGGGCTGTTGCCTGCTGTGCTGCCCAGGCTGATCGATGACAATCCTGCGCTCGACGTGCGCCTGATCGAGACCGATCCGTTCGAGGCCGTTGCCGCGGTCAACAGAGGCGAGGTGCATGTCGCGGTCGTGCACGACTGGCACAACACGCCACTGACTTTGCCCGAAGGACTGTCCCGGCAGAAACTCGGCTCGGATCCGGCCGACATCCTGGTGCCATCGTCGCATCGGCTTGCTGGTAAGGAATCCGTCCAGGCCGCCGACCTGGTCGGGGAGCGCTGGATCTGCCAGCCGGTGGGGTCGATCTGCCATGACTGGCTGGTCCGTACGATGCGCAGAGCCGGGGTCGAGCCAGCGGTGGCCTACTCGGTCGCGGAGTACCAGACCCAGCTGGCGATGCTTGCCCGAGGCATCGGGATCGGCCTGCTCCCGCGACTCGGCCGAGGACCCCTGCCGGACGGCGTCGTCGCCGTACCGTTGCAGCCGGCACCGAGCCGGCGACTGTACGCCGTGTGGCGTACCGCCACCGCCCGGCGACCCGCAATCGCGGTGACGCTCGCCGCTCTGAAAGCCGGCTGGCGCGACCGCGACACTGCCTGATCCTCGACTGAGCAAGTCAGTCGGGATCAGTCTTGGCATGAGTCGACGGCGAGACGCACGACATCTTCGGACCGATGAATGGCGACACGCCGGGTCACAAGGGACCGACGAGCGGCAGTACGGTGCAGCGCCACGCGGAGGCGGGGGTTAGGCGTTGACCAGGAGGTGGAGTTTGCGGTCGGTTTCCTCGTCGGCCGGCGTGTAGACGATGGCGCGGTGTTGGCCCCGCTGGGAGAGCCACAGATTGACCGGTTCGATCCGGAGCAAGCCGACTCGCGCATTCTCGACAACCTTGATCTTGGTGCTCGGCGCCGCGACGTCGTACCGGTCCCAGAGCTCGGCGAACTCCGGTGAGCTGGCGAGCAGTCGGTCGGTGAAGTCCTGCCAGACCGGGTCACCGAGGTGCTCGGCGAGGACGGCGCGATAGCCGGCCACCATGTGCAGCTTGACCGACCCCGAGTCGATGAACGCACACTGCCACTCTTCGGAGACGAAGGTGAGCCACAGTATGTTGCGTTCCTCGATCGGGATCGCGGTCAGGTCGATGACGATCTTGGTGTAGGCATCGTTGTAGGCGATCACGTCGTACCGGGGATTCAGGACCAGGGCGGGGTACGGCGAGACCTGCTGCAGCATCCGGTGGACCGCGTCGGGCAGCGCGTCGCACTCGCCGGTCGCCGGCCCCAGTGCGATCCCGGCCAGCGTGTAGAGGTGGTTGCGCTCCAGCCGGTCCAGCCGCAGGGTGCGCGAGATGGCTTCGAGCACTTGAGCGGACACGTTGATGTCCCGGCCCTGCTCGAGCCAGGTGTACCAGGTGACGCCGACCCCGGCGAGCTGGGCGACCTCCTCGCGCCGCAGTCCCGGCGTACGACGTCGGCCGCCCGGCGCGAACCCGACCTCGTCCGGCTGGATCCGCTCCCGCCGGCTGCGCAGGAACGCCGCCAGCTCGCGCCGCCGCTCGGGTGCCTCTGCCCGGTCAATCGCAGCAGGCCGATCCGACTCAATGGTGGCGGCTTTGTCGGTGGTGGCTGTGATGCTGGTCAAGGTGCTCACCCTTCCATCCTGACCCGTACGGCGAACCCGCGAAAGGCTGGTTCCAGGTGGTGCCAATACCAGGATAACCAGGCTCTCACCACCAGGCTTGGAACGGCCACATCCTGGGTGGCATGACAGATCAGCTCCAGACCGTCCCGGCGACCGGTGGCGTCGCCGCCGAGCCGACCCCGTCCGTCACCGTCGCCTCGCCCCTGGGTCCGGCGGCGCTCACCACTCTGCTCTTCGGCGCTTTCCTGCCGATGCTCTCCTTCTTCATCATCAATGTCGCCCTGCCCGCGATCGGTTCCGAGCTGCACGCCTCGTCGGGCGGACTGCAGCTCGTCGTCGGCAGCTATGGCATCGCCAACGCCACCCTGCTGGTGGTTGGCGGGCGTCTTGGCGACGGCTTCGGCCGCAAGCGGCTGTTCCTGATCGGACTGACCGGCTTCACCCTCATCTCGCTCATCTGCGCTATCGCCCCGACCATCGGCGTACTCCTGGCCGCCCGGGTCGTGCAGGGCGCGGCAGCGGCGGCGATGACCCCGCAAGTGCTGGCGACGATCAGCAGCCTGCTGACCGGGACCCACCGGGCCCGCGCGATGGCGATGTTCGGTGTCGCCGGCGGCTTGGCGGCTGCGCTCGGCCAGATCCTCGGTGGCGTCCTGGTATCGGCCAACGTCTTCGGTCTCGGCTGGCGCGCGGTATTCCTGGTGAATGTGCCGGTCGGCGTGGTCGCAGTCGTCGCGGCCGTCAAGCTGCTACCCGAGACCCGCGCTGCCCAACGGCTTCGCGTAGACGTCGCCGGCGCGGGCCTGCTCGCTCTCGCGCTGGTGCTCCTGCTGCTGCCGCTCACCGAGGGCCGCCCGCTCGGCTGGCCCGCCTGGACCTGGGCATCGCTGGCCGCCACCATCCCGGCTGTCGGGTTGCTCGGCTTGCACCAGCACCGGTCGGAGCGGTCCGGCTCGGCACCGCTGATCCCGCCGTCCGTGCTGCGGCTGCGGCCGATGCGGATCGGCCTACTGCTCGCGGTCGGATTCTTCACCACCTTCGGCGGCTTCATGTTCGTGTTTGCGCTCGCGACCCAGGGGGCGGCCGGGATGTCGCCGCTGCAGGGCGGTCTCAGCCTGCTGCCGATGGCGATCGGCTTCCTGATCACCTCGATCTACGGTCCCCGGCTGCAGCAGCGGTACGGCGCCGGCCTGATCGTCCGCGGCTGGGTCATCCAGGCCGTCGGCTACGCAATGCTCGGCGTGGTCGCACTGACGCTCTGGCCGGAGGTGACACCGCTGACGCTCGCGGCGCCGATGCTGGTCGCCGGCTTCGGCAGCGGCCTGGTAATGGTCCCGCTGATCGGCGTGGTCGTCGGGCAGGTGCCGCCGGCGCAGGCCGGGCTGGGCAGCGGGATCCTCCTCACCAGCCAGCAGACCTGCCTCGCCCTTGGCGCCGCCACCGTCGGTACGGCGTACCTGTCGCTGGCCGGCACGAGCTGGGGACAGGGCGGCGCACTCGCCGCGGTATCGATCGCGATCACCGCGATCTCCTTGCTCATGACGCCGGTGACACTTCAGCTCAAGTCACGCAGCTGACTCCAGAGCTGCAGCTGTCGAACAGCGACATCCGCGCTACAGCTTTGCGGGAGAGCGCCCGGGTCTTGACCCGGGCGCTTTGTCGTGGCAAGTTCTCTGACCACTCTGAGAAATCGATTTCCCGTCTAGCGTGAACTTGCTCCGAATTGCCGCGGGGCGGGGACTTCCGCCCGCCGGAAAGGGGTCCGACGATGACGACCGAGCACTCGACCTGCTGCGAGGAGGGCTGCTGCCGCCCGAGCGGATTCGACCGCCGCCGCTTCCTCGCCCTGTCCACACTCGCCACCGCCGGCGGCATGCTCGGCGTACGGGCTCAGGCTGCGGCCGCCCTCGGCGTACCGGAGGGGATGGTCGGCGTGGTGCCGACTGACAAAGGCATCAGCGCCGCGCAACTGAGCGCGCTCGCGCAGCGAGGGGCCCCGACCAGCTATCAGGGTGCGGCGCTGGAGACGATCGGCATGCCTGTCGGCGGCGCAACCGCGGGCCGGCTCTATCTCGGTGGCGACGGCAAGCTCTGGCTGTGGGACGTCAACAACCCGGCCGCCGCCGTTTCGTCAGGTTGGGTCGGCGGAACCTACAGCGAACCGCTGAAGCCGACGTCGCCATTCCGGCAGGGCTTCGCGCTGCGGACCAGGAGTCGCGGCAAGATCCGGACGAGTTCGCTCGATGCCGACGGATTCCGCAAGGTGACCTTCAGCGGCCCCTACCCGCTCGGCCAGGTCCGGTACGCCGATGAGGACAGCCCGGTCGAGGTGACTCTGGAGGCGTACTCGCCGTTCGTGCCGACCAATCTGGACGATTCCTCGTTACCGGCGACGGTCTGCTCCTACACCGTGCGGAACATCTCCCGCAGCACGGTCGAGGCCACCTTGGCCGGGTGGAGCGAGAACCCGGTCTGTCTCGAAGGCAGGGTCGAACAGCCCACGCTGCTGAGGTCTCGGGAACTCCCGGGCGGGAGCGGACTGGAGTTCTCCGCTGTCGCGGGGGCGGTCGAGCCGGACCCGCAGCCGGACATCCCGTTCGAGGACTTCGAGGGCACGACATACGAGGGCTGGACCGTCGAGGGCACCGCGTTCGGGCCAGGTCCGGTGACGCCGGAGTCGACGCCGGACTACTTCCGTCGGTTCGGCGACCTGCACATCAGCGGAACCCGGTTCGTCACCTCGCACGCGTTCTGGGACGCGGGCGGCAATCCGGATGGACTGACGGGCAAGCTCACCAGCCGGGACTTCACGATCGAGCGGGGCTATGTCTCGGCCGGGGTCGGTGGCGGGCACTGGACCGGACAGACTTGCTTCAACGTGGTGGTCGACGGCGCCGTCGTCGCATCCGTGGCGGGCAAGGACGCCGAACCCCTGAGCAACCGGGTGCTGGACGTGCGGCGCTGGCGCGGCAAGACGGCCCACATCGAACTGGTCGACAGCAACACCGGCGGCTGGGGGCACGTCAACTGCGACCACATTGTCTTCACCGACCGGCCTCCGCTGCGGCCGATCGAGTCCTTCCCGGACCACGGCACCTTCGCCCTGGCCACGCTCGACACTCCTGCAGAAGTCGTGCCTGCTCTCCTGGACGCCAAGACGACCGACGCCATCTTCGACGCGGGTGACGGCGCCACAGAGGTGGATGCGTCGCTAGGGACCATCACTGGCGCTGTGAGAGTGCCGCTGAGCCTTAAGCCTGGCCAGTCGGCGACAGTTTGCTTCGCTGTTGGCTGGCACTTCCCGCTACCTCGTGAGGGCCAGTTCGCCGCTCTAGAAGGGGCTGCGGAGCTCCGACACCACTACGCGACCCGTTTCGACTCCGCGGGCGCCGTGGTGAAGCACCTGGAGCAGAACCGTCGTCGGCTGGAGGAGGCCACTCGCTCCTGGGTGCAGACCTGGTACGACGACTCGACCTTGCCGCACTGGTTCCTGGAGCGCACGCTCGCGCCTGCTTCGACAGTGGCCACTACTACTTGCTACCGGTTCAGCAATGGCCGGTTCTATGCCATGGAGGGCGAGTACTGCTGCGACGGTACTTGCCAGCACGTGTGGAACTACGCGCAGTCGATCTCTCGGCTGTTCCCGGCGCTGGAGCGTGATGCACGTGAGCGGGTGGATCTTGGCGTGGGGTTCCACGCCGACACAGGTGCCATGGATTACCGCGGCGAGTATGCCCGCAACGTAGTCGCGGTGGATGGCCAGGCCGGGACCGTGCTGCGCATCTACCGGGAGCACCAGATGAGCCCCGACTCGTCGTTCCTCCAGCGGAACTGGCCAAAGATCAAGCTGGCCATCGAGCATCTGATCGGCCGGGACGGCTCGCCTGCGAACGGCGTACTGGAGGGTGAGCAGTACAACACGCTCGACGCCTCCTGGTACGGCGAAATCCCCTGGATCACCGGGTTGTACATCGCCTGCTTGCACGCTGGCGCCGCAATGGCCACAGAGATGGGCGACCCCGCCTTCGCCTCACGGTGCACGAGCCTGGCCACGGCCGGGTCGTCGTATCTGGCGACCGAACTCTGGAATGACCAGTACGGGTACTTCTTCCACAAGCTCGACCCAACCCATCCGAAGTCGACCAACTCCAACCGTGGTTGTTTCGCCGACCAGTTGTACGGCGAGACGTATGCGCGGCAACTCGGGCTGCCCAGCGTCGTACCGACTGACAAGGCGCGGTCCGCGCTGCAGGCCATCTACCGGAACAACTTTGTGTCGGACCACGCTGCGTTCCGGGCCGGCGTCGACATCACCGGCGGCCGCTGGTACGCCGAGCAGGGCGAAGCCGGTCTGCTGATGTGTACCTGGCCTTTCGGCGGCGACAGCGAGGCGCCGGGCGGTGGCGATCCGGGAATCGTTGCCTACCTCAACGAAGTGTGGACCGGCCAGGAGTATCAGGTGGCGGCCGGACTCTTCGCCGAGGGCCTGGCCGACGAGGCGCTTGTGCTGACACGTGCTGTCTTCGACCGGTACGACGCCCGGAGACGGAACCCGTACAACGAGATCGAGTGCAGCGACCACTATTCCCGCGCGATGATGAGCCACGCCGTCTATCTGGCAGCACTCGGCTACGAGTACCACGGACCGCTGGGGCGGCTGGGCTTCGCGCCGAAGCTGTCACCGCAGAAGTTCCAGGCGGCCTTCACCGTTGCGGAGGGCTGGGGTTCGTACCGCCAAACCCGGAGCAGGCATGAGCAGATAGGCCGGATCGAGCTGCGCTACGGCCAGGTGCGCCTGACCATGCTGGCGTTCGAGACCACCGGCCAAGTGCGCGATTGCAAGGTGACGCTAGGCCAGCAGACACTGCCGGCAAAGATCAGCCAACGTGGCACCAGGGTCGAGGTCTCGCTCCGCTCCCCCGTGGTGTTGAAGTCGGGCGAGCACTTGGACGTAAAGCTGGCTAGTGTCGTGTCTGGGTGACCCAGTGGGAAGGGTGGAGAAGCGCTGGCGGGAGCTTGGTCGCTGCGTCGCCCTTGGCCGCGTTGACCTGGGACTGCGTGAGGAAGAGACAGCCGGTCAGGTCGGCGCCGCTGAGATCGGTATCCCTGAGGTCCGCCCCGATGAAGTCGGCCAGTCTCAGATCGGCGCCACGGAGATCGGCACCGATCAGGTAGGCGCCGCGCAGGTTGGCAGCCTGCAGGTCCGCGCCGCGGAGCTTGGCCCCGATCAGGTCCGCTCCGCGGCGGTCCTTCTTCTGCCTTGTCGCCTTCTTCCGGGGCAAGTTCTGTCGCGACGCCCGCGCCAACTCGCTCGTGCGCCGTAGAAGCTCGTTGACCTCCCTCCGATGCGCCGCCACATCCACTTGGAGCAAGTCGTCAGGCCCGCCCCTGGTGAGACGTTCGGTCGCGTCGAGCATGGCGCGGAGTTGGTCATGGATCGGCTCAGTGGCGTGGAGCGAGAGCGCTTCAGTCAGGTACCAGAGGAGCTCGTGCAGCTGCCGCATGATCGGCAGCGCCTCGAACATCCGCTGCGCGGTCTCCGGCGCCTCCCGCCAATCCCTTCCATTGAAGGTGAGCTGGGAGACCTTCTGGCCTGCACCGAAACAGTCGTAGACGGTGCAGCCTTGGAAGCCCTCTTTGCGCAGCTTCTGGTGGATGCCGCAGCGGAAGTCTTGCTGCAGGTTGGGGCAGGGCTCCCCCGCGTCCTTGTCGATCGCGAAGTCGGCCGAGACCTGGAAGGTCAGCGCGACACAGCAGAGCCCGAAGCAGTTCGCGCAGTCAGCCCTGAGAGCGTCTTGACTAGTGCCCGTCACCGGTGGTCTGTCCGGTCCGGCGCCAGCGGATGCCGGCCTCGACGAAGTCGTCGATCTCGCCATCGAAGACGCCACTGGTGTTGCCGGACTCGTACAGCGTCCGCAGGTCCTTCACCATCTGGTACGGGTGCAGCACGTAGGAGCGCATCTGGTCGCCCCACGAGCCCTGCACATCCCCGCGCAGCGCGTCAATCTCGGCCCGCTCCTCGGCCTTCTTCAGCGCGAGAATCTTGGCCTTCAGGATCACCATCGCGGAGGCCTTGTTCTGCAGCTGCGACTTCTCGTTCTGGCAGGAGACCACCGTGCCGGTCGGGATGTGGGTGATCCGGACCGCGGAGTCGGTGGTGTTGACGCTCTGCCCACCCGGACCGGAGGAGCGGTACACGTCGATCCGCAGGTCCTCCTCGGGTATGTCGATCTCGTCGGTCTGCTCCAGCACCGGGACCACCTCGACCGCCGCGAACGAGGTCTGCCGGCGGCCCTGGTTGTCGAACGGCGAGATCCGGACCAGCCGGTGGGTGCCTGACTCGATGCTCAAGGTGCCGTACGCGTACGGCGCCTTGACGCCGAAGGTGGTCGACTTCAGCCCTGCCTCCTCGGCGTACGACGTGTCGTAGACCTCGGTCGGGTAGCCGTGCCGCTCGGCCCAGCGCAGGTACATCCGCTGCAGCATCTCGGCGAAGTCCGCGGCATCGACGCCACCCGCGCCGGAGCGGATCGTCACCAGCGCCTCGCGTTCGTCGTACTCGCCGGACAGCAGCGTGCGGACCTCGAGCGACTGGATCGACTTGCTCAGCTTGGCGATCTCACCCTCCGCCTCGGCCAGGGTGTCCGCGTCGTTCTCCTCGCGGGCCAGCTCGATCAGGACGGCCAGGTCGTCCACCCGGGTCCGCAGGCCGGTCAGCCGCTCCAGGTCGGCCTCCAGCCGGGACAGCCGTGACGTCACCTTCTGCGCGTTGGCCTGGTCGTTCCACAGGTCCGGCGCGGCCACCTGCTCGCCGAGGTCGGCGATCTCCCGCCTCATCGCGGGCAGGTCGAGAACCTTCTCGATCGAGGTCAGTGTCGCGTCGAGTGCCTTCAGGTCAGCGTCGAAATCAGGTCCAGCCACAACCAAGCAGCGTACCCGCTCCGTGGCCCGGCTCGTAAAACCAGCCTGCTCAGGCCTGATCGAGGCCTCGGCTGAATACGCCGAACACCTCGTCGATCGCCCGCTCCATCGCGGCGGCGGCTTCCAAAGAGTCATCAGCCGAACACACCAACTTGTGCGACCCGTGACATCCGGTCGTGACGGCCCTCGCTCAGCAGTCTCACCTACCACTCCGACACGCCGCGAAGGCTCCACCTCCCGCTTCTCCACGCCGCACGCCTGGCGACCAGTACCCGTATCGGCGCGCTGGCTGGATAGCGTCGGGCCTGCTGCTCAGCGCAAGGTCGCGCCTCAGCGGAAGAAGCCGAATTCTGTATCGGGGATGACCGATATATCGGTCATCCCCGATATAGATTTGTCGGCGTTCCTGGCGGGCAGGGGTCGGCAAGGTCGTGCTCACGATGCTGAGGGGTGGGCGGCGCACCGGTGTGACTGGGTACCGCTGGGGCCCTGAGCCCGGCAACGCACCACACCGCCGGCAGGCGGGCGGAGGCTGGTCACGGTCGACGGCAAGACGTTGAAATTGGCCGGCGTCCTGCACCTCACCGGCGCGCCGCCGACATCACCACCGCGCTGCGACACCACGCTCAACGACCTCACCGACCGCTGCAGACCCTCAAGACCACTGATCAACAACCCTCGCCCGAGGCCCTGCTACTGGGACCGAAGCCGAAATCTGTAGATCGGAATCGATATGACATATCGATTCCGATCTACAGATTTCGAGCTCGACCTCGCCCCGCACCCGTCGTGCTAGCAAGGTTGCAACCTGTCGGACCGACGCCTGCTGATCAACGACTTCGCCGGAGCCCTGGCAGCGTAGGTGGCGAAAGACACGTACATGCGACGTCGCTCGTCGAACGCAGACGGCGGTCAGGGTCGGAGTACC
>JAWWPC010000243.1:0-37893 GCA_033851055.1 Kribbellaceae bacterium | reverse complement strand
CACGGCACCGAGGGTGTGCACTTCTTCACGAAGGGCAAGGTGGTCACGGCCCGCTGGCTCGACCCGTCCCACGGCGGCCTCAACCTCGGCTTCCCGACGCATGAGTGAGCCAACCTGACTCAGCTGGAACCTGGCCTGACTCAGCTGGCCAGCATTGCAGCCAGCGACGCTGCTGCCGGTCCGTCGACATGGCAGTGCAGGAGTTCGGGGACGGCACCCGCCCGCACCCGATCATCCGCGGCTTCGCCGCCGCCGTACGCGCCGCCGCACCGGCAGGCAGAGTCGACTCGAAATTTGTATAGCGCTTTCGATATCTCATATCGGAAGCGCTATACAAATCTCAAAAGTTCCGAGGCCTTACCGCCCGGCCGCCCTGCGTGTCAGTTGGCCGGCGTACCGGGGGAGACCTGGGTGACTGGGCGAGGCTGCAGGCCGGCGGCGCGGTAGCTGGCGTCGATCAGTTCCATCGTGTCGACGGCGTCGTCCGCGTCGATCGGCAGCGGGGCACCGTCGCGCAGGTGAGCGGTGAAGGCCTCGAGTTGATACGTGTACGACGTCTTGCGGCCGAGGTGCTCGACCCAGGTGTCCTCTTTGGTAGTGACGGTGACGCGATCGTCTTGATGCGGGAGGACGAAGTTCGGCGCGAAGGCCTCGCCACGGGTGCCGACGATGCGGCAACTGAAGTCGACCTCCTCGGCAGCCATGCTGGTCCGCACGGAGCCGGTCGCGCCGTTCGGGAACTTCAGGTCCGCGTTCAGCCACTCATCAACGCCCGGGATCCGTTTGCGTTCACCCGCACGGGCGGTGACCACCTTAGGCAGACCGCCCGCCCAGGGCGCGACCATCCGCTGCGCATGCAAGGCATAGCAGCCGACGTCCATCACCGCACCACCGGCGAGCGCCAACGACCAGCGCGGGTCCCCGTCCTCCGGCGGCGGCATCACCATCGTCGTCTCGACATGCCGCAGTTCGCCCAGTTCACCCTTGGCGAGCAACTCGTGTAGTCGCCGCGTCACCGGGTGGAACACATAGTGGAAGCCCTCCATCAGCACCACACCACGTTCCTTCGCGGCGTCCCGGACCTGCGAAGCCTCGGCAGCATTGCTGGCCGACGGCTTCTCGGTCAGCACATGCTTGCCTGCGGCAATGGCTGCGAGATTCCACGGTCCGTGCAGTCCGTTCGCCAGCGGGTTGTAGACAATCTCGACCTCAGGATCGTTGAGAACGTCCTCGTACGAGCTCAGCACCCGCTCGACGCCATGCTCGGCGGCGAAGCCCTCGGCCCGGTCCTGATCCCGGGCGGCGACGGCGACCAGCCGGGCGCCGGTGATCCGAGCCGGTTCGGCGATCGCCTTGCCGGCGATACGGGCGGCGCCGAGGATGCCGATGCGAACTGGTTCCATGCGGTGTTCTCCCTTGCTCAGATGCCATTCGTACGATGGCGTACGGCGTGTTCGTCGAGCGCCTCCTGCACGCGGTCGGCCGGCCAGTCCTCGTCGAGGGCCTGCCGGACCAGGTCGGCCTGGGTCTGCGGAGCGAGACCGCCGATCGGCTGGTCCCGATCCAAGTTGGTCGGGAAAGCGTAACCTTCAACGCTTGCGGCGATCACGTTGTCCAGATCGAGGGCGCCATCATGCCGCAGCCGGAGCAGTTCCGGATAGAGAGTGACCGCCATCCGGACCCGGTCCACGCTTTCCATCGCGCGCCCGAAGGCCGACGAGATCTGCAGCAGGTTAGCCATCCGCTTGATGGTGGTCGAGTGATTGCTCCCGGCAGCGTGGAACAGAGCCGGGTTGAAGAACACCGCGTCTCCCTTGCTCAGCGGTAACTGCACGTGATTGGCGACGAAGTGCTCGCCGAACTCCGGCCGCCGCCAGGCGAGGTAGCCCAGCGCGTACTTGTGCGAGTGCGGCAGATAGAGAGTCGGCCCGCTCTCCACCGGCATGTCACAGTGCGCGACCGCCCCTTGCAGCGTGAGCACGCTCGACAGCCTATGCACGTGAGCGGGGTATTGAGCGGCGACCTCGTTCGACTGGAACCCCAGGTGATAGTCGCGATGTACGGTCTGACCTTCACCTCCTGGATTCACAACGTTCACCTGCGAAGTGACCTGGTACGACGGCCCGAGCCAGGCCTGCGCGGTCAGAGCGAGCAGATCGTTGGCGTAGTAGCCCGCGAATACCTCCGGCGCGCGGATCGCGAGCTTCTCCAGCGCGTTCCACACCCGGTCGTTCGCACCCGGCTTGGCGAAGTGATCCCCACCGGCAGTCCCGGCCGCATGCTGATCGGCGATCATCCGGTTGAACTCGTCGGTCGCGGCATCCACCACATCCTTGCCAAAGGCCCCCTTCAGTACGAAGATGCCGGGACCCGCGCTGAGGGCATGGGCCAGTTCTGCCTGCACGGCCCTGGGCTCTGCCTCACGGACCCGGGCGGCGTCGTACAGGGGAACCTGCTGCTCGATGTCCTCGGCGTACGCATAGTCGGCCGGATCCGTCTTCTCAGCGAGAACGGTCAGCAGGTCCTCCAACCGACAGTCCTTCGGATCAAGCCAGACTCCGGCATGCTCGTTCGTCGTCTTCTCCGGGGTAGCGGCCATGGTGGACTCCTTCCTTTGGTCTTAGCCTGGTGACTGGTTGACGGGTCTGCCACACCCAGAATCCGTCAAAAACTCGTCAATCCGGCTGGCCTTCCAGATTGGGAGTGAATCGTGGGACGCCCGTACCGGATTCGCGACATCGCCCTGCAGGCCGGCCTGAGCGAGACCACGGTCGACCGGGTACTGAACGGTCGAGCCGGCGTCAGCATCCGGGCTCAGCGACAGGTCGAGCAGGCGATCCACGACCTCGACCGGCAGCAGTCGCAGATCCGCCTGGGCGGCCGAACGTTCGTCATCGACCTGGTCATGCAAGCGCCCGAGCGCTTCTCAGCCGCCGTACGGGCTGCTCTGGAAGCGGAGCTAGCCGGGCTGCGGCCTGCCATGATCCGCGCGCGGTTCGACCTGACCGAGACGGCCGCGCCTGTCGAGTTGGTGAGTGCGCTGGATCGGTTGCGCCGCCGCGGCTCGCACGGCGTCCTACTGAAGGCCCCAGACGTCCCGGAGGTCGTCGAGGCTGTGGATCGGCTGGTGTCCGCAGGCATCCCGGTGATTACCCTCGTGACTGACCTGCCGGGCAGCCAACGCCTCGCGTACGTCGGAATCGACAACCGCGCGGCTGGTGCTACTGCGGCGTACCTCATCTCGCAATGGCTCGGCTCTTCTTCCGGTGATGTCTTGGTTACTTTGAGCCGTGGTTCGTTCCGCGGGGAGGAGGAGCGCGAGATGGGCTTCCGCGCGGCCCTGCGGCGTATCGCGCCCGACCGTGCGCTGGTGGAGATCAACGAGACAGACGGCCTCGACTCGACCACGCACGGCCTGGCCATGGCCGCATTGGAAGGTGATCCGGCCATCAGAGCTGTCTACTCAATAGGCGGCGGCAATCGAGCAATTGTCGAGGCGTTCGCCAGGCTGGAGCGCGAGTGTCGCGTCTTCGTGGCCCATGACCTCGACGCCGACAACGTCCAGCTCCTCCGCGACGGAAGCGTGTCGGTCGTCCTCCACCACGACCTCGGTCAAGACATGCGCCGCGCCTGCCAAGCCATCATGCAAGCCCACCGAGTCCTCCCGGGCGCACCACATTCCCTACCGTCCAACATCCAGGTCGTCACTCCTTACAACCTGCCCGGCGGGCTCCCTAACCTCTGAGGTTGACGCCCCGACGCGAGCCGGCGGCAGCCCCGTCAAGCCAGGACTCGTATCGTCAGGCGGACTCGCGTTCGCCAGCCATCAACGAAAGGATTCGCGCACGCCCGGCCGTAGAGCTACATGCAGGAAGAACTCGACAACTGCAAGGCGGCGGGTCGATCAGCAGGCGGCGTACAAGACGTTCGTCAAGGCCGTTGCCGACCCGACAACGGACAAGACGGTCGCCCCCCGCCCTTGAAGCCTTCTGAGCGCAGTTCTTCAACAACCTGACCATCGCGCTCGATCGCTACTACTCAGCTCAGATGACCACGGCCCGCCGCACGCGCACGTAAAGGGTGGCGGTCAAGAGGTGCGAGTGAATCTTTGCATGCTCCGTTATCAGCAGCTCCGCCGATGGGACGTTCCAGCGGGGTAGAGGGCTGGCCGCTGGGAAGCGGCAGGCGCCGACCAGAGAGGCTGCGCTGGTCGGGAGGACACCGCCGACCTCGGAGTAGAGAAGGCACCCACCCCGGCCGCGTCTCACGCGTGTGGAACACGGAAACTCCGACAGAGTCCGGGCCCGCCTGGACGGCGATCTGGTAGGCCGACTGTGAGGAGAGCGGAATCCTCTGGCGGGAACAGGATGCTCAAGAAGCCAATGCCGGTGGACGAAAGTCGACAGGAAACCAGCACGCCGTGGCGGCTCCTCCAGGTTGCCGTGTCTGGATAACTGGCCGGATACCGGGCTGTGTGCCCGGGTTCCGAAGGGAGCGCTGACGTGAGCAGGTGAGCTGTTGAAGCGATGCGGCCTTGATCCACCGGCACCGAAGGGCAAGTTGGACACCTCATGGTGAACGGACCGGAGGACGTGGTCCTCGACTGGGAGGCCGTTGATTGGCGGTTTCACGAGGGCACCGTACGGCGGCTGCGGCAGCGGATCTTCAAGGCGGCACAGGAAGGGGACCTGGCCATGGTCAGGAACCTGCAGAAGCTGATGCTGCGGGAGTTGGAGCAACACGCTGATCAGCGGTGCGGCAGGCGACGCAGCGCAACGCTGGCCGCAAGACGGCCGGGGTTGATGGGCAGGTCGCGTTGACCCCCCAGGCCAGGATGGAGCTGGCGGTGCAGGTGCATCGCGGTGCTTCGTCATGGCGACCCCGTCCAGTCAAGCGGGTGTACATACCCAAGGCGGGTAACCGTGCGAAGCTGAGGCTTGTCCCAAACTCAGTACCAAACAGCGAGGGGATCCCGAGGTGCGAACCGACCATGGTCTGCAAGTCGTCCGGGTAGGACTGATCGGCGCCGGCCGCATAGGCAGGATGCATGCCGACAATCTGGCCCGCCACATCCCCGGCGCCGAACTCGTAGCCGTCGCCGACCCCCGCGGCGAAGCAGCCGAAGCCTTGGCCGCCAACTACGACGCCAACGCGACCACGGACGTAGACGAGCTCTTCAAGAATCCAGACCTGGACGCTGTAGCGATCACCTCCATCGCCGCCGCCCATGCAGACCTGATCGTGAAGGCAGCCGAAGCAGGCAAGGCGATCTTCTGCGAGAAGCCCATGGCTCTCACCCTCGAAGAGGCCGACCGCGCCATCAACGCAGCAAACCAAGCCGACGTGCCACTCCAGATCGGCTTCAACCGCAGATTCTCCGCGGACTTCGCCCTGGCCCACGAGACAATCGTTGCCGGTGGCATCGGAACACCTCAGCTGATGCGTTCCATCACCCGCGATCCTGGCTGGCCCGCCGGCCTTGCCGATGCAGCCGGAGTCCCCGCCTGGACCATCTTCCGCGAGACTCTCATCCACGATTTCGACATGCTGCTCTGGCTGAACCCCGGCGCCGAGCCGGTCGAGGTCTACACCAAAGCCGACGCCCTCGTCGCCCCGGACTTCAAGGACAATGGCCTGCTCGACACCGCCGTCGTCATGATCACGTTCGACAACGGCGCCATCGCTACCGCGGAAGCAAACTTCTCCGCCGCCTATGGGTACGACGTGCGCGGCGAGGTGTTCGGCTCGGCCGGCATGGTCACGGCAGGACGGCTCAACAGCAGCCCGATGCTGTACTACAACGAGCGAGGCCTGGAGCAGCGGACTCTCCGAAGCGATGTCGAGATGTTCCAGGGCGCCTACATCAAGGAACTCGCTGACTTCACCGATGCCATCCGCAACAACACGAGGCCCGCAGTCACCGGCGACGACGCCCGAGCAGCCCTCAGAGTCGCGCTCGCAGCCATGAAGTCGCATGAGGAGCACCGCCCCGTCCAGTTGGAAGAATTCCCGTGAACCTCGCATAAAGCCACCGGCGCCACCTTCTCCTCGATGACCGGCTACGTCAGCGGCTCTTTCACGCATAACGAGGACGAACTCCTGAAGACAGCCGAGCAGTCGATCGAGGCCGCACACCGGCTCAACTGTTCAAGGCTCAACCTTCACGGCACCGAGTTTGAACGACCGCGGCCTACCCGTCGTACCGGCGTACGAAGTGACGGGGGAGATGTGGCTCGAGGCGCATCGGACTGGTCGGGGCCATCGATCACCCGAATCTCAGGCTGATGCTGGACATTTACCACGCGCAGATCGGCGAGGGGAATCTCGTCGCGCTGATCGAGAAGGCCGGCCCGTTGATCGGCGAAGTACAGGTCGCGGATGTCCCCGGCCGTTGCGAACCAGGCACTGGTGAGATCAACTATCCAGCCATCGCGGCGGCCCTCGAACGCATCGGGTACGACGGTACGGTCGGCCTGGAAGCCTTTGCCGCCAGCGATAGCGAGCTCGCCCTCCAGCGGTTCCGGCAGGCTTTCACGGCGGCAGCAGTCTGATCAAATGCTTGTCTGACTCGACGGCTGGCCCGGAACCGCACAAGATGTGCCCATGAACACCGTTCAGGTCACCGTCGATCGCACCAGCCGTACTCCGTTGCACGTTCAACTGGCGCAGCAGCTCGAAGCAGCGATCCAAAGCGGTGAACTGCAGGTCGGTTCGCGCCTCAGCAACGAGGTAGACCTCGCGGAGGCGTACGGCCTGAGCCGCCCGACGGTCCGGCAGGCGATCGCACGGCTGGTCGATCAGGGCCTCCTAGTACGCAAACGGGGCGTCGGCACGCAGGTCGTCGGCAACTCCGGCCAGGTGCGGCGCTCTCTGGAACTCACCAGCCTGTACGACGACCTGGCGGCGGCGCACCGCAAGCCGCAAACCGAGGTGCTGCGGTTCGGACTGGCCGCGGCGAGCGCAGACGTCGCTACTGCATTGCAGGGCGAGCCCGGCGACCGCGTGTTGCGGCTGGAACGTCTCCGGCGCGCTGACGGTGAGCCGCTGGCCCTGATGCGCAACTGGCTGCCACCGGAGATGCTGGACACGGATCCGGACACTCTGGCAGAGCGGGGACTCTACGAGCTGCTCAGGGCTGAGGGAGTTCGCCTGAAGGTGGCACACCAGACAATCTCGGCCCAGCCGGCCACTGTTGAACAGGCCCGGCTCCTGTCGGAGGAGCCGGGCGTACCGCTGCTTGCGACGACGCGGATCACGTACGACGACCACGGTCGCGCGGTGGAGTACGGGTCACACCTCTTCCGCGCGTCCCGCTACGCGTTCGAACACACCCTCGTCCACCGCTGACCCACCCCTCAGAGGGCTGGCGATGGACGAGGGACGGCAACTACTTGCCGTTGGGCGTGGGGGACATCCTGGCTTCGCGCTTCTTGGTTTCGATCGCGGACTTGTCGGCTGCAGACGGCGAAGGCCAGGCCTTCGCTTTTTCCGCCGGGAACTTCCAGAGCTTGCTGTCACCCATCGAGACCAGCTTCGCGACCGACAGAGCCGGTTTCGGCCGGGTGTGCGCCGCGCGCTTCTCCTGCGGCCCGTTGTAGCTCGTCAGCGCGATCATCGTGCCGTTCGGACGGTAGATCTCCACATAGTTCTCGACCACGCCACCGGGCTTCCTCCTGTACTCCGGCGTCTCCGTCAAGGAGACGACTACCGATCCGTCCGCGCGGACTGTGCATTGGGCCCGGGTGATCGGGCAGGTCGTCTTCGGTGCAGTGGTCTGTACCAGGGCCGAGACCATGGCGGCCCCCTTGCCGTCGTCGACGACCACGGAGGCCGCGTTGAAGCCGTTGAAGCCTCCGCCCCAACTGCGCGGCTGCGAGACCTTGAGTCCGGTCGGCAGTAACTTCCGCAGCGTCGCCAGTGTCTCCTGCTGCGTCACTGCCGGCGGCTTCTCGGCGTTGCCCTTGGATACCGAGGTGATTGAGGGTCCACCGGCGACCGGCGCTTCGCTACCTGCGTGGCTGCCGAGCAGCTGGGATCCGCCGAAGGCGATCCCGGCCGTGGCCAGCACCGCGCCGGCGCCGCTGACAGAGAGCAGTGCGGTCCTACGGCGGCGCAGGGTGACGCCGCGACGCATGCCGCGTTCGACCAGGTCGGTCGACTCGGGCTCAAGGCCGTCTGTGGCCCGGCGCATCAGGTCGGGCAGGGTGTCGTTCAGGTTGTTCATCGAATTCTCCTGGGTACGTCGGGTTCAGAGAGCGATCAGGTGGACGGCGTCGTCGCCGAGGACGTCCCGGAGCCGGTCGAGCGCCCGGGAGGTCCTGGTTCTGATCGCGCCGGGGTTCCGGCCGAGATCGAGCGCGACCTGTTCGACGCTGCGATCTTCGAAGAACCGCAGCACCAGCACCGCACGATCAAGGGGAGCCAGCTCGGCCAGCGCCTTCTGCAAGGAGAGTCGCAACGCGGGATCAGCCTGCCGGTCCGCAGCGTCCGGCAGCGTCGAGGTGGGTTGTTCGCTCCAGCTCCGCCGGCGTCGCTGCGAGATGAACGTCCGCGCGAGCACCGTCTGCGCATAGGCCGACGGGTTGTCGATCCGCTGCAGCCCGCGCCAGGCCCGGAACATCTTCGCCAGCGTCTCCTGGACCAGGTCCTCGGCGTGGTGCCGATCGCCCGCGAGCAGCCAGGCCGTCCGGTACAGGTGAGGCGCTCGCGCCCTGGCGAACTCCTCGAAGTCGTCTGTCTTCGGTTGCATCGGTGCCTTTCCGTCGTGGTCTCACCCTGTACGACGCGCTGGGTCGGCCGCGGCGTTACACCCCGGATCGGGTCGGGTGTACCCGTAGGACCAGCCGCGCGCAGCGGCGTAGGACGTAGCCGGGCGGCCAGCGGCGTACCGGAGTTGCAAGCTCCGAAACCGGCCGATACGTAGGGGTGTTCGCTGGACCCGAATGTGACTGCCTCGATACGTTCGGTGACCCTGGTCAATGGGAGGCTGGCGGGCGATTATCCACAGCCTTCGGCTGGTGCGTTGGCGCTGAGGGGCCGGGGGTTGGGAGGATGGTCGCGCAGGGTGGCGGGGCAGTCACCTCACGGGACAGCGAACTGGGGAGACGATGACAGCCGACAGACTTGTCGCGCGCCGGTCCGGCTGGAACGGTGCGGTCGAGTTGATCGACGCACAGGTGCGCGATGTGGTCCGCCGGGAGGGCATCGACCCGCTGCGCAATCCGGGCGCGGTGAACGCCATCGTTGCGACCGTCGTGAAGGAGTACGACGAGCGCAGTCTGACCGGGATCGTGCCGCCGATCGGGGATGTTGAGGCGGTCAGCCGCGAGGTGCACGACCGGGTGGCCGGGTTCGGTCCGCTGCAGCGGTACCTGGACGATCCCGCGGTCGAGGAGATCTGGATCAACGAACCGAGCCGGGTCTTCATAGCCCGCGAGGGCCGGCACGAGCTGACGACCACGGTGCTGACCGAGGAGGAGGTCAGCGATCTGGTCGAGCGGATGCTGAAGACCACCGGGCGGCGGATCGACGTCTCGCAGCCGTTCACCGATGCGCGGCTGCCCGACGGGAGCCGGGTGCACATCGTCCTGGGCGGTATCACCCAGCGGTATGCGGCGATCAACATCCGCAAGTTCACCGTGCGGGCCAGCCGGCTGGCCGATCTGGTTTCGCTCGGGTCGCTGACGCCGCACGTGGCCGCCGTACTGGATGCGGCCGTTGCCTCCGGCCTCAATATCCTGGTCTCGGGCGGCACCCAGGCGGGCAAGACCACGATGCTGAACGCGTTGGCCGGCTCGATCCCCGGCAGCGAGCGGGTGATCAGCTGCGAAGAGGTCTTCGAGATCAAGCTGCCCATTCCCGATTGGGTCTCGATGCAGACCCGGCAGGCCGGTCTGGAGGGCACGGGCGAGGTCCGGCTGCGCGATCTGGTCAAGGAGACGTTGCGGATGCGGCCGTCCCGGGTCATCGTCGGCGAGGTCCGCGGCGAGGAGTGCCTCGACCTCCTGCTCGCCTTGAACTCCGGCCTCCCGGGCATGTGCACTATCCACGCCAATTCGGCCCGCGAGGCACTGACCAAGATGTGCACCCTGCCTTTGCTGGCCGGCGAGAACATCGGGTCTCGCTTCGTGCTGCCCACCGTAGCGGGATGCGTCGATCTGATCATTCACCTCGGGATCGGCGCCGACGGGCAGCGCCGGGTCCGCGAGATCGTCTCTGTCAGTGGCCGGATCGAGGACCAGACCATCGAGACGGAGACCCTGTTCGGCACCTTTGACGGGCACCTCCGCCGGGCCGAAGGACAACTGCCACATCCGGAGCGGTTCCAGCAGGCGGGCTACTCACCACATGGACTGCTCACCGAACTGCCGCGGGGAGTGAGCTGATGGGCCTACTTCTGGGGCTGTTCTTCGGGATCGGCCTGCTGCTGGTGATCTGGTCCTTCATGGTGCCGCCGGTGGAGAAGCCGCGAGCGGAGGGCCGGCTGACCGCGCGTAGCCGCGACCTGCTCGCCAGCGCGGGGGTCGAAGGGGTGACTCCGGCCGCCTTCATGGGCGCATGTGTGATCACCGGCGTGATCGCGTTCGTGCTGATGTTCGTGGTTTCCGCTGCGCTGCCGATCGGGCTGGTCTTCGGGTTGATGGCCGGTGGAGTGCCGGTGGTTCTGCTGAAGAGCCGGGCGCGGAGGCGGCTGGCCGAATTCCGCGAGCTCTGGCCGGATGTGGTGGACAACATCGCTTCGGCGGTGCGAGCCGGGCTCTCGCTGTCGGAGGCTCTCGCCCAAGTCGGTGAGCGTGGGCCGCTGCCATTGCGGGAATCGTTCCGTCGGTTCGGCGCGGACTATGCCTCGACGGGGCGGTTCGCGGACTCGCTGGACCGGCTGAAGGCGCGGCTCGCGGATCCGGTTGGAGACCGCGTGATCGAGGCTCTGCGGATCGCCCGAGAGGTCGGCGGCGGAGACCTCGGCCGACTGCTGCGGTCGCTGTCGAGCTTCCTCCGCGATGATGCGCGGACACGGTCCGAGCTCGAGTCGCGGCAGTCTTGGTCGGTCAACGGTGCCCGGGTCGCAGTTGCCGCGCCCTGGCTCGTGCTGGGCATGTTGTCGTTCCAGGGCGACGTGATCCAGCGCTACAACTCGCCGCTCGGTGCCCTGATCATCGGGATGGGTGCTGCGCTCTGCCTGGTCGCTTACCGGGTGATGTTGCGGATCGGCCGGCTACCTGAACCCGAGCGGGTGCTGCGATGACGCCAGTTGTCACTGGAGCTGTTCTCGGCGCGTTGCTCGGAGCCAGCCTGCTTCTCGTCGTACGCCGCCTGCCGTTCCTGCAGAAGCCATCCGTCGATGACCGGATCGGCCCGTACCTGCGGGACATCGGCGGATCTGACGTGTTCCTCGGGGTGGTCGACTCGAGGTCGCCGTTCTACGCCATCCTGCGGTTGTTCGGCCCGTCGCTGCGCGCCGGTGCGGTCCGCCTGGAGCGTCTGCTCGGCGGGGCGACGTCGATTCGCCGCCGCCTGGCCCGGGCCGGGATGTACCGGACGGTGGAGGAGTTCCGGATCGAGCAGGTGCTTTGGGGTGCTGCCGGGTTCGGTGCGGCTCTCCTGCTCTCGTTCATCGCGTTGTCGCTCGGCATAGGCAACCCCGTCGGGCTGATCGTGCTCTGTGGCCTTGCCGCCACACTCGGGGTGCTGTCGCGGGACACCTACCTGACCACCCAGGTACGCCGCCGCGAACGCCGGCTGCTGGCAGAGCTGCCAACGGTGGCTGAGCTGCTTGCGCTGTCAGTCGCCGCGGGCGAGGGCCCGGCAGCAGCGCTCGATCGGGTTGCGCGCTCGTGCCGTGGCGACTTGGCGGACGAGTTGCAGCGGGTGCTGGCCGAGACCCGGGCCGGTGAGCCGCTGGTGCGCGCGCTCGATGCCCTGGCCGATCGGACCGGACTGCTCGCGTTGTCCCGATTCGCCGACGGTCTGGCGGTGGCGTTGGAGCGTGGCACCCCGCTGGCCGACGTACTGCGGGCTCAAGCAGGCGACATCCGCGAAGCCAACCGGCGCGAGCTGATCGAGTCCGGAGCCCGTCGCGAGGTTTCCATGATGATCCCGGTGGTGTTCCTGGTTCTGCCTGTGACCATCGCGTTCGCGTTCTACCCCGGCGCTGTCGGGATCCGGCTGATCGCCGGGTGAGACGAGGAGAGATGCCATGTCCATGCTGCTGACCAGACTGTTCCTGATGCTGGTGATGAAGCCGCGCGCGGCCCGGCAGGAGCGCGGCGACGTGCCCGGCTGGGTGCTGATCACAGTAATGACCGCCGGCCTGGTGGTGGCGATCTGGGGGATAGCCGGGCAGCAACTGGCAAACATGCTCCAGCGGGCGCTGGACTCCGTCGCGAACAAGTGACCGTGCGCCGGGTCTGCCGCCGCGACGAGCGCGGGTCGGCGGTCGTCGACTTCGTCCTGGTCTCCATGCTCGTCGTCCCGTTGTTCCTGGGGTTGTTGCAGCTCGGCCTGTTCCTGTACGTGAAGAACACCGTGACCGCGGCCGCTTCCGAGGGAGCCGCGTACGCCGCCGTATTGAACCGGCAGCCGGCCGATGGCGAGGCGCGCACCCGCGACCTGATCGGCGGAGTGGTCCGCGACGGGCTGATCGACTCGGTCCAGGGCCAGAGTGTCGAGGTCGACGGACAACCCGCGGTGCGGATCGTGGTCGACGCTCACATGCCTCCCCTCGGCCTCTGGGGTCCCGGTATCGGCTTCAGCGTCGAGGGCCACGCGATCAAGGAGACCGGCCAGTGAGGACTCGCGACGAGCGGGGCAGCGCGGTGGTCGAGTTCTCCTGGCTGGCGCTCCTCCTGCTGGTGCCGCTGATGTACGTGATGCTCGGCGTCTTCGACGTCCAACGAGCCTCGTACGGCGCCACCGCGGCCACCCGCGCGGCGGGTCGCGCGTTCATCATCGTGCCGGCCGGTCTCTCCGAGGACGATGCCCGGGCTCGTGCGTTCGAGGCGGCCCGGATGGCGATGGCGGACCAGGGGATGGAGCTGAGCCCGAGCCAGCTCACCATCAGCTGCAATCCCGCGTGCCTGGAGCCCGGCTCGACGGTCACGGTGGAGCTGAACACCGAGATGCCGCTACCGCTGATCCCCGACGCGCTGGGTGGCGAGCGTCCCGCCATCCACATCACCGCGTCCCACACCGAGTCGTACGGCGACTACCGCGAAGCCAAGGGCAACGGATGATGACGCTGGTCTCCGTTGCTCTGGGCAAGGTTCGGCCCCGGCTCAGGCATCGGCCGCAGCTTCGGTCTCGGCCGCGGACCCGGCTCAGGCATCGGCGGGACGAGCGTGGCCAGATGACCGTACTGATCATCGGCTTCACCGCGGTGCTACTGATGATGATCGTCGTGGTCACGGACATCTCGAAGGTCTTCCTGGTCCGCCGCGACCTGGACGCCACCGCCGACGGCGCCGTCCTTGCCGCCGCCAACGGGCTGGCCGCGATCTATGCTCAGCCCGGCGCCGGCCAGAATGCCGAGATCGACCCGGACGAGGCCCGGCGCCTCACGGCGGAGTACCTCGACGCCGTCGGCGCGGACGCGACATTTCCCGGCCTGGACTGGTCCGCCGAGGTCGACGGCGCGACCGTGATCGTCCACCTCACCTCCGAGGTAGACCTCCCCTTCAAGCCGCCCGGCTGGCAGGGAAGCGCCGACCTAGCCTCCGATGCAGCCGCCGTAGTCCCCATCCGCTGACTCCGCGCGAGGACGGCCCCCACCTCCCGCCTCGACTCGCCGCGCGGGTCGCAGTTCCCGCCTCGGCAGGCCGGGGTGGTTTGGCCGAGCGTGATTCCACCCCAAGCATCCTGGCTGGTTCTCCAACGCCCCGAGGTACCCGCCTGGGCGCCGCCAGCGTAAAGGAACCAGCATCACGCGACACCAGCCCGCCCGGGCAGGGCTCCGGCAAAGTCGTTGATCAGCAGGCGTCGGTCCGACAGGTTGCAACCGACGTTCAGTTGGTAGCACGACGGGTGCGGGGCGGGGGTCGAGCTCGAAATCTGTAGATCGGAATCGATATGTCATATCGATTCCGATCTACAGATTTCGGTTTCGGCCCCAGCAGCAGGGCCTGCGGCGAGGGTTGTTGATCATCGGGTCTTGAGGGTCTGCAGCGGTCGGTGAGGTCGTTGGGCGTGGTGTCGCAGCGCGGTAGTGATGTCGGCGGCGCGCCGGTGAGGTGCAGGATGCCGGCCAATTTCAACGTCTTGCCGTCGACCGCGACCAGTTTCCGCCCGCCTGCCGGCGGTGTGGTGCGTGGCCGGGCTCGGGCCCCCAGCGGTACCCAGTCACACCGGTGCGCCGCCCACCCCTCAGCATCGTGAGCACGACCTTGCCGACCCCTGGATGGAGCTGTCCGCGGCATTGAAGTTGTTCTCGGCGTTCTCCCAGTAGAGCTGAGCGGAAGAGACCGCGCTGTTGGTGACCCACGTGGGATCGGTGAGCGGCCCGATGACCTTCTGCAGTTCCAGCACCGAGCCCGGTCAGCTATGGATCATGATCAGCGGCAGGGCGTTCGCGTGACGAGAGCGGACGTGCGTGAAGTGAAGGTCGAGCCCATCGATCTCCGACACGAACTGCGGCTGCGCATTCAGCTTCGCCTCCAGCCTGCGCCAGTCGTACTGCGCTCCCAATAGCGGACCGGGGTCGCTCGACACTTCGGTCGCAGAACGCTCGCGTGGGCTCAGACTCCAGCCGGCGTTCGCACCCGCGCACGCGACAAGGCTCCGGTGACCTTGTCGGTCACCGGAGCCTGTGCTGCTATCGGACTACTGGATCAGCGGGGGCTGGATCCCTGGTACGACGAGCGGTTGCCGCCGTCGTACCGGTTGCCCTCGCTGCGGCGCGGGCCGGCGCCGGAACGCTCCGGCCGGCGGCTGCCACCGCTGCCGCCGCGACCCTCGTAGCCGCCACGGCCCTGGCGACCGCTGCTGCCGCCGCCGAAGCGCTTGCCACCCTTATTGAAGCCGCCACGCTGCGGCTTCGGGGCCGGCAGCTTGACCGGGGAACCGGACGGCTTGGAGCCACCGGTCAGGTCGGTCACGACGCCGTCCCCGGGACGGACCCGGACCGGCGCGGTGGAGACACCGGCCGACTCGGCCAGCCGCATCATGCCGCGCCGCTGGTGCGGCAGGACCAACGTGACGACGGCACCCTTGCCACCGGCGCGCGCGGTACGACCGGCGCGGTGCAGGTAGTCCTTGTGGTCCGCCGCCGGGTCTGCTTGGACGACCAGGCCGACGTCATCCACGTGGATGCCGCGGGCCGCGACGTCCGTCGCGACCAACACCGGCACCGAACCGTCCTTGAACTGGTCAAGGGTGCGGTTGCGCGCCCCCTGGGTCAGGCCACCGTGCAGCGCCGCGGCCATCACGCCACGGTCGCGCAGTTGGGTGGCGACGCGGTCGGCGCCCAACTTGGTGCGGACGAACACGATGGTCCGGCCGTCGCGGCTGGCCAGCTCGGCCGTCAGCGACTGCTTGTGGGCCGGCTCGATCACGAGCAGGTGGTGCTCCATCGTGGTGACCGCGGCCTGGGCAGAGTCGGTCGAGTGCGTGACCGGGTCCTTCAGGTACTTCTTCACGATGGCGTCGACGTCACCGTCGAGGGTAGCGGAGAACAGCAGCCGCTGGCCGCCCGCCGGGGTCATATCCAGCAGCGTGGTGACCGCCGGGGTGAACCCCATGTCGCACATGTGGTCGGCCTCGTCGAGGACAGCCACCTCGACGGCGCCCAGGTCGGCTGCGCCCTGCTCACACAGGTCGATGAGCCGGCCGGGAGTCGCGATCAGCAGGTCGACCCCGCGCCGGAGCGCGTCGATCTGCTTCGGGTAGGGCAGACCACCGGCGATCAGCTTGATCGACACGTTCATCACGTGTGCGAGCGGCTCGAGCGCGTCGTGCACCTGCATCGCCAGTTCGCGGGTCGGCACCAGCACCATGCCGCGCGGGCGGCGCGACTCGGTGTGGCCGCCGGCCAACCGAGTCAGGATCGGCAGGCCGAACGCCAGTGTCTTGCCGGAACCGGTCTGGCCGCGGCCGAGCACGTCCTTGCCGGCCAGTGCGTCCGGGATGGTCGCGGACTGGATCGGGAACGGCGTGGTGATGCCGTCGCGGGCCATCCGCTGTACCAGCCGCGGCGCCAACCCGAGCACTGCGAACAGGTTGCCCTCAGCAACGGTGCCGAGGTCCTCTACCGCCGGGGCGGCAGTACCAACCGGGCGGTCGTAGCTGCGGACCGACCGGTCGTCGCCACGCCCGGGCCGGTCGTTGTCACGGGCCGGGCGGTCGTTGTCACGGGCCGGCCGGTCGTAGCTGCGGACCGGTCGATCGGTGCCGCGCTCCGGGCGGCTGTAGCCACGATCCGCGCGGTCGTTGCCACGCTCCGGACGGTCGCTGTCACGGTCGTTGCGGTAGGCACCCTTTTCGTAGCTCTCCTGGTACGAGCTCTTCGGGTACGAGGTGCTCTCGGTGCGGCTCGGCGCGTTCCGGTTCTCGGAGTACGCGGTCCGGTTCTCGGAGTACGCCGGGCGCTCGGTGCGCGGCTGGCTCGTCCGCTCGGCGCGGTAGCCCCGCACCGGCCGGTCGTTGCCACGGCGCTCGGTCGTCTCGCGGCTCCCCCGGTCGGAGTACTGCGAAGGACCGCCGCGGCGCTCGGCCTGCGGGGCCTCGGTCCGGGCAGCAGGCTTCTCGGCCCGGGCTGAACTGCGCTCGGTACCGGGAGTGCTGGGTGCGTCCAGCTCGGCGGCCATCCGCTCGCCGTACGACTGGTTCTGGAACTTCTTGTGCCGCGGCTTCTTCGCCCGGTCGGCGGCCTCGTCGCCGTCAGCGGGGATAAACTCGTTCTGGTAGTGCTGGGACACGCAAACTCTCTCTCAACGTCACGGCTCAATGCCGTATCGGAGCCGCACATGAGCGCCGACCACAGAAGTGGCCGGATCTGACGTGCAAGGCAGGAGATTGGCATCGACCTGCGGGCGCTATCGCGTTGCACCCATGTCGCCGGGGGTCCATCAGCGGATGCTGAAACCGACGGGTCGGAGCGCCTGGGAAATGCTCTGGTGACGCGACTCGCGCACCGACCTGAAGAGTGTACCCCGTCCTGAGCGGCGAGGTGACCATGGCCCGACCACACTCAAGTCCGCTTAAGCTCTTGCCCGGCATTCTAGGGTGGCGTTATGGCCCAGGAAACCGTCCCCAGCAAGGACCACTGGCTTTCGATCGGCGAGACCGCCAGCCGTT
Organism: Kribbellaceae bacterium; assembly: GCA_033851055.1. Lineage (GTDB taxonomy): Bacteria > Actinomycetota > Actinomycetes > Propionibacteriales > Kribbellaceae > Kribbella. The sequence continues at coordinate 20,607 of JAWWPC010000243.1, read as the reverse complement.
CAGGGGTCGCCGCATCGGCCCTGCGCTTCTACGAGGACCAGAGGCTGATCACGTCCCGCCGTACGTCCGGCAACCAGCGCCAGTACCTGCGCAGCACACTGCGGCGGATCGCCTTCGTCCAAGCCGCGCAGCGGGTCGGGCTCGCGCTGTCCGAGATCAAGGCCGCACTGGACTCGCTGCCGGAGGACCGGACCCCGACGCGGGCGGACTGGAGCCGGCTGTCGAAGTCCTGGCGCGGCCGGCTCGATCAGCGGATCGCCGAACTGGAACGCCTGCGTGACGACCTGGACACCTGCATCGGTTGCGGCTGCCTCAGCCTGCAGCGCTGCAACCTCTACAACAAGAACGACGGGCTGGCCGAGCGTGGCCCGGGCGCCCGGCTCCTGAACGTCGGCATCCCCGGCGAGTGACCCGCCGATCGCCGTCCGCAACGCTCATCGGTCCCTTGTTACCCGGTGTGTCGCCCTTCATCGGTCCCTTCCGACCACTCAACGCGTCGCGTTCTCCCGATTGACCGCCGGTACAGCGACTGGCTGATCGATGTACGGCTCCGAACTGGCCGACGTACGGCGGGTTCCGGACTGGCCGGCGTACGCCGACGTACGGCGAGTTCCGAACTGGCCGACGTACGCCGACGTACGGCGGGTCCCGGACTGGCCGACGTACGGCGACGTACGGCGAGTCCGGACTGGCCGACGTTCGGCACCACGTCGAGTGGCGGCGCGAGATCGAACAGCCAGGCAGGCGCAACCTGGTGGACCCCGATGGTCACAACTGGGCTTCCCCTCGTAGCGTGGAGAAATCCTCTTTGAGGTGAGGGCGATGGCTGAGGCACGACGGAAGTTTGATCGGGAGTTCAGGGAGGGCGCGGTCCGGATTGTCCGGGAGACCGGTCGGTCGATCGCGCAGGTGGCCCGCGAGCTGGGCATCAGCGAGGGCACGTTGGCGAACTGGGTGGCCGGTGACCGGCGAGCTCGCGACGGTGAGGGCCGGTTGACTGAAGACGAGCGAGCCGAGCTGGCCAGGTTGCGGCGGGAGAACGCGGAGCTGGCGATGGAGCGTGATGTCCTCAAGCGCTCGGTGGCCCTCTGGGTCAAGGATGCGATGGGCCGGTAGCCATGGCCGCCTTCATCGCTGCCCAGAGGGATCAGCATCGGGTGCCGCAGGCGGTGGCGTGCCGGGCGCTGGGGGTCAGCCAGGCGTGGTTCTACAAGTGGCGCCACGGCGACGCCTCGGCCCAGCATGCCCGCCGCGAACAGTTGAAGGTGGCGATCCGGCGGTTGTTCGCCAAGCATCGTGGCACCTACGGGTCGCCGCGGATCACCGCGGACCTGCGTGATGAGGGCTGGCGGGTCAGCAAGAACACCGTCGCCGAACTGATGCGGGAACTCGGTCTGCAGGCCCGGCGGAAACGCCGCCGTAAGCAGACCACCCGCTCCGGACGGGGCAAGTGGCGGGCGCCGGACCTGATCCGGCGTGACTTCGCCACCGAACAGCTGAACCGCAAGTGGTACGGCGACGGCACCGAAATCGACACCGATGAGGGCAAGCTCTACCTGGACAGCGTGCTGGACATGGGCTCGCGGCGCATCGTCGGGTTCGCGGTCGGGGAGCATCACGACGTCGGCCTCGCCTACGACGCGCTGGTGATGGCGGTCGCGGTCCGCGGCGGCAAACCCGCGATCGCCGAGGTCGTCTTCCACACCGACCAGGGCAGCGAATACACCGCCGGGACCTTCCGGGCGGCCTGCACCCGGCTCGGCATCAACCAATCGATGGGCCGGGTCGGGTCGGCGCTGGACAACGCGGTGATCGAGTCCTGGCACTCCACCGTGGAATTCGAGCTGCGCATGCTCGAGCACTTCACGACAAAGGCACAGGCCCGCGCCCGGGTCGCGGCCTGGATCGAGGAATACAACCACGACCGACGCCACTCCGCGCTCGGGATGCGCTCCCCGATCACCTACGAACTCACCCTCCCCACCGGCCACGAGCCGCAACACGACCAGGCAGCATGAACGACCAGCTCCCCCGCACACCGAGTCTGACCTCGTCCTCGTCGACGTCAAGGCCAAGCCCTCCGGGTGGCCTCCGGCCAGCCTTGACCCCGGACTCCGGACGAACTCCCCAGGCAGCAAGCGGGACGCCGGCCCACAACCAAAACAACAAGACTCAACTCTCTACGGTTCCAGGGGATTGCCGGACCGATGAAGGGCGACACCCCGGGTAACAAGGGACCGATGATCGGGGGTGGTTAGGGGCGGGAGGAGGGGGCGGTGGTGTTGCGGACTACGAGTTCTGGGCGGAAGAGGAACTCGGTGTGGGGGGTGGTGTGGCCGCGGATCTCTTCTAGCAGGAACTGGACCGCAGCCAGGCCCATCGCACCGACCGGTTGCCGCACCGTCGTCAGCGGCGGATCGGTGAACTCCATCATCGGGGCGTCGTCGTAGCCGACCACCGAGACGTCGCCCGGTACCGAAAGACCGCGCTGGCGGACTGCGCGGATCACGCCCAGCGCCATCATGTCGGAGCCACAGACGACCGCACTGACGCCGCGGTCGAGCAGCCGCTGAGCCGCCGCCGCGCCGCCCTCGACACCGAACATGCTCAGCTCGACCAACTCGTCGACGTCGGCATCGGTCAGTCCCAGCTCGGCCTTCATCGCGATCCGGTAGCCGTCCAGCTTGCGCTGTACTACCAGGAACCGCTCCGGCCCCGATGCGAACCCGATCCGCCGGTGGCCGAGGGCAACGAGGTGGGCGACGGCCAGGTCCACCGCGGCGTACTCGTCGGAGGAGATGAAAGGTGCCTCGACGTCGGGCAACCAGCCGTTCACGAAGACGACCGGGAGCCGGCGTTCCACCAGCGCCTGGTACCGAGTGTGGTCCCCGCCTGTGTCGGCGTGCAGACCGGAGACGAAGATGATGCCGGAGACGCCGCGCTCGAGCAGCATCTCGACGTACTCGTCCTCGGTCGCACCGGAGGGCGACTGGGTGCAGAGCACCGGGGTGTAGCCGCGTTGCGACAGCGCTGCCTCGATCACCTGGGCGAACGCGGGAAAGATCGGGTTGATCAGCTCCGGCATCACCAGCCCGATCAGGCCGACCGGCCGGCGCCGCAGCCGGGCGGGGCGCTCGAACCCGAGCACGTCCAGGGCTGTCAGTACCGCCCGCCTGGTCTCCTCGGCCACCCCTGGCTTGCCGTTCAGCACCCGCGACACGGTCGCCTCGCTGACCCCGGCCCTGACCGCGATATCGGCCAGCCTTGCCCTACTCACGGCCCAGCCTTGCTCTACTCACGGGCGGAACTCTAGCCAGCTAAACCTGACCGTGCAGCAAGATCGTGCAAGAACTTGCAGGCTGAGACTGCGCAGAGTTGTCCAGAGAGTGAACAATATGGACACGTCATACCCTCTACACCTTGTCACCAGCGATGGCAGAGGTGAAGATAGGCGCCACCCTCCCGGGTGCCTTTACTCGGATCGTCCGGCACGTTCCTGCCGGTGAAGGAAGGAATCGTCATGGCTACTGTCTCGTTCAAAGCAGCGACCCGGGTCTACCCGGGTTCCGAGACCCCCGCTGTCGACAAGCTCAACCTCGAGATCGAGGACGGCGAGTTCATGGTTCTCGTCGGCCCGTCCGGTTGCGGCAAGTCCACCTCGCTCCGGATGCTCGCCGGCCTCGAAGAGGTCAACGAGGGCTCGATCTACATCGGCGACCGCGACGTCACGCACCGTCCGCCGAAGGAGCGGGACATCGCGATGGTGTTCCAGAACTACGCGCTCTACCCGCACATGTCCGTCGCGGACAACATGGGCTTCGCGCTGAAGATGCAAGGTGTCTCCAAGGACGACCGCGCCAAGCGCGTGATGGAGGCGGCCAAGCTGCTCGGCCTCGAGGACTACCTCGAGCGCAAGCCGAAGGCACTGTCCGGTGGTCAGCGCCAGCGCGTCGCGATGGGCCGCGCCATCGTCCGTAACCCGCAGGTCTTCCTGATGGACGAGCCGCTGTCGAACCTCGACGCCAAGCTCCGGGTCCAGACCCGTACCCAGATCGCCGAACTCCAGCAGCGCCTCGGCGTCACCACCGTCTATGTCACCCACGACCAGGTCGAGGCCATGACGATGGGCGACCGGGTAGCGGTACTGAAGGACGGTCTGCTGCAGCAGGTCGACACCCCGCTGAACCTGTACGACGCCCCGAAGAACAAGTTCGTGGCCGGCTTCATCGGCTCGCCCGCGATGAATCTGCTCGACGCGGACCTGGTCGAGGGCGGCGCCAAGCTCGGCGACTACACCGTCCCGGTCGATCGCAACATCCTGTCCAAGGCCGGCAGCGACAAGACCCTCACCCTGGGTGTCCGGCCGGAGGCCTTCAAGGTCGCCGACAACGGCCTCCCGGTGAAGGTGGCGGTGATCGAGGAGCTCGGCGCCGACGCGTTCCTCTACGGCACCGCCGAGCACAACAACGAGCACCAGCAGATCGTGGCCCGGATCGACGCCCGGATGAAGGTCGAGAAGGGCTCGACCATCCACCTGGCGGCGGAGCCGGACAAGCTGCACCTGTTCTCGGTTTCCACCGAGGAGCGCCTCACCGCCTGATCAGAGGGCTGTACGACGCGACGCCGGCCCCGGGTGGCTCTTCCACCCGGGGCTGGCGTCTGTCTCCGGAGTCGCTCACGTTTCGGCGTCTGTCAGTTCACGTCGCGGCGGTTGAAGACCAGCGCCCCGACGGCGACCAGCACCACCGCGAGGATGCCCAGGTACCACGCGCCATGCTCGAACGACAGCGTCTTCTCAACCCGGTTGCAGTTGTAGCCCCCCTCCGACATCGTCTGGCACACCTCCACGTAATAAGAGGTCCCGTGCGCGATCCAGGCATCGAAGTTCGCCTTCACCAGCCAAGGCTGGAACTTCATCAGGAAACCGCCGAACACACCCTCGACCAGGACCAGGTAGCCCATCGCCACCCCGATGGCCGCCGCCGTATGCCGTAGAAGCAGCGCTGCCACTCCACCCAGAGCCCCGGCTCCGGCGGTCAGCGCCACCGATCGGCCTGCCGTACCAGCCAGGTCACCCCAGACCTTGCCCGTCGTACTGTCGACAGTTCCGTAGTGGCGGACGATCAGCCAGGTGCCGGCGGTCAGCACTGCCAGCACCACCACAGCGAGCGGCGCCATCCCGAGGGCCGCCGCGACCAGCTTGCTGCCGTAGACCCGGAGGCGGCGTGGTTCGAACGTGAGCCAGTTGCCAATCGCACCACTGCTGAACTCGGCGCCGACGAAGCTCGCCCCGATCACGAAGGCCGCGAACGCGAGCAGGTACGACGAACCCAGCAGCAGGTTTGGCATCAGCTCGGCGAAGACAGTCTTGGGCTTGCCGAACTGATCCAGCTTCGGCTCCATGACCTGGCAAAAGTCGGCCAGGACGGGTTTGGGATCCGGCTCCGCCTTCCAATTGGTCTCACACTGCTTCATGTACTCGGCGCCGTGCAACTGCCAGTCCTTTTGCGCCTGCTCGAACTGCTGCTGCGCCTGCACCTGTTGAGCTGCCGACGGCGGCCGAGCCTCCCGCCAGGTCGCAAACAGCAGAAAGGCAGTGACTACCAGTACGGCGGCCACGCCAATCACCGTCAGGCGCCGCGCGAACAGTCGGCGGGACTCCACTCCTGCCAGCCGGATCACCGGGTCGCTCCCGTCTGGTCCAGTCCTTCGCCGGTGGTGAGCTCCAGGAAGACCGATTCGAGGTCCGCCCGGACCGGGATCAGCTCGGAGACGTACAACTCCTGCTGGGCAAGGAGTCTGGTCAGGTGGGACGGCTGTTCGGCACCGTCCACCAGCAAGTAGTTGCCATCAGCACGTACTGTCAGACCGGCCGCCTTGAGAGTACGGGCGGCTGCGTCGAGGTCGTCTACCGCGACCTTCACGGTGCCGCCCGTCGTACTGCCGATCACCTCGGCAACGGTGCCGGAGGCAAGCAGTCTGCCGTGACCGATGATGGAGACCGTGTCGGCGACCTGCTCGACCTCGGCCAGGATGTGGCTGCTGACCAGCACCGTCCGGCCCTGCTCCCCCAGCGTCCGCATGGTCTCGCGGATCTCCCGGATTCCGGCCGGGTCGAGGCCGTTCGTCGGCTCGTCGAAGATCAACAGGTCGGGCTCCTTCAGTAGCGTGGCCGCGATGGCCAGGCGTTGCTTCATCCCGAGCGAGTAGCTCTTGAAGCGGTCCTTGCCGCGCTCACCCAGCGAGGTCTCGTCCAGCACCTCGTCGACCCGCTTGCGCGGGGTCCCGATCGCGTCGGCGAGCAGTTCCAGGTTCTTCCGGCCGGTGAAAGCCGGGAAGAACTTCGGCGCCTCGACGATCGCGCCGATCCGGCCGACCAACTGCGGCAGGTGGTCGGGCACCAACTGATCGAAGACGGTCATGCTGCCCGCGTCCGCGCGGACCAGGCCGAGCAGCATCCGGATCGAGGTCGTCTTGCCGGACCCGTTCGGCCCTAGGAAGCCGTGCACACCTCCGACCGGAACATCCAGGTCGAGTCCCTGGACGGCAACGACCCGGCGCCCGCGCCGGGTCCGATAGGTCTTGCGAAGCCCGCGCGTACTGATCGCCAGTTCCGGCATGCCACCCCCTCCGTCAGAAGCCTTCCGGGACAGCAGACGCCCAGATCGGCTCATTAGTTGCACAGAACCGGTCACTCTACTGCCCGCTTGGGCCGATCGGATTTGTGTTTGATACCCCGAGGGGGTAGTTTCATGACGTCGACATACCCCTACCGGGTAGCTGTAGAGGAGAGGAACTCGCCATGACCACCGAGCAGACCCATGGATACACGGCTGAGAAGTCCAGCCACCTGAAGCGGTTGCGCCGGATCGAGGGACAGGTCCGTGGCCTGCAGCGGATGGTCGAGGAGGACAAGTACTGCATCGACATCCTGACCCAGGTCTCGGCAGCGACCAAGGCCCTCCAGTCGTTCTCGCTGGAACTGCTGGACGAGCACCTGTCGCACTGCGTGGTCGAGGCCGCGCAGAGGGGCGGTCCGGAGGCGGAGGAGAAGGTCCGCGAAGCCTCCGATGCGATCGCCCGCCTGGTCCGTAGCTGATCGAGCAGCTCCGTAGTCAGTCGACAAGTTCCCGTAGCTGAACTCCCTTCGAGAAGGAGCATGAATATGACCACCACCACCTACTCCGTCGCCGGTATGACCTGTGGCCATTGCAGCTCGGCTGTCACCGAGGAACTGACCAAGCTGCCCGGCGTGCAGCAGGTCAGCATCAACCTGGTGGCCGGCGGCACCTCGGCCGTGCACGTGACGAGCGAGGCGGCCCTCGACGAGTCCCAGGTGCGGGAAGCCGTCGATGAGGCCGGCTACGAGCTGACCGCGTCATGACGGGGGCTGTCGCGGTCCGGCTCGCCGCCTTCGTCGGTGCACTGGCGGTCGCCTTCGCCGGCGCCTTCGCACTCGGCTCCGCGGTCGAGCCGGTCGCGGCAGCCGATCCGGCACCGCACACCGACGCTCCCGCGGGTGACATGGGTGGAATGGACAACCACGCCGCAGGGCACGGCTCCGACCAGCCGGGTACGCAGCCACCCGGGCTGGCCGTCTCCGAGGCGGGCTACACGCTGATTCCCAGCACCACCTTCTTTGCCGCCGGCAAGCAGGAGTCGCTCCGCTTCGTCATCAAAGGCCCGGACGGCCGGCCCGTCACGGCGTACGAGAAGACTCATGAGAAGGACCTGCACCTGATCGTCGTACGGCGTGATCTTTCCGGGTTCCGGCATGTGCACCCGACGCGGGACACGGCCGGTACGTGGAGCACCCCGTTCGCCTTCGGGGCCGGCGGCACCTGGCGGGTCTTCACCGACTTCGCGCCCTCCGGTCTCGGCCGCACCCTCACACTGGGCACCGATGTCAACATGTCCGGGCTCTACATTCCGGTGCCGTTGCCTGAGGCATCGAGTGTGACGAGCGTCGACGGGTACGACGTGACGCTCGGGGGCAAACCGGTCGCCGGCAAGGAGTCAGAGCTCACCTTCACCGTCAGCCGAGGCGGCAAGCCTGTCACCGACCTGCAGCCCTATTTCGGCGCCTTCGGCCATTTGGTCTCGCTGCGCAGCGGCGACCTCGCCTACCTGCACAACCACCCAGCCCAACTGGCTGCGGCGAGCAGCAAGGGTGGTCCGGAGATTCGGTTCGGGACTGCCTTCCCGACGGCTGCCACGTACAGCTTGTTCCTGGACTTCCAGCACGCGGGATCCGTCCACACGGCGGAATTCACTGTCACGGTCGATGCCTCCGGCAACCAGACGATCGCGCCACCGGCGACGATGCCGACCGGTACCCCGGACCACGAGTCCACCCCGCACGGGCACTGACCCGCAGCCAGCAACTGAGGAGGACCTCATGACCAGCCCAGTATCCGAACCGGGCCAATCCGTCGAACTCATCATCGGTGGCATGACCTGCGCCTCCTGCGCCGCGCGGGTGGAGAAGAAGCTGAACCGGATGGACGGCGTCAGCGCCACTGTCAACTACGCCACCGAGAAGGCGAAGGTCACCTTCGCGGAGGGCGTCAACACCGACCACCTGGTGGCGACAGTCGAGGCCACCGGTTACACCGCGACGCTTCCCACACCGCCGGCATCCGACGACACCCCGGCCGAGCCGAGCGACGAGTTGCGGCCATTGCGGGAGCGACTCGTCACCAGCGCGATCCTCGCCGTACCGGTGATCGCCCTGGGGATGATCCCGGCCTTGCAGTTCAACTTCTGGCAATGGGCATCGCTGACGCTCGCGGCGCCGGTGGTGACCTGGGCGGCCTGGCCGTTCCACAAGGCCGCCTGGACCAATCTGCGGCACGGCGCAGCGACGATGGACACCCTGATATCTCTCGGCGTAATCAGCGCTTTTACCTGGTCGCTCTATGCGCTGTTCCTCGGCAATGCGGGCAGGCCGGACATGACGATGCCGTTCACGTTGATCCCGTCACGGGGTTCCGGTGCCGAGGAGATCTACCTCGAGGTCGCGGCCGGGGTGACCACGTTCATCCTGGCCGGGCGCTACTTCGAGGCCCGGGCAAAGCGCCGCTCCGGCGCCGCGCTGCGAGCGCTGCTCGAGCTCGGCGCGAAGGACGTCGCGGTCATGCGGGATGGCACCGAGGTGCGGATCCCGGCTGACCAGCTTGCCGTCGGCAACGAATTCGTGGTCCGGCCGGGCGAGAAGATCGCCACCGACGGCTTGATCGTCACCGGCAGCAGCGCCGTCGACGCGTCCATGCTGACCGGCGAGTCCGTTCCGGTCGAGGTGGGCGAGGGCGACGCGGTCGTCGGAGCCACCGTCAACGCAGGCGGCCGGTTGATCGTCCGGGCCACCCGCGTCGGCGCCGATACACAACTGGCCCAGATGGCCCGCCTGGTGGAGGACGCGCAGAACGGCAAGGCCGCGGTACAGCGTCTGGCCGACCGGATCTCCGGCGTGTTCGTTCCGATCGTGATCGTGCTGGCCCTGGGCACCCTCGGGTTCTGGCTCGGCAACGGCGCATCCGCCCAGGTGGCGTTCACCGCTGCAGTTGCCGTGCTGATCATCGCCTGCCCCTGTGCACTGGGATTGGCCACGCCGACAGCTTTGATGGTCGGCACCGGCCGCGGAGCCCAACTGGGCATCCTGATCAAAGGCCCGGAGGTGCTGGAGTCCACCCGCCGGGTCGACACCGTCGTACTGGACAAGACCGGCACGGTGACCACCGGCCGGATGGCACTGGTCGACGTATTGCTGGCCGACGGGGAGGACCGCGCCGAAGTACTGCGGCTGGCCGGCGCGCTGGAGCACCCCAGCGAACATCCGATCGCGCAAGCCGTCGCTCGCGGTGCGGCTGACGAGTTGGGCAAATTGCCTGAGGCCGAGGACTTCGGCAACGTCGAAGGCCTAGGTGTGCAGGGCATCGTCGAAGGACATGCCGTGCTGGTCGGGCGGACCCAGCTGCTGGAGCAGTGGAGCCAGCACCTGCCGGAGAGTCTCGCCCAGGCAAAGTCTCACGCCGAGGCAGCGGGCAGTACGGCGGTCGCAGTCGGCTGGGATGGCAAGGCGCGAGCGGTGTTGGTCGTTGCCGACACGGTCAAGCCCAGTTCGGCCGAAGCGATCCGGCAGTTGCGTGCTCTGGGGCTGCGGCCGGTGCTGCTGACCGGCGACAATGAGGCCGTCGCACAGTCGGTCGCCGCCGCGGTGGGGATCGACGAGGTTATCGCCGAGGTACTGCCCGCGGACAAGCTCGACGTGGTCAAGCGGCTGCAAGGCGAGGGGCGGGTGGTCGCCATGGTCGGCGACGGCGTGAACGACGCGGCCGCTCTAGCTCAAGCTGACCTCGGGCTGAGCATGGGGACCGGGACGGACGTGGCGATCGAGGCGAGCGATCTCACCTTGGTCCGCGGCGACCTGCGCTCCGCGGCCGACGCGATCCGGCTCTCGCGAAGCACGCTGCGGACGATCAAGGGCAACCTGTTCTGGGCGTTCGCCTACAACGTGGCGGCACTGCCGCTGGCGGCCGCGGGGCTGCTGAACCCGATGCTCGCGGGCGCGGCGATGGCATTCAGCTCGGTGTTCGTGGTGTCGAACAGCCTGCGCCTGCGCCGCTTCCAACCACTCACGAACGAGGCAGACCAATGAGCTCGTCCGGGCGCCAACCACCCAGGTCATGACAGTTGCTCAGTCCAGGAATTGCGCCACGCTGGTCACGAAAGCCGCCGGGTCGTAAAGCCACGGGAAGTGGCCGGCGCCGCGTTGGATGACGAGTTGGGCATTCGGGAACAGGTCGGCGAACTCCGCGGCCGCAACGGGGTTGGTGGTCCAGTCGAGTTCACCGGCGAGCAACAGCACCGGTGCGTCGACCTTGGTCAGTCCTTCCCGGGTGGCCGCCGGGTCGAACGCACCGTCGGAGTTGAAGATCTGGAGTGCCTCGCCGTTCATCTGCTCGGCCTCTGCCGCATAGTGAGCCTGTGCTGCGGGGTCCCAGCGTCCGTAGGCCATCGGGCTCACGGCTTCCCAGTCCGCGCTCTGCCCGTGCCCGGCGGCGATCTTCTCGAATGCGGCGGCCGCGGCCGGATACCAGGGCTCGCCATTGCGCAACTCCAGCAACTGGCGTCGGCTTTCAGCTGACACCTCGATCCCGACGGACCTGGTGCTCGGCGTGATCAACGCGAGCTTGCCGATCCGCTCCGGATACTGGGCCGCGTAGCGAACCGCGAGACTTCCGCCTGCTGAGTGCCCGAGCAACTCCATCTGGTCCAGGCCGAGGTGTTCCCGCAACGCCTCCACGTCACCGACCTGACGATCGCAACGATAGGAGGCGGAGTCCGCAGGACGGCCGGACTCGCCAGTGCCGCGCAAGTCCAGCATGACGAGTTGCCGGTGCGCGTGAAGACCACCGAGATCGCCGAGGTAGACGCTGGCCTGCATTCCGCCCGGTAGGCAGATCACCGGAGCAGTTGAGTCGGGTGCGGAGCCGATGACGTGGTAGGTGAGTTCTGTTCCATCGGGTGCGAGAAAGGTTGGCATGGGTCGATCGTGTCATCGACCGGTGCCAGCGGATGAGACCTCACGACGTCAGCGCCGGTGTGGCACTGTTCCGCAGCCTCACGATGCACCCACCGGTTAAATGTCAGCGTTCAGCGGCAACACCCAATGACTAAGTACGCTGACATTTGTGACGGCCGGTGGGGAGTTTGGGCCGTGACGCGGCAGTCCAGCGGGCCAGGGACCTTCGTACCCGGATTCCCACCGCGATCCAGCAGGCGGCGGCCGAGACGCAGATCCCCGAACGGCTCCGCGACCGAGCGGTCCGGATCGCCGACCTGGTGTCAGCTCACGTCGAGGGGCGGCGAGATGCCTGGGGTCGCGTCTCGGGGAGCTGACCGCGTCCGGGGCCGAGACCTCCGGACGCGTCAGCCTCAGCGGAGCCAGGCGCTGGCGTCGGACACAAGCCGACCTTCGTCGAGGGGGGAGCTAGCAAGAAGGAGTTCGGAGTACGGGGGGAGGTCGATGGGCTCGGGGGTGAGGTTGACGACGCAAGTCAGGCCGGACTCGCGGCTGAAGGCGAGTACGCCGGGCTCGGAGTCCAGCCAGGTCAGCGTGCCGTCGCCCAACTCGGTACGACGGATCCGCAGCCCGTTGCGGTACAGCGCCAGCATTGAGTTCGGGTCCGCCTGCTGGGCTTCGACCGTGAGGTTCTTCCAGTCCGCCGGTTGCGGCAGCCACGGCGTACCGGTGCCGAAGCCGAAGGGCCGTTCCACGCCCGACCAGGGCAGTGGGACCCGGCAGCCGTCGCGACCGCGGTCGGTACCGCCCGACCTGGCCCACAACGGATCCTGCAGCAACTCATCCGGCAGATCCTCGATCTCCGTCAGACCGAGCTCCTCGCCCTGATAGACATAGAGGCCACCTGGCAGCGCCATCGCCAGGAGCGCGGCGGCACGGGCCCGGCGCTCGCCAAGCACCGGATCGGTGGCCATGCCGTGCTTACGGTCTGCATGGGAGAACGACGTGTCGGCGCGGCCGTACTTGGTCACCGGCCGGGTGACGTCGTGGTTCGACAGCACCCAGGTCGGCGGTGCGCCGATCGGCACATGCGTGGCAAGAGTGAGGTCGATCGATGCTCGCAACTCGTCCGCGTCCCATGGGCGGGAGAGGAAGTCGAAGTTGAACGCCGTGTGCATCTCGTCCGGCCGCAGGTAGAGCGCGAACCGCTCCTGGTCCGGCATCCACATCTCGCCGACCAGGAACCGGGCGTCGTACTCGTCGGTGATCCGGCGCCACGCGCGATAGACCTCGTGAACCTCGTCGTGATCGGTGTAGGACTCCTCGACGCTGTCCAGGTCCTTGAACAGAACGGCGGCGGAGTCGATCCGGATCCCGTCGACACCACGGTCCAGCCAGAACCGCAGGATGTCGTGGAACTCCTGCACCACCTCGGGGTTCCGCCAGTTGAAGTCGGGCTGTTCGGGTGCGAACAGGTGCAGGTACCACTCGCCGTCCGGCACCCGGGTCCAGGCCGGGCCGTTGAAGATCGACTGCCAGTCGTTCGGCGGCAGGTCTCCTCGCCCCGGCCTGAAGATGAATCGCTCCCGCTCGGGCGAGCCCGGACCGGCCGCGAGCGCCTGCCGGAACCACTCCTGCTGGTCCGAGCCGTGGTTCGGGACGACGTCGATGATCGTCCGGATGCCCAGCGCGTGGGCCTCCTCGATGTACGCCTCAGCCTGCGCCAGGTCACCGAAGGCCGGCTCGATGGCGCGGTAGTCGGCCACGTCGTACCCACCGTCCGCCATCGGCGATGGGTACCAGGGGTTCAGCCAGATCGCGTCGACTCCTAGCCCGGCCAGGTAAGGCAGCTTTGCCCGCAGGCCGGCAAGATCGCCGATCCCGTCATTGTTGCCGTCGGCGAAGCTCCGCAGGTACACCTGATAGATCGCTGCTCCGCGCCACCACGTTTCCGACATGCTTGCTGCTCCTTGGCACGAGTAGGGATCAGCCTTTGAGGCTGCCGGCGGTGAGGCCCGCCATAATGCTGCGCTGGAAGACGAAGAACACCAGGATCGTCGGGATGCTGGCGATCACCAGTGAGGCGATCAGCACGTTCTGCGGCATCTGCGCGGACAGCGACGCGATGCCGATGCTGATCGACATCTTGTCGGTCTCCGGCAGTACCAGCAGCGGCCAGACGAAGTCCCTCCACACTGACACGACGGACAGGATCGAGACCACGCCGAGGATCGGCCGCGACACCGGTAGCACGATCGACCAGAGGATCCGGATCGGCGACGCCCCGTCGATCTCCGCCGCCTCCAGCAGTTCCCGCGGGATCGAGTCGAAGAATCGCTTGAGCAGGAAGATGAAGAACCCGTTCGCTGCCGCTGGCAACCAAATGGCCCACGGGGTGTTCAGCAGATTCCAGTGGAACAACGGCACGTCCTTGGCCACCAGGTACGTCGGCAGCAGCAGCACCATCGGCGGGATCATCAGCGTGGCCAGCATCAGGCCGAGGATCACCCTGCCGAAGAACGGCCGCAGCTTCGACAACGCGTACGCCGCGGTGACATCCACCGCGAGGGTGAGCAGCCACGCGCCGCCGGCGTACAGGGCGGTGTTGCGGAGGAAGACGCCGAGCTGCAACTGGTTCCAGGCGTCGGCGTAGACGCCGAAGTCGAAGTGCTTCGGGAAGAAGCTGGGCGGGATCTGGGCCAGCTCGTCCGAAGACTTCAGCGCACCGGTCACCATCCAGTACAGCGGGAACACGAACGCGATGGTGAAGCCGACCACCACGACGACCAGGACGGTCCAGTAGATCAGTTTGCCGTGCCACGTACGCAACGAAAGCGGCGAGACGATCCCGCGGGTGACCGATCCGCGCCCTTCGGCCCGCCTGGATCTCCTGGTACTTCTCGGCGCTTCCGGGGTGGTTGCTTCGAGCAACGGGGCTGGCGGACCGGGCTGCAGTGTCACTGACATCGGAATCCCCTAGCTCTGGTCATCGCGCGAGACGCGCAGGTAGATCGCCGAGAACACCATCAGCACCACCATCAGCATCAGCCCGAGCGCTCCTCCGGCACCGAAGTCGCCGAAGTTGAAAGCGTATTGGTACATCATGTAGGCGACCGTGATGGTCGCGTTCTCCGGACCACCACCCGTCAGCAGGTACGGCTCGATGAAGACCTGCATGGTGGCGACCACCTGGAGCAGCAGCATCACGAGCAGGATCAGTCGGGTCTGCGGGACGGTGACGTGCCAGATCCGACGGAACAATCCGGCCCCGTCCAGCTCGGCCGACTCGTACAGCTCCCCGGGGACGCTCTGCAGTGCCGCCAGGTAGATCAGCGTGCCGGTGCCGAGGTTCATCCAGGTGGACACGATCACCAGTGAGATCAGCGCCGTACTGGTGGAGTCCAGCCAGCTCAGCATCGGCAGGTGCGCGAAGTCCAGCACCTGGTTGAACAGGCCGGATCCCGGGTCGTAGAACCACTTGAACAACAGTACGACGACCGCGGGCGGCAGCATCACCGGCAGGTAGACGACGAAGCGTAGATAAGCCTTCGCGTGCCGCAGTTCGTTCAGGATGATCGCCAGCCCGAACGGGATCACGTAGCCGCACAACAGCGCGAGCCCGGTGAAGGCGGCGGTGTTCAGCCACGCCGCCCGGAACGCCGAGTCCTCGATCACGGTGCGGAAGTTTTCGAAGCCGACCCAGGTGGCCGGGTCGACGAAGTTCGTCTGCTGGAAGCTGAGCAGGATCTCCCGGATCATCGGGTACCAGGAGAAGAAGGCGAAGCAGATCAGCGCGCCGCACAGGAACCCGTACGCCGTGAGGTTCCGGCCGACCGCGCGGCGCGCCGCTCCCGGGTGGGAACGGCGCACCGGCGGTTTCGCGGTCAGTGAAGCCATCAGGTGTTCTTGGCGAGGATCTTGTCGCACTTCGATGCTGCGTCCGACAACAGCTTGTCGATGTCCGCGTCCTTCCGCGTCAAGACGGCGGACATCGCCACGTCGAGGACGGCGTACAACTCCTGCGCCTTCGGCGGCTCCACCTTGTTGGTGATGGTCGCCTGGGCGACGACGTACGGGGTGAAGTGGCCGACCGGGATGGTGGCGAACTGCTTGCGATCAGCAACGATCTGCTTGCCTGGGGCGGTGTCGCCGTACAGGTCCGGGATCGGCAGACCGACGGGACGGCCCTGCGACTTGGCCCGCTCGTAGTTGAACTGGCCCTTGCCCGGCGTCAGGTTTTCGAACTCCAGCCAGAGCAGGCCGGCCTTGATCTTCTCCGGCGTGGCCTTCGGGTTGAACATGTAGCCGTCGCCGCCACTCAGCGAGGACTTGCCCTCGGACTCCGGCACCGCGGTGACGCCGTAATCCGCGAACTTGCCCTGGTAGTCGTTGCTCACCTGCTGGACGACGTCCGGCGCGCCGATCATCATGCCGGTCTTGCCGGCGCCCATCATCCGCATCAGGTCTTCCCACTGCAGCAGTTGCTTGGTGCCCATGCTGTTGTCGTTCCAGCGCATCTGCTTGAGGTTCTCCAGCACGGCCTTGCCCTCGGGGCTGTTGAACGTGGAGGTCTTGCCGTCGTCGCTCACCATCGAGCCGCCGCGAGCGTACAGGGAGGCGGCGAAGTGCCACCCGCCGGTGTTGCCGGCGCTGTACTCACCGTAGCCGGTGTAGCCCGGGCCGAGCGCCGCGATCTTCTTGGCGGCCTCCTGCACCTCGGCCCAGGTCTTGGGCGGCGAGTCCGGGTTCAGCCCGGCCTGGGTGAACAGCTTGCGGTTGTAGACCAGGCCCATGTTGTAGTTGTTCCGCACCAGGCCGTATGTCTTGTCGCCGTCCTTGAAGGTGCTCTGCACGTCCGGGCGGACGTCCGTCAGCGCCTTCACACTGCCGATGTACTGGCTGATGTCTGCGGCCTGCTTGCTCTTGATGATCTTCTGTACGTCGGTGTAGTAGACGTAGAAGACGTCCTCCTGCGTGCCGCCGGCCAGCTTAGCCTGGAAGGTGTCCGGGTTGATGCAGGGGAACGCGTCCTTGCCCTGGACGGTGATGTTCGGGTGGAGCGTCTTGAAGGTCGCGACGTCGTCCTCCCACGCCTTGCGTTCCGTCGGGTTGCTCTTCGGCGGCTCGCAGCCCACGGTGATGGTCACCGGGGCGTCGGCGCCCGCGGACCCCTGGGCAGCCGGTTTGTTGCTGTCCCCGGAACCACAGGACGCGGCCGCTAGGCCCAGCCCTGCCACGAGCAACAGGCTGAGCGCCTTGCGGTGGCTCGTTGTCCTCATCGATCTGCCCTTCTGCTGCGATACGGCGCCGGCGCTGGTCCGGCCCACGATGGCGAGGGCGACTCTCGTCCCGCCCCTTTGATGTGGCCCACACCGTAGGCAACTCGATCGGATGTGCGCAATACTTCGATCGCAAGTTGCAAAAACGTGACTAGAAGACGGAACTCTCGGGTATGCCAAAGCGGGTGGAGCAAGCTCCACCCTTGGTGATCGTGTAGTGACCGACTGTCGGCAACGGCGGCCGTCAGGCCGCCAGGTCAGGCGGGCTTGAGCCGCGCGGTCGAGGCCCGGACGACGAGTTCGGGCTCGAACAGGAGCTCGTCCGCGGGCACTGCCGCGCGCTCGATCAGCGCCACCAGCATGTCGACCGCGGCCCGGCCCATCGCGTCGATCGGCTGCCGCACGGTGGTCAGTGGCGGATCCGTGCAGTTCATCATCGCGGAGTCGTCGTACCCGATCACCGAGACGTCGTCGGGCACCGAGAGCCCGGCCCGGCGGACCGCCCGGATCGCGCCGAGCGCGAGGATGTCGCTGGCGCAGACGATGCCGGTGACACCCTGCTTGACCAGCCGACTGGCCGCTGCGTGGCCGCCCTCCAGCGAGAACATGGTGTGCTCGACCAGTTCCGGATCGGCTTCCGGCGAAGCCAGGAAGGTATCCAGTTTGCGCCGGGACGGGATGTGGTCCCGAGGGCCCAGCACCATCCCGATCCGCTGATGGCCGAGGGCGCGCAGGTGCCCTATCGCCATCTCGGCAGCCACTACGTCGTCCGAGGAGACCTGCGGGAAACCGAGGTGATCGACCGCGGCGTTGACCAGGACGGTGGGCAGGCGCCGCTCCTGGATCAGCTCGTAATGGCCGTGCGGCGCATCGGCCTGGGCGTAGAACCCACCGGCGAACACCACTCCGGACACCTGCTGCTGCAGGAGCAGATCCACGTAATCGGCCTCGGATACGCCGCCGAGGGTCCGGGTGCACAGCAACGAGGTGAAGCCCTGCTGCGCCAGCGCCCCGCCGACCACCTCAGCGAACGCCGGGAAGATCGGGTTCTGCAACTCCGGCACTACCAGGCCGACCAGCCGGGCCCGGTCGCCGCGCAACTGGGTCGGCCGCTCGTAGCCCAGCACGTCGAGCGCCGTCAGCACCGCCTCGCGGGTGGCCTCGGATACCCCGGGCTTGCCGTTCAGCACCCGGCTCACGGTGGCCTCGCTGACGCCGACCTTCTTCGCAACCTCGGCAAGTCGTCGTGTCATGACGCAAACACTACGCCATCCAACGCAAGAACTTGCGCTCGCTTGCGCTCTTTCTCTGCCCCGCGAGCTCTGCACCGCGAGCTCTGCCCGCGAGAGCGCACACCCCGTGCCAAAGTGCGAGACTCTCTGTCAGGTCAGCCTTCCACCGGCCGGAACTGCGACACTGGTGGGCGTGCCTCGTTTCGTTGCCACCCGCCCCGACACCGGCCTGCTCTCGCTGCCCTGGGACCTCCCGCTGGAGGACTGGCCGGACGACCAGTTGGTCGCGCTGCCCCGCGGTATCTCCCGGCACGTAGTCCGCTTCGTCCGGGTCAATGGCACCGTCTACGCGATCAAAGAGGTGATGGAACACCTCGCGATGCACGAGTATCGGCTGCTCCGCGACCTGGAACGACTCGACTCCCCCTCGGTCGAACCGGTCGGCGTCATCACCGACCGGCTGGACCGCAACGGCAAGCCGATCGATTCGATCCTGGTCACCCGGCACCTGCAGTTCTCCTTGCCCTATCGCGCTTTGTTCTCCAGCACCTTGCGGCCGGACACGGTCAACCGGCTGATCGACGCCCTGGTCGCGCTGATCGTGCGGTTGCACCTGCTCGGCTTCTTCTGGGGCGACTGTTCGCTGTCCAACACGTTGTTCCGCCGCGATGCCGGCGCCTTCGCGGCGTACCTGGTGGATGCGGAGACCGGCGAGCTGCACCAGGACATCTCCGACGGGCAGCGGGCCCACGATCTCTACACCGCCGAGATCAATCTGTTCGGCGAGCTGTCCGACCTGGAGTCGGGCGGCCTGCTCGACCCGTCGATCGACCCGCTCGAGACCGTCGAGTCCATCACCGCCCGGTACGACGCCTTGTGGGCCGAGCTGACCGCGCCGGAGGAGTTCCATTCCGACGAGCTGCACCGGCTGGACTCGCGGATCCGGCGGCTGAACGAGCTCGGCTTCGACGTCGCCGAGATCGACATCATCACCGACTGGGACGGCAGCCAGGTCCGGATCCAGCCGAAGGTCGTCGACGCCGGCCACCACAGCCGCAGGTTGCTCCGGCTGACCGGCCTGGACGTCGAGGAGAACCAGGCCCGCCGGCTGCTGAACGACCTCGACTCGTACGCCGCCTCGACCGACCAGCAGGGCGAGGACGAGGAGATCGTCGCGCACGAATGGCTGACCGAGGTGTTCGAGCCGGTGGTCCGCCTGGTCCCCCGGGACCTGAACCGCAAGCTCGAACCAGCAGAGGTCTTCCACGAGGTGCTGGAGCACCGCTGGTTCTTGTCCGAGCAAGCCGGGCACGAAGTGGACACGATGGAGGCGGCCCGCTCCTACGTGTACGACGTACTCAGCGCCAAGCCCGACGAGAAGCTGGCCCTTCCGTCACTGGGGAGCCCCCAAGCCGAATAGGCCTTTGCAACGTCTGGCGGCTCCCCGACGTGGTACGGGTGGGAGGTGCCAGATGGCAGCTGACGAGGGGACGCCGGACTTCGACATGTGGGTCCTGCACCGGGGGGCTTCGCTCCTGCGGTTCGCCTACCTGCTCACGCGTGACCACGGTCGCGCTGAGGAAGCCGTCCAGGACGGGCTGGTCGCGGCGTACTCACACTGGTCGCGGATCAGCGCTGACCCGGACGCCTACGTCCGCCGGTGCATCATCAACGCCGACATCTCCCGCTGGCGCCGGTTCTTCCGCCGCGAAACACCCGTCGACGACACGGACCTGCTCGGCTCGATCGACGTTGATCACGCCGTGGCGGTGGCCGAACAGGACGCCGTGTGGAAGCTGTGCGCCTCGCTACCGACCCGACAACGTGCAGCCGTGGTCCTCCGGTACTACGAAGGCCTGCCCGACGCCGACATTGCCGAGATCCTCGGTTGCTCGGCAAGCACGGTCCGCTCGCAGATCCACCGCGCTCTCGCGTCACTCCGAACCACCCTCAGCACTACCGAGGAGGTCACTCGCAGATGAACGATCCGACCGAAGCCCTCATCTCGCAGAGCCTGGAAAGCCACGCCGCCGACGCTCCCTCGGACGACACGCTGCTCTCCGGCGTCCATACGCGCCTGCGCCGTCGCCGTCTCGCCCGCACCTCCGGTGCCGTCGTACTGGCCTGCGCAGCCGTCGCCACCGCCGTCACTGGCGTTCATTCCCTGACCGATGAGGTCAGCCCTTCGCCCGCGCCTTCCGTCGCCCAACCCCCGCCCGGCTGGCACTGGGAGTCCTACTCGAACATCCAGGTCCAGGTCCCGGACGGCTGGCAGGACGGCGTCGCCAATCCTAATTGGGGCTGTACGAAAAAGAAGCCGGCCGGGCCGGAGATCGGCCGTCCGTTCCTTGGCTACCGGGCGACGGTTGGGTGTCCAGTCGAGGCACCGGCTCTCGCATTTCGCGTCCCGCATGTCTTCTTCGACTTCAACCCCCGGGCCGGGGCCTTCCCCCGCGACCACGGCTGGACCGAGGAGACCCGGGTGATTGACGGGCTCGGGCTGTCGGTGTTCTCCGACGACGACGCGGTCCGGCGGCGGATCCTCGACTCCGCCACCTTGATCAACGGCACG
>JAWWPC010000213.1:0-23526 GCA_033851055.1 Kribbellaceae bacterium | reverse complement strand
CTTCCTCCACATCACCGCCGAAACCGCCCAACACGCCGGCCACGCCGACATCATCCGGGAGACAATCGACGGCCAGAAAAGCATGGGCTGACCGGACCTCGCCGGGATTCGGGCCTCCACAGCGGGGTGGTCTGAACCGCTACTTGGATTCGATGGTCTTCGTCGGCGAGGCTGTGACGTCGTGGCGCAGTGCGCGCACGCCAGTTCGGCGGCGCGGGGTCGCGGGGCCACCGTGGCGGTGGCGCCCTCGTTTCGTGCCGGGAGCACGCGGGCCTTCTCCGAATCACGCCGACGTGGCGTTACTGGAGCGGAGAGCTTCTCGTAGTACCTCAGCTCGCCGACGGGAAAGGTACGCCGGTGTTGCTGTGGCACCTGTAGCCGTTGGGGTTCTTCGCCAAATATTGCTGGTGGTAGCAGTACCGCCGCAGCGATAGAACGGTCCCTCCGCATGATCCAGCCCGGTCGAGCGGTCCCCTGGGGTCTGGAACAGACAGGATCTGCTGGTAACGCGGGCCGTGCTGGGTGGGCCTAGTGGGATGTGAAGGAGAACAGTGTGCGGATGGGCGCGGCGGAGCCGGCCGAGCTGGTCGGGCTGGCGCGTGCAGCGAGGGAGGGGGACGAGACGTCCCGGGACACGCTGATGGTGGCGGCACGGCCGTTGATGCTGCGGTGGGCCGCCCGCCTGGTCGACGATCCAGCGATCGTGGAGGACGTCGTCCAGGATGCATTGATTGAGGTGCACCGCACCGTCGCGGGCCTACGGGAGCCCGAAGCCGTGGCCGGCTGGCTGCACTTGGCTGTGCGCAAGCACGCCGACCGCCACCGCCGCCGACGTCAACCGGGACTTCTCCTGGACGTGGACCTGCAAGGGGATGCTGCCGTGGGCTCACGTCCGGACGATCCGGCGGACGTGGCCGAGTGGGCCGAGGATCGTGCCGTGGTCCGGCGCGCACTCGGCCTCGTGAAGGACGCCGACCGGTTGCTGCTGGTACTGCGCTACTACGGCGGCTGGCCGTAGTCCGACCTCGCCGCACTTCTCTGCATCCGCGGGGGAGCCGTGCGCAAGCGGCTGTACGACGCCCGCCGCCGGCTGCGCGGCGAGCTCGCCACCCGGTCCTCCGTCACACCACTCATTGCCGCGACCGACCCCTGGGAGAAGCTCATGACTGATGTACGCGCCCTGCTAGGCGCTATGTACAACCTCGATGACCCGATGCCCGCGCTGCCGCAGGGCAGGCCGCCGCTGTCCCGTCCGGAGTCACCGGGTCGGCTGGCCACCGGGATCAAGGTCCTGGACACCCTCGTCCCGCTGCCGCGAGGCGGGATTGTGGACCTGTCCGGCCCAGTCGGCACCGGCCACCTGGTGCTCGTCGCCGAGACCCTGCACAATCTGGCGGCCGAAGGTTCCGCCGCGCTGGTGGCCGTCACCTTTGCTGCACGCTCTCCGACGGGTGCGTCGGCCCGGCTGTGGAAGCTGCTCGATGCGCAGGCCCCGGCGGCTGAACACACCGCGGTCATCTGTGCCCCGCCGGGGCGGGAGGCCGAGGCGGCGGGCCTGGCGGGGAGGATGGCAGCCTGGCTGGCTCACGGCGGGGCGACGGTGCTGTTGGCCGTTGACGAAACTGTCGCGGAGCGCACTGGACCCGAGCTCTTCGCCGGCGCGGTCGGTACCTGCGACGGCGGCCCCGGTGCGGTGACCGGGCTGCGCGTCGCTGCACACGCTGTCAGTGCCGCACCGGCCGCACCGTGGCCTGGCGCGGATGCCGAAGTCCGGCTGGGGGCCACCGAGATGGTCGTCGGGCAGCTCCCCGCCGTTGACGTCCTAGCCTCCTGCTCGGCACTCCTCGACGGCAGTGCCCTGCCATTGGAGGAACGCACCGCCGCCCACGAAGCCCGCGCCCTGCTGGCCCGCGCAGCCCGTATCCGCGACTACCTGACCCAGCCCCTGCAGGTGACGGAAGCGGCCACCGGGACGCCGGGCCAGGCCGTCCCACCCCACGAAGCGATCACGGGTCTGGAGCGACTGCTCGCATGAGCACCATCGCGAGATGGAGCTGCTGCGTGCCGACCGGCTGCACCCGACGCACCTGTCTGAGAAGCACGCCCCTTGGCGCTCTGCTTCGTGCACCAAGCCAGAAGCGCCCTGTGCCGCTCGGTGCATGAGTCAGCGCCACGGCGACCGCTTGTTGCAGGCCGACTTGGCTTCGGCGAGCTACGCCGGTCCTGTGGGGACGTAGCTCCACTACCTCGACCCTCCACTACCTCGACGAGGCCGCGGACGGGCGGTCACTCGGATCGCTGGCGTCTCCTCCGGGCCCGGCGATGTCGTTGTCGCCGACCTGCATCTCCAGGGCGGTGGCCAGTAGCGCCAAGGCGCCGTCCAGCATGGTGAGATCCTTCAGCGCGAATGTGAACTGTGAGGGCTGCCGGCGGAGGCCGTCGAGAGAGGGTGCGACGAGGGCGGCGGACCGCACGTAGCGGCCGTTCTCTCCGGTGTCGAGGCGGCGCGCGATCGCGTCGACCGACGTCCGGAGCTGCTCGGCCGCAGGGCGCAGCGGTGCGTCGTCGGCCCACGGCAGCACCTCCCCGTCGGCCTCGGCCCGCTCGACCAGGGCCGCGAGGGAGCGCGCGTACTGGCGGGCGGCCGAAGTGACCGCCAGCACCTCGGTGAGCTGGCTGGACCGGCGGCCGAAGGTCGTCCAACGCAGCGGCGCGGCGGTGGCGACCAGACCGGCGTAGGCGGCGTCGACCGCGCGGATCAGCGGCCGCAGCGGCTCGTGCTCCCCGTCGAACCGGCCGAACACCGCGTCGAGCAGCCGGCGCAGGGCGGTAACCCAGAGCAGCAGCCCGGTGGTGAGCACCCGCTGCGGGTGCAGCGGCAGGATGAACAGCACCGTGACGACGACTGCGGCGGAGCCGATCGCCGTCTCGGCCAGCCGGAGCAGCAGCAGCTGCCAGCTGAACTCGTCGATCTGCACGTACAGCTGGGAGATGGTCACGGTGATCGCGACGACCAGGAACATGTAGTTCAGCCGGATCAGGTAGATCCCGAAGAACATCGCCACCAGCACGATGGCCAGGGACGACCAGATGTGGCCGCCGGTGACGTGGACGAGCACGTCGCCCACCACGATGCCGATCGCGGTACCGCCCGTCCGGAACAGGGCGCGGCGCGCCTGCTCACCGGAGTTGGTGGCCATCAGGAAGGACAGGAACGTCGCTAGCACCGCGTAGTACAGCCGCGTCCCGGACACCGCGTCCCCGACCACGACGGCCAGCGTGCCGGCGACGGCGATCTGGATCGTGGTGCGGACGTACGGCGGCATCGGAACGCGATCGAGCAGGCCGCGTCCCCGCGTGGTCGAGGCCTCCGTGCTGACCGGCACGGAGCCGGGCAGCCAGCCGTTCTGCAGCTCCACGGCCGGGGTGAAGGTGCCGCCGGCAGCCTCGGTCTCCTCCGCGCGGACCGGCCGGCCCAGGTGGGCGTGGGCCTCGGCGTAGAGCTCGACTGAGGCGGCCAGCCGGGACACCAGCACGGAGGTGTGAAGCTCGCCGCACGGCACCGCCCGCAGGGCCGCGACTGCGCGCGACACCGTAGGCGGGTCCTCCAGCAGTGCGGACAGCGCGGCGGCCGCAGGACGGCGGACGGTGGACGGCGCGCCGCCCGCGGCCAGCGCCGTGGCGAAGCCGGCGGAGTTGGACAGCGCCAGCTCGGCGTCGAAGAGCCGCTGTGCCTCGACCGAGGCCGTCCGGGTCTCGGCGAGCTGGGCCTCGATCATGAGCGTGGTTTCGTTGAGCCGGACCAACTGGCGGCGGATGCGCTCCTCCAGCACCCGGACATGCGGCTCGTCGGCGGCGGCGAGCACGCCGGCGCTCAGGACGATCAGCCGCCGGGCGCGCGCCTCGTGCGTCCGGCGCATCCGTGCCAGGGTGCGCTCCGGCACCGGCCGGAACAGGGCGAACCGCACGAGCAGCGACGCGAGCACCCCGATCCACAGGCAGGCGGCCACCCAGCCGGCGTCGCGCAGGGTGAGCACGCTGTGCAAGAAGAACCCCAGGAAGGCGCCGAAGAAGAGGACCATCCCGATGCCGAACCCCCGCGGGGCGAAGCGGCGCAGGTACACCCCCACGGCCATCGCCACGACGAGGTAGGCCAGGGACGGCACCCGGTATGGCCCGAGCAGCAGACCCACGACCAGCGCGATCATCATCGGGATGGGCAGCAACAGCGAGAACACCAGCTGACCGCGCGCGGTGCGTTCCTGGACGACGAAGGCAGCTTGCAGCGCGACCATCCCGGCGAGCAGCATCGAGATGATGAGCAGCTCGTGATCGGCCGCCGACAGCGACGGTTCCGGGGCGCTGCCGGCCGGCAGCTGCAGCGCACCGGTCAGCCGGACGAACAAATAGGCCAGGCCCAGGCCCGCGGCGATGCTCAGCACCGCCAGCAGCGCCGTCCGCAGCTGGGTGAGACCCGGGTCGGCACCGGCCAACCGGTCGGCGCCGTCGCGCAGCCAGCCCCGCAGGGTGCGCACTCGGCGCGGATAGGTGAGGTCGTCGTCGGAGAGCGCACTGACCGCCCCGGCCGGGGTTCGGTCGAGGGAGTCCGCCGTGCAGGGCTGCCTGCCGCTCATGTCCATCCTCTTCTCGGCCCCGGCTCGGGGTGAGTGGGTTCCCGACCGGGCCTGGTGACGCTTCCCATCCTTCTCCCAAAAGTCCGCCGCGTCGTCCCTGTCAGCGGCCATCCGGTATACCGGCGAGCCCGAGTTCCGGAAGCACCGGTGGGCGACGGATTGTTGCCAGGAGGGCCGGCAGGAGGGGCCAGGTTCTCCTTTGCATGTCACCCCGGTCAGGCCTGAGCCGGGAACGGTATGCCGGTGTTGCTGTGGCAGCGGTAGCCGTTGGGGTTCGTGCGCTGCGCCGTTCAAGTCGCGCCCGGAAAACCACATGACCTGGAGACGTCGGAGAGCTAGCCTGCGGGCGTTTGATGCTGGGACTGGGAGGCTCTGGTGGGCGGTTCGGAGTACGCGATCCGGAAGCTGCAGGACGATGACCCGAAGGTGATCTCGGCAGCGCTGACCGCGCTCGGTTGGGACAAGCCGGTGCGGCAGTACGAGAAGTATCTGGCTGAGCAGCGGGACGGGGTGCGCGACGTCCTGGTCGCGACGGTCGACGAGGAATACGCCGGATACGTCACCGTGCGGTGGGAGTCGCCGTACGAACCGTTCGACGGGATCCCGGAGATCCAGGACTTCAATGTGCTACCGAAGTTCCGTCGGCGCGGGATCGGCACCGGTCTGATGGACTCGGCCGAGGCGCTGGTTGCGGAGCGGTCCGATGTGGTCGCGATCGGCGTCGGGCTGTACGCCGATTACGGCACAGCACAACGGATGTACGTACGTCGTGGATACATTCCGGACGGCCGCGGGCTGCTGTACAACCTCAAGGAGGTTCCGCCGGGCGAGATGGTTCGGAACGACGACGACGCCATCCTGATGTTCTCCAAGTCACTGCGCGACTGATCCAGCGCCTAACCGCGGGGCGGCCAGGCGCTGTGCCTCATAGCTAGTGGTGTGTCTGCCGGGAACGGCGCTCCGGTGTTGCTGTGGCGGCGGCAGCCGTTGGGGTTCTCACTTGCTGTGGAAGGGCCGCACCTCGGCCTTGCCCTGGCACGCCCTGGAGGCATAGGTCAGGGCCTCCTCGTACGCGGCGGCGCCGAGCACGGACGGCAGGTCCGGCATCAACGTGATTTCCCTAGATCAGACTGCCGGAACGGGAAGAATTCGCGGACGTCTTGCGCACAACGGCAGGCAACCGCGACCTTTGCGGCCCACTCCAGAGCCGCCTCCCAGGTGGGCACGTCGGCGACGAAGACGCCGCCGATGAGCTCCTTGCTCTCCGGGTACGGGCCGTCGGTGACCATCCCGTCGGTGGCCACCACGGCGTGCTTCGCGTCGTAGTCCAGCCCGCCGCTGAAGACGAACACGCCGGCATCCTTGGCCTCCTGGACCACCGCGTGGGCCGCCTCGGCCACCTCCGGCAGGTCCTCCTCCGGGAAGTCCATCGCACCGTTCTCGAACGAGATCAGGTACTGCGTCATCTCACCACTCCTTGTCCCGACGGCCTGCGCCGGCCGCCTCTCACCCCTACTACGAACGCCGCGCCCCGGATCCGACAGGCTGCCGGTAGAAATCGTAAGGGGGCACACACACGACGAGGGCGCCGTCGCTCGGACGGCGCCCTCGTGCTGGCAACGAGCTCAGCTCTCAGCGGGGAACGGCACTCCGGTGTTGCTGTGGCAGCGGTAGCCGTTGGGGTTCTTCGATGGTGACAAGTACTGCTGGTGGTAACCCTCGGCGTAGTAGAACGTGGTCGCCGGGGCGATCTCCGTGGTGATCTCGCCGTAGCCGAGGGGGGCGATCACCGGGGCGTAGAGGGCCTTGGTGCGTTCGGCCTCGGCTCGCTGGTCCTCGGAGGTGTAGTAGACCGCCGAGCGGTACTGGGACCCCAGGTCGTTGCCCTGCCGCATTCCCTGGGTCGGATCGTGCGTCTCCCAGAACACCTTCAGCAGATCGGTGAAGGACGTCTTGGTCGGGTCGTAGACCACCCGGACGGCCTCGGTGTGACCAGTGCGGCCCGTGCAGACCTCTTCGTACGACGGGTTCGGCGTGTAGCCGCCTGCATACCCGACCGCGGTGGTGTAGACCCCGGGCTGCTGCCAGAAGATCTCCTCGGTACCCCAGAAGCAGCCGGTGCCGAACCAAACCTCGGCAAACCCCTCGGGCGCGGGCGCGGTCTGCGGCGTACCCAGCACGATGTTTTCCGCCGGTACGGCGTATCCAGGCTCGGGCCGGCCGGGAAGGGCGGCCTCGGGCTCGACGAGTGCTGTCTTGTGCTTGAAGAAGGACATCTCACGCCTCTCGCAGAGTGACTCTCATAGTTTCTCAACGCCGCGCCCCGGGTGAACCTTCCCGGCGACGATTACGGGGCGTCAACGTCAGGCGATCATCGCCGCTCTCCTCCGAGGCGGTGCTTCGGCGAGTTGCCCGTACGATTCGGCAGTCCGTCGTACGGCGTCACGCAACGCATCCGGCTCGAGCGTGTACGGCAGCCGGACGAACCGCTCCAGCCCGCCGTCCGGGGAGAACCGCGAACCAGCCACCAGCAGTACGCCGTTGCGCTGGGCGACGCCGACCAGGCTCGACCCGACCGGCTCGGGTAGTTCGCACCACAGGGACAACCCGCCACCAGGCAGTTCGAACCGCCAGTCCGGCAGCTCTGACCGGATCGCCGAGGCAAGAGCGTCGCGGCGCTCGGCGAGGGACGCCCGGCGCTCCGGCAGGATCGACGAGCGCTGCCGTAGCAGCCGCGCGACGACGAGTTGCTCGAGTACGGGCGCTCCCAGATCGAGAGAGGCGCGGGCGTCGAGAATACGGGCGACCAAACCCTCCGGAGCCCGGATCCAGCCGATCCGCACGCCGCCCCAGAGGGACTTGCTGACGCTACCCACCGTGATCACGCCTCGGGGATCGAACGCCGCGAAGGGCTTCGGCATCGGCTGCCCGTCCAGCGACAACTCGAACAGGGTCTCGTCCACGATCGCGGTGGTCCGGCTGCGGCCGAAAGCCCGCGCGAGGCGCTGCCGGTCCGCCTCTGACATCAGTTGGCCGGTCGGATTCTGGAAGTCGACCACCATCCAGGCAGCCCTTGGCGCTGTCTGCCGAATAGTGGCCTCCAGCAACGGTAGGTCCCAGCCGCCCGGGCCCATCGGGGCAGCCACGACCCGGTTGCCGCTGCGCCGGATCGCATCCACCGAGTTCGGATGAGTCGGGCTCTCCATCAGCACCCGGTCACCGATCTGCGTCATCGCCCGAACCACGATCGAGGTGGCTGCCAGCGCACCGGCGGTGACGATGATCTGCTCCGGCGTCGTCGGCAGGCCACGCGCCTCGTAACCGGCGGCGATCTCGGCCCTGAGCTCCGGCAACCCCTGCGGGTGGTAGCCGGGTGTGCTCAAGTGGAGCGGCAGTTCCTCCAGCGCCTCAGTGACGGCACTGCTGATGCCCGGTACTGCAGGCGAGGCCGCGCAGGTCAGGTCATACAGGCCGTCGGTGTCGATGACAGGGGCATGGTGCCGCCCGAGCTCAGGTCCCACCGTTGACGGCAGGCTGGTGATGCTGCCCGATCCGCGCTTGCTGATCAGGTAGCCGCGGTCTCGCAGTTCCCGGTACGCCGACGCGACCGTGGTCCGGCTGACTCCGAGGGAATCGGTCAGCTCGCGCTCACTGGGCAGCCGGGCGCCGGGCGCGATCCGCCCGTCGGTGATCAGTAACCGGAGTCGCTCAGCCAGACTCCGATACGCCGGTCCACTCGCCGTGGACCAGCTGCCGAGTAGGCCGGTGACGGTACTTGCCGGGAGATGTCGCAGCCCTGTCATGCAGTCCACTATCGCGCAAGTGGCTATCGATCACCAGGCCACTCAGCCCCAAACTGGTCCCTGTGACCGCCACTCCTGCCGCCCTTCCCAAGCCTGCCGCTCCGAATCCGATCCAACAGTTGCGAGCCGGCCGCCTCCCTCGCCGACTTGTTCAGCTCTACGTCGGGCTTGCCTGCTACGGGGCTTCGATGGGTCTGATGATCCGGAGCAACCTTGGCCTGGACCCGTGGGATGTCCTGCACTCGGGCATCACCAAGCATCTATCGCTGAGCTTCGGCACGGTGGTGATCGCGCTGAGCTTCGTCGTGCTGCTTGCCTGGATCCCGCTGCGCCAGTGGCCCGGGCTCGGCACGATCAGCAACGCCATCGTGATCGGCCTGGTCACCGACCTGACGCTCTTCCTGCTGGACAGCCCGGATGAACTCTGGCTGCGCATCGTCTTCATCGCCGTCGGCATCGTCGGCAACGGATTCGCCACCGCGATGTATATCGGTGGCCAGTTGGGTCCCGGTCCGCGCGACGGCCTGATGACGGGCCTGGTACGCCGTACCGGCCTGAGCCTCCGGGTGGTCCGCACCAGCATCGAAGTGACGGTGCTCGCCGTCGGCTGGCTGCTCGGCGGGGCCGTGGGAATCGGGACCGTGGCCTATGCGCTCGCCATCGGCCCGCTGGTACACCTCATGTTGCCCAGGCTGGAGGTCCGGGGAGTGCTCAGTCCCGCGCGAACCGGCCTGACGGAACGGGAGACGCCGAGCTCGCGGGAACAATGATGGCGCAGTAGTTGTCGGGGCCTGCGACCCTGCTCCAGTCGGAGACCTCGGCAAGGTCGGCCATCGCCAGGTCGTCCTCGTCCAACGGCCTTACCTGCGTCTTCATCCGTGCCGTTCCTTCCGCCTTTAGCCGTTCCTTCCGTCTGTAACTGCCGCGCCAACGGTATTCCCCGACCGGACCACCACTGGGGTCGTCGTAGGCTGATCCGGTGACTGCACCCAACTACGGTTTCGAGACCCTCGCGATCCACGCCGGCAATGAGCCTGACCAGACCACTGGCGCAGTGGTCCCACCGATCTACGCGACGAGCACCTACAAACAGGACGGCGTTGGTGGTCTGCGGAACGGCTACGAGTACTCCCGGTCGGCCAATCCGACCCGGA
Source organism: Kribbellaceae bacterium (assembly GCA_033851055.1). Classification (GTDB taxonomy): domain Bacteria; phylum Actinomycetota; class Actinomycetes; order Propionibacteriales; family Kribbellaceae; genus Kribbella. Next base: position 13,935 of record JAWWPC010000213.1, on the reverse strand, counting down.
CGGCGCTAGAGGAGTGTCTGGCCGCGATCGAGGCCGGCACCCGGGGCTTCGCCTTCGCCAGCGGTCTCGCGGCCGAGGACACGCTGATCCGCTCGCTCTGCGTTCCCGGTGACCACGTCGTCTTCCCCGACGACGCGTACGGCGGCACGTTCCGGCTCTTCTCCAAGGTGCTGGGTCAATGGGGGATCGAGATGACCCCGGCGGCCGTCACCCATCCGGACGCGATCCGGGCCGCGATCCGCCCGGGCAAGACCAAGGTGGTCTGGCTGGAGACGCCGACCAACCCGCTGCTGAACGTGGCCGACATCGCCATCGTCGCCCAGATCGCGCACGAGGCCGGTGCCCTGCTGGTGGTCGACAACACATTCGCCTCGCCGTACCTGCAGCAGCCGCTGGAGTTGGGCGCGGATGTGGTCGTGCACTCCACCACCAAGTACATGGGCGGCCACTCGGACGTGATCGGCGGCGCGCTGATCGTCCGGGACACCGAACTGGCCGACAAGGTCGCCTTCCACCAGAACGCCATCGGGGCCGTCGCCAGCCCGTTCGACTCCTGGCTCGTACTGCGTGGCATCAAGACCCTAGGCGTCCGGATGGACCGGCACAGCGACAACGCCGAGAAGGTCGTCGACTTCCTGCAGCGGCACAGCGGCGTCAGGTCGGTGCTCTACCCGGGCATCGACGGCCACCCCGGCCAGGAGACCGCAGCGAAGCAGATGAAGCGGTACGGCGGCATCGTGTCGTTCCAGGTCACGGGTGGCGAGCAGCACGCACTCGACATCTGCAACAAGGCCGAGGTCTTCATCCTGGGCGAGTCACTCGGCGGCGTCGAATCGCTGATCGAGCACCCCGGCAAGATGACGCACGCCTCGGTCGCCGGCACGCCGCTGGAGGTGCCGTCGGACCTGATCCGGCTGAGCGTCGGCATCGAGACGATCGACGACCTGCTGACCGACCTCGACCGCGCGATGTCCTAGTGTCCCGAACCCGAAATCCGCGCAATAAGTCCGGTGGTCAGATGGGTCCAACGCCGCGAGGTGCCCGCCTGGGCGCCGGACTTATGCGACGGATTTCGGGTTCGGGACACTAGGTCGTGAGCCTGTACGTCGCAGTCGACTTCGGCTCGACCTTCACGAAGGCGATAGCGGTGGACTCCGCCTCGGGTGACCTAGTCGCCCGGGCGGAGCACCGCACCACAGTCGGCACCGATGTGATGGACGGCTGGTTCGCTTGCCGGGAACAACTGCTTGCCGCTGACCGGGGCGTTGCCGGTGCCGAGGTCCTGGCCTGCTCCAGTGCGGGTGGTGGGCTGCGGATCGCTGTCGTTGGCAACGAGGAATTGGTTACCGCCGAGGCTGGGCGCCGGGTTGCCCTGTCCAGCGGTGGCCGGGTGGTTTCCGTCGTCAGCGGGGGCCTCACCGCGAGTTCCGTGAAGGCCCTGCGGGCAGATCGGCCCGATGTCGTCCTGCTGCTCGGCGGGACCGACGGCGGCAACTCGGCGGTGATCGAGAACGCCGCAGCCGTGCTGGCCAGATACCACTGGCGGCATCCGGTCGTTGCTGCTGGCAACGTCATCGCGCGGGCCGAGGTCGGCAACCTCCTCGCGGGCGCCGATGTGCCGCACGTGCTGGCGGACAACGTGGTGCCCGAGATCGGCGTGTTCGCGCCGGAGAGCGCCCGGGCGGCGATCCGGGAGATGTTCCTCGCGCACGTGATCGGTGGCAAGAACCTCTCGCGGGACCCCGGCTTCGCGCAACTGGTTTGTGCTGCCACGCCGGATGTGGTGCTGCGCGGGGTCGAGGTACTGGCCGCGCTGCATGGCGACGTGGCCGTGGTGGATATCGGTGGTGCGACCACCGACGTCCATTCGGTGATCGAGCTGGATCCCGAGGTCGCGAATCTCGGCCGCGAGGTCGTCGCGACGCACCCCGTCACACGCACCGTAGAGGGCGACCTCGGCATGCGCTGGAGCGCCGTACCGGTAGTTGCCGCGGGGGTCGAGGCCGGTCTGGTCACCGAGTCAGGGAACCTGCACGCTGCGGCACAACGCCGGCACGATGACCCGTCGTACCTGCCGGCGAAAGCCGTCGAGACGTCGTACGACGAGAAGCTGGCGACGGTGGCGGTCACCGTCGCCTTGCGGCGGCACGCCGGCCGGCAGCGAGTGGTGTTCGGGCCGACCGGCCGGGTGATCGAGCGGTCCGGCAAGGACCTGCGCGAGGTCGATCTGCTGGTCGGGTCCGGGGGAGTGCTGCGGCACAACGGACCCGAGGTGGCCGGGCGCATCCTCGGAGCCGTCGGGTTCCGCGCGCAGGAGGAGGGCTGGCTGGTGCCCACCGGTGCGCGGACCTGCGTCGATTCCGACTGCGTGCTGGCCGGGGCTGGATTGCTGGCCGACTTGGAACCGGTCGCTGCCGCGGGGCTGGCTCGCCGGGTCGGCTCAGGCATTCATGGAACCGTGAGTAGCGGGCACTAGTCTCGGGAGTGTTGATCCCTCGGAGGTGTCATGAGAAATCCGGACGACCCGGCGGCACGCGCCGTGGCGATGCAGGGCTTGCCGGATGGACCAGAACCAGACCCGGATGTGGCGGACCGGGACGCGGGCGGGGACTCCCAGAGCCCTGTTGCGGACAACAAGGCGGCCGAAGAAGTCAGGGCCACGGTTCCTCCAGAGCGTCACCTACCGACCCGGTCAAGTCGTGAGCCGGTCGACACAGGTGTGACGCGCGGAATGCAGATCGCCAGCGCCTGGGCCTGGCGGTTCCTGGTGGTTGTGGCCGCGATCGCGGTGATCGGGTACGGCCTGAGCTACGTTTCCGAGGTCGTCGTGCCGGTCGTTGTCGGCGTGCTGTTGTGCGCGCTGCTGATACCGATCACGAACGGGCTCGAGAAGCTCAAGGTGCCGCGAGGACCTGCCGCTGGGATCACCGTGCTTGGCGCCGTGGTCGTGGTCGCCGGTCTGCTGACGCTGGTGGGAACCCAGATCGTCTCCGGGTTCTCCGGCCTCTCGAACCAGGTCGGCGTAGGCATCCGGGAACTGCGGGACCTGGCCAGGATCAATCTCAACATCACCGATCAGCAGATCACCGACACCATCAACCGGCTCCGCGACACGGTGATGTCAGGGGGCGCACTCGGCCAGCGCGCCGCCGCGGTCGGTACGACGGCTACGCACGTTCTGGCCGGGTTGTTCATCTCGCTCTTCTGCCTGTTCTTCTTCCTCTACCAGGGTGAACAGATCTGGGCCTGGCTGGTGCGGCTATTCCCCAGGCGGGCGCGGGCGAAGGCGGACTCGTCCGGTCGCAAGGCCTGGGTCACGCTGACGGCGTACGTCCGCGCCACCATCGTGGTCGCCGCGGTGGACGCGATCGGTATCGCCCTCGGTGCTGCCATCCTGGGCCTGCCGCTGGTCAGCGCGATCGGCATCCTGGTGTTCGTCGCCTCGTTCGTGCCGGTGGTCGGCGCCCTGGTCAGTGGCATTGTTGCCGTCCTTGTCGCGCTGGTCGCCAAGGGGCCGGTGGTTGCCATCATCATGCTGGCCGTCGTGATCGCGGTCCAGCAGTTGGAGGCGCATGTGCTGCAGCCGTTCCTGTTGGGGCGTGCGGTCAGCGTTCACCCGCTGGCCGTGATCCTGTCGATCGCGGCCGGCGTGGTGGTCGGGGGCATCGTCGGCGCACTGGTCGCCGTACCGACGGCCGCAGTCCTCAACACCATCGTCAGCCACTTGGCCGGTAACGATCTGGACCCCGACCCTCCACGCCGCCGAAGACCGCCCGCGGACTAGTGGTGTGTCTGGCACCGACGAACAGCCGCCCCCGGTTGGTTCCGGGGGCGGCTGTTGTCAGTTGCGGTGGTGGATCAGTGCATGGCGGCTGCGGCCGAAGCCTCCAGGCTGGCGTCGCCTTCGCCGTCGGTCTTGGCGGCGCCGTCCGAGCGGCCGGCGAGCCGCTGCTCGGGCGTGATGACCGCGAGGACCAGGGCGATGGCCAGGAAGGGCAGCGAGACCAGGAACACATCTCCCATCGCCTGGACCAAGCCCGAGAGGGCCCAGCCCTTCATCGGCGGCTTCAGGGAATGCAGCGCCTGGACGCTGTTCGCGGCCTTGGCCAACTGGTCGACCATGCCCTGCATGGCCGGCGGGACGATGTCGCCCAGGTGGGTCTTCAGCCGGCTGGTCAGCACCGCGCCGTACACGGCGGTGCCGATCGCGCCACCCATCGAGCGGAAGAACGTCATCGTCGAGGTCGCCGTGCCCATGTGCAGACGGGGCACGCTGTTCTGCGCGGCGGTGACGGTGATCTGCATCGACAGACCCAGTCCGGCGCCCATCAGGAACATATAGATAGCGAGCTGCCAGTACGCCGTGTCGAGCGCGATGGTGGATAGCAGCAGCATCGCGCCGCCGACCAGGACCGCCGAGATGATCGGGTAGATCTTGTAGCGGCCGGTCTTGCTCATCAGCTGACCGCTCGGGATCGAGGCGCAAAAGATACCGATGATCATCGGCAGCAGTGCCAGGCCCGACCGGGTCGGCGACATGTTCTTGACCGCCTGCAGGTACAGCGGCAGGAAGATCAGCGCACCGAACATCGCGAAGCCCAGCAGGAACGCGTACCCGGCGTAGCCGGAGAAGATGCGGCCCTTGAAGAGGTCCATCGGGATGATCGGCTCGGCCACCCGCAGCTCGACCAGGACGAAGGAGACTGCCAGTACGACCGCGCCGACCAGCAAGGCGATGGTCGTTCCGTTGCCCCAGCCGTTGGTCGGGCCACTCCAGGAGACGGCCAGCAGCAGGGCGGTGACGGCACCGGTGACGATGGCGGCGCCCAGGTAGTCGATCTGGTGGCTGCGTTTCACGTGCGGCAGCTTGAGTACGGCGGCGACGACGCCCAGGGCAACGAGGCCGATCGGCAGGTTGATCCAGAAGATCCAGCGCCAGCCGGGTCCGTCGGTGAGCAGACCGCCGAGTAGCGGGCCGGCCACCGAGGAGAGGCCGAAGACGGCGCCGAAGTAGCCCATGTACTTGCCGCGCTCACGCGGCGGGATCACGTCGCCGATGGTGGCGAACGCAAGCGACATCAGGCCGCCGGCGCCCAGACCCTGGACGGCGCGGAAGCCGATCAGCTGCTCGATGTTCTGCGCCAGCGCGGACAGCACCGAGCCGCCGAGGAAGGTCAGGATCGCCGCGATGAACAGCGGACGCCGTCCGTACAGGTCGGAGATCTTGCCCCACAGCGGCGTGGACGCGGTCGAGGTCAGCAGGTAGGCGGTCACCACCCAGGACAACTTGTCCAGGCTGTTGAACTCGCTGACGATCTGGGGCAGCGCCGTACCGACGATGCTCTGGTCGAGGGCAGCGAGGAACATCCCGGCCATCAGGCCGCCGAGGATGACCAAGATCTGTTTGTGGGAAAGGTAGTTCGGGGCATCCTGCGCAGGCGACGGCCCAGCAGTGGTTGCGGGCTCAGGCGTACTCATCAGTTCTCCACGTTCTCTTCGGTGTTCAGTTGCGGGGCCGCGGCGCTATCGGCCCGCTCGTCGACGATGTTGTTGACCCCGTCCGCGAACCGGGTCATCAACTTCGCGAAAGTCTCGATGTCGGACTCGTCCCAGCCGTCCATCGCTTGGGACAGCAGTTCCATCCGACGCTTGGAGGACGTCAGCCACTCGCGCTCGCCGTCCTCGGTCAGTTCGACCCGGAATGCGCGCCCGTCGTCGGGGTCGGCCGAGCGACGGATCAAGCCGACCTGCTCGAGCGCCCGCACGTGCCGGCTGGCGGTGGAGGCGTCGAGCTCCATCTTGGCGGCCAGGTCCGACAGTCGCAGCGCTCCGTTGCAGCGGAGCATGTACAACACCAGGTGGGCGCTGTGGTCGATCGTGTCGCCGGGTTGCTTCGACTTCAGCCGCCGACCGATCCGGGTGAAGGCGTGCAGCACCCCCTCCACGGGCGTCTGCGGAACCCATCCGTCATTTACATGCATGATGCAAACATATACATGCTTGCGTGATACACGCAAATGAGTTTCCAAGGAGTTCACCGAAGCGGCAAGGTGTCAACCCGTCGTAGTCTGGCTGTCACAGTGCGGTCATCAGGAGGACGGTATGCAGGTAGCAGTGGTCACGGGCGGTGGTTCCGGCCTCGGTCGGGAGATCGCGCACGCGCTCGCCGCGGTCGGGTTCCGGGTCACCATCACCGGGCGGACCGAAGAGACGCTGCGCGAAACAGCAGAGGCGGCCGCGGAGGAGATCCACACCGCCGTACTGGATGTTGCCGATGGGCCGGCCGTCGCCGCGTTCTTCCGCGACCTGGAGGCGAGCGCCGGGCGGATCGACGTACTGGTGAACAACGCGGGGACGAGCGCTCCGGCCGTGCCGGTCGAGGAGCTGTCCGAGGCGGACTGGCGACGGGTGGTCGACACCAACCTGACCGGGTCGTTCCTGTGTGCGCAGGCGGCCTTCGCGCTGATGCTGCGGCAGGACCCGGCGGGCGGCCGGATCATCAACAACGGGTCGCTGTCGGCGCACGTACCGCGACCGCACGCGATCGCCTACACCGCCAGCAAGCACGCGATCAGCGGGCTGACCAAGGCGCTGGAGCTGGAGGGCCGGCCGCACGGCATCACCTGCGGCCAGATCGACATCGGCAACGCGGCGACCTCGATGACGAGCCGGATGGGCCAAGGGGTGCTGCAACCGGACGGGTCGACGGCGGTGGAGCCGACGTTCGACCCGCAGGTGGTCGCGGACCTGGTGGTCCGGGTCGCGCAACTGCCGCTGGACATCGCCGTCCCCTCGCTGACCGTGATGGCCGCCGGCATGCCGTACGTGGGCCGCGGCTGAGCGGAGCCCGGGGTAGTCGCAAAAGAACGAGCAAACTGTCGGAGGGCCGAACTAGTCTCGGCCTCGTGACGGAACAGGTAGAGGCGCTGGTCCATGCCCGCGGGCTGCGCAAGTCGTACGGCGCCTTCGAGGCGGTCGCGGGGATCGACCTCGACGTGCGCAAGGGGGAGGCGTTCGGCTTCCTCGGGCCGAACGGCGCCGGCAAGTCCTCGACCATGCGGATGATCGGCGCGGTCTCGCCGATCAGCGGCGGCGTGCTGCGCATCCTCGGCATGGACCCGGCGGTCGACGGCCCGGCGATCCGGGGCCGGCTCGGCGTCTGCCCGCAGGACGACACGCTCGACACCGAGCTTTCCGTGCACGAGAACCTCACCGTCTACGGACGGTACTTCGGGCTCAGCCGGGCCGAGTGCCGGCAGCGTGCCGACGAGTTGCTGGAGTTCGTCGCGCTGACCGAGAAGGCGAAGGAGAAGGTCGAAGAGCTCTCCGGCGGGATGAAGCGCCGCCTCACCATCGCTCGGTCGCTGGTCAGCAAGCCGGACCTGCTGCTGCTCGACGAACCGACCACCGGTCTCGACCCGCAGGCGCGGCACCTGCTCTGGGACAAGCTGTTCCGGCTCAAACAGAGTGGCGTGACGCTGATCATCACGACCCACTACATGGACGAGGCCGAGCAGCTGTGCGACCGGCTCGTGGTGATGGACGGCGGCCTGATCGCGGCCGAGGGCTCGCCGGCCGAGCTGATCCGGGACTACTCGACCCGGGAGGTGACCGAGCTGCGATTCGGACCCGAGGTGATGTTCTCCGATCACGACGCACTGGCCGGCAAGGTCGAGGACCTGGCCCAGCGGATCGAGGTGCTGCCGGACCGGCTGCTGCTCTATACCGACGACGGTGAGCGTGCGGTGGCTGCTGTGCACGAGCGCGGGCTGGAGCCGGCCGCTGTACTGATTCGCCGGTCGACGCTCGAGGACGTGTTCCTCCGTCTGACCGGCCGGACCCTGGTCGACTGATGAGCAGCACCGCAGTCGAGAACGGCCGCAGGCAGTTCGACTACTGGGTCACGGTCTACCGCCGGACGTGGAAGGGCAGCCTGGTCACGAGCTTCCTGCTGCCGTTGCTCTACCTGGCCGCGATGGGGATCGGGCTCGGTTCGTTCGTCGACGCCAACGGGACCGGCGCACTAGGTGGCGTCAGCTACTTGCAGTTCATCGCGCCCGGCCTGCTCGCGTCCACCGCCTTGCAGATCGCCGTGTCCGAGTCGACCTACCCGGTGATGAGTGGGCTCAAGTGGCAGAAGTTCTACTACTCGATGATCTCGACGCCGTTGCGCCCTGCCGATGTGATGTACGGCCAACTGGCCTTCATCGCGTTCCGCGTTCTGACCACCAGCGCGGTGTTCCTCGTGGTGATCGCGGCTTTCGGTGGGTTGGCCTCGCCGCTCGGGCTGCTCGGCCTGCCGGTCGCGCTGCTGGTCGGGATGGCAGTATCCGCGCCGGTGTGTGCCGTCGCCACCCGGCTGAAGAATGACTCAGGCTTCGCGATGATCTTCCGCTTCGGGGTGATCCCGATGTTCTTGTTCTCCGGCGCGTTCTTCCCGGTCTCCCAGCTGCCGGACTGGATCGAGTGGCTGGCTTACCTGAGCCCGCTCTGGCATGCCGTCGAACTGTCCCGTGCCCTCAGCCTGGGCACCGTCGAGCTACTGCCGGCGCTCGGCAATCTGGCCTACCTGACGGCGTGGTTCGTCGTCGGCACCTGGCTCGCGGTCCGCGGCCTTACCCGGAGGTTGATCAGCTGATGGCCACACTTGCTGCCCGGGTGGTGCCGCTGCCGGCTCGCGCCGGTTCTGGCCGCCAATTGGTCGAGCGGAACTTCCTGGTCTACCGGCGGTCGTGGGTCGTCTTCATCTCCGGCTTCTTCGAGCCCGTGTTCTACCTGCTTTCGATCGGCGTCGGGGTGGCCCAGCTGGTCGGCGACTTCACCTTGGCCGACGGCACAAAGATCGGGTACGCCGCCTTCGTGGCGCCGGCGATGCTCGCGAGTTCGGCGATGAACGGTGCCGTCTTCGACTCGACGTACAACATCTTCTTCCGGATGAAGTACGCCAGGCTGTACGACGCGATGCTGGCCACACCGCTGCGGCCGTGGGACATCGCGACCGGCGAGGTGACCTGGGCACTCTTGCGCGGTGCCTGTTACTCGGGGATGTTCCTGCTCGTCATGCTGGCGATGGGCCTGATCGAGTCCTGGTGGGCGCTGCTGGCGCTGCCGGTCTCGGTGCTGCTCGGCTATGCGTTCGCGGGTGCGGGGATGGCGTTGACGACGTTCATGCGGAGCTGGCAGGACTTCGAATTCGTCCAGTTGGCGACGATGCCGATGTTCTTGTTCTCGGCAACGTTCTACCCGGTCGAGACGTACCCGGGTGCGATCCGCTGGCTGGTCGAGATCACGCCGCTCTATCAAGGGGTGGCGCTCGAGCGAGCTCTGACCACCGGCACCGTCAGCTGGAGCCTGCTGGTGAACGCGCTCTACCTCGCGGTCATGGGGACCCTCGGCATGTACGTCGCGTCGCGCCGCCTCGGCAAGCTGCTCCTCAAGTAATAGGCGCGTCTCGTAGTGTGAGCGGGTGAGTGTTGATGCTGTGATCACGCCCGCGGAGATCGCGCGGGCGGCGGACCTGTTGCACGATGTGGTGGCGCCAACGCCGTTGGAGTACTCGCGCTGGCTCACTGAGCTGGTCGGCGGGGACGTGTTCCTCAAATGCGAAAACCTGCAGCGCACAGGATCGTTCAAACTGCGCGGCGCCTACGTGCGGATGGCCAGGCTGTCCAAGAAGGAGCGCGCCGGGGGTGTGGTCGCGGCCAGCGCCGGCAACCACGCACAGGGGGTGGCCCTCGCCGCCCAGTTGCTCGGGATCAAGGCCACCGTGTTCATGCCGCACGGTGCGCCGATCCCGAAGGAGAAAGCCACCCGCGCGTACGGGGCCGAGATCCGTTTCGTCGGTACGTCGATCGACGAGTGCCTGGTGGCGGCTCGCGAGTTCGAGGCAGAGACCGGGGCGATCCTGATCCACCCGTTCGACCACCCCGACATCGTCGCGGGGCAGGCCACCGCCGGCCTGGAGATCGTGGAGCAGTGCCCGCAGGTGCGGACCGTCGTCGTACCGACTGGCGGAGGCGGTCTGGTCGCGGGGATCGCGACCGCGATGCAGCGTGACGGTATGCCGATCTCGGTGGTCGGGGTCCAGGCCGCCGGCGCCGCGGCGTACCCGGCCTCGCTGGAGGCGGGGGAGCCGGTCGCGTTGGAACGGATGGCGACGATGGCGGACGGGATCGCGGTCGGGATGCCCGGAAAGGTCCCCTTCGCGGCCATCAAGCGGTACGTCGACGAGGTGCTGACCGTCGACGAGAACTCGCTGTCGAAGGCGCTGCTGCTGGTGCTCGAACGCGCCAAGCTGGTGGTCGAGCCAGCCGGCGCCGCGGCGGTGGCCGCCGTACTGGATGACCCGAAGCGGTTCAAGCCTCCGGTCGTGGTGGTCCTCTCCGGTGGCAACATCGACCCGTTGCTGCTGATGCGGGTGATCCGGCACGGCATGGCCTCGGCGGGCCGGTACCTGTCCCTGCGGGTGCGGATCCCGGACACACCGGGCGGCCTGGCGACGCTGCTGAGCCGGCTCGCGAAGGTGGACGCGAACATCATCGAGGTGGTGCACGAGCGCATCTCGGCGACCCTGAGCCTGGACGAGGTCGAGGTGGCATTGCAGCTCGAGACGCGAGGTGAGGAGCACCGCGAGCGGGTATTGACCTGCCTGAGCAGCAACGGTTACACGTACTCGCTGACTGACGAGTGACGGTTTAGTCGCAGGACTTCAGCAAAGGGGAGTGCAGCCGCTCGGCGAGTACTCGGCGTTGGGTCGGCTGCGCCTCGGTCTGCCGGAGCAGGCCGTCCTCGGTCAGCTGCACTTTGATCGCACGCCGGTCCTCGGCGCACATCAACCGCTCGACCAACCCGGCTGCCTCCAGCCGGCCGATCACGCGGGACAACGCACTCTGGCTCAGGTGCACCGAGCCGGCGATCTGCTGAATCTTGGCGGACTGCTCAGGAAGCTCAGCCAGGCGCTCGAGTACTTCATACTCGCTCATGCCCAGTTGGTGACCAGCCTGCAGCGCCCGATCGAGCGCGCAGGTCATATCCGCGTGGCGAGCCAGTAGCGCACGCCATTCCCGGATATCGGCACTGGCCTCGACGGTGGTCCCAGTGCTGACCTTTCTATCGGCCATGCCGCGGACGTTACCATGCACCGACATTCAATGCAAGCGCAATTAATGAGTAGACATTAAATGCATACGCATGCAATGCTGACCCGCATGACGCAAGCAACCTCTGTGCCACCGACCCGCCTGACCTGGGACGCGCGCCTGTGGGGCGCTCTCCTGGTGGTCTGCGGCGTGATCTTCCTCGATGGCCTCGACGTGTCCATGGTGGGCATGTCCCTTCCGTCCATCGGCGCCGACCTCGCTGTCCCCCTCTCATCCCTGCAATGGGTCGTCACCGGCTATGTGCTCGGGTACGGCGGCCTGCTGCTGCTCGGCGGCCGTACCGCCGACCTGCTCGGCCGGCGTCGGGTCTTCCTGATCGCCCTGGCCGTGTTCGCCGTGGTCTCGATGCTGAGCTCACTTGCCACCAACCCCGAACTGCTCATCGCCGCGCGGTTCGTGAAGGGGGTCGCCGCCGCGTTCACCGCGCCGGCCGCGCTCTCCATCATCACCACCACCTTCCACGAGGGCCCGGACCGGAACCGGGCGCTCAGCATCTTCACCACCTGCGCCGCCAGCGGCTTCTCGATGGGCCTGATCCTCGGCGGCCTGCTGACCGAGGTCGGCTGGCGCTGGACCTTCCTGATGCCCGGCCCGGTCGCCCTGATCGTGCTGCTGTTCGGCATCAAGCTGATCCCCAAGAGCCCGCGTGACGACGCTGCCGGCGGGTACGACATACCGGGAGCGGTGACCGTGACCGCAGGCATGCTTGCCCTGGTGTTCGCGGTGGTAGGCGCCGAGAACGCCGGGTGGGCTTCGGTCCGGACGATCGGCCTTTTCGTCCTGTCAGCCGCCTTGATGACCGCGTTCGTGCTGATCGAGCGGCACTCCAAGCACCCACTGGTCCGGCTCGGCATCCTGCGCAAGGCCAACCTGCGCGTCGCGAACCTCGCGATCATGACGGTCTTCGGCGCGTACGTCGCGTTCCAGTTCATCGGCACGCTCTACCTGCAGGACCTGCTGGGCTGGTCGTCGTTCGAGACCGCGCTTGGCTTCCTCCCGACCGGTCTGCTGGTCGCCTTCCTGTCCCCGCATGCGGGCAAGCTGGCGGACCGGATCGGTACCGAGCGGATGGTGGTGGCGGGCATGGGGCTCTTCGTTGTCGGCTATGCGCTCTCGCTGCGGATCGGCCCGGAGTCGAACTACCTGGCCACCGTGATGCCGACCATGCTGCTGATCGGGCTGGGTTTCGCCATCACCTTCCCGGCGCTGAACATCCAGGCCACCAACGGGGTCGAGGATCACGAGCAGGGTCTGGCCTCCGGCCTGTTCAACACCTCCGCCCAGGTGGGCGGTGCGATCGTGCTCGCCGTCACCACTGCGGTGATCGGTAGCCAGTCGCGCGGCATCACCGCACCCAGCGGCATGCTGTCGGCGTACAAGCCGGCCCTCGGGGTCGTCACCGGGATCGCCGTGCTTGGTCTGGTCGCCGGCCTGACCGGCCTGCGTGGCCTGCGCAGCCGGCGGGCGGCAGCAGCCACCGAGGCAGCCGAGCTCAACGAGGTACAGAGCGAACTGGCCGACGAGGAGATGTCGGCCGCGTAGGACTTTCCTTTGAACGGAGTGCGGGTCACGGGCTACTCCGCCGTGACCCGCACTGCTGTTTGGCACCGGTCAGGGCGAGGGCGGGGGAGTTCCGGGCCATCCCCGATTGGTTTGAACCCGCCGGAGTGCTGGACTGGGGGGCATGAGCGACCAGAGCGCCGACGCCGGCGGTACCGAGAACAGCCAGTACGACCACGACCGCCGGGTCAAGGACATCCTCGAGCGGGTCGCGAAGGGCCAGCTCTCCAGCGATGAAGCAGCGACCCTGCTGGCGGCCGTCCCGAGCACCAATTCCCGCCAGGCGACCGAGCACGAGGACAGCAAGCCATCGGCCTCCGTCTGGGCCGAGGTGGTGGACGTACCGGGCGCCCCGATCGATGAGCCCGCGCAGGGCAGCGTCGTCGACGAGCCGATCCAGGATGACGTGATGCCGCCGGTAGCCGAGACCGGTCCCGTCAGTGAGCCTGTCCAGGACTCGGTACCGGACTCGGCCGAGACTGAGCACAGCACGATGCCGGTGCCGGCCGGGGTCCAGCGAGTCACCATCCGGGCGATCGGGCGGCGTGTCCGGCTGATCGGCGAACCCGCCATCAACGGCGTCGCGGTGGACGGCCCGCACGTGATCAAGCGGGACGGCGACACGCTCGCGATCAACAGCGAGGGCGACATGGGGGTGTCGATCGACGGGTTCAGCATGTTGCGGAACCGGTCGGTAGGTGACCTCAAGTCGCACGTCAACGGCTTCGCCAAGGAGCTGTCCATCCGGGTCAACCCGTCCCTGCAAGTGGAGATCGAGGTGACCGGCGGCAGCGTGATCGCCGAGCGGCTGCCCGGTCTGACCCGGGTCCGGGTCACCGCCGGTACGGCGAAGGTGTCGGACGTGGACGGGCCGATCGACCTGCTGGTCCAGGCGGGATCCGCGACCCTGGACGCTCAGCTGACCAAGGGACGCTCGCGGGTCCGGGTCGAGTCCGGCGCGGCGAACCTGACGCTGCGCCGCGGCTCCGATGTCCGGGTCCACACCGAGGCACAGCTCGGCAGGGTCACCTGGACCGGTGCAGTGAACGGCCAGAGCAAGGACGTCGAGATCGGCCGCGGCCGCGCTGCCCTGGACGTCGAAGTCCTGGTCGGCACCGCCCAGATCGCCTCCGACTGAGCTGGTCAGCGGACCTCCGCCACTCATCAACCGCGGACGGCGGCCCTCTCTTCAGGTCAGGGCCGCGCGTTCCGCGCA
>JAWWPC010000087.1:0-12344 GCA_033851055.1 Kribbellaceae bacterium | reverse complement strand
GGCGTACGGCGTACGCCCGGTGTACCGCCCTGCTGGCCGTCCGCCGATGGGCGCTTGCTGCCCTCGCGCCCAGCGCGCCCACCCGGGCTTACCTCGCCGCGGAACCCGGATGATCTCGGGACCCGGTCGCGGGGTATTGCACCGATAGCAGCCTGCTGGCGCCGATCGCAGGTGCTAACCCGCTAGCGGCACGGAAACCCGCTAGTGGGCACGAACGTGACAGCGCTGTTGATCATCCAGGTAAGGAGGTCCCCGCGTGGTGGCGTCCTTCGGTCTGGGGCCGCTTCACGAGCTGGTCTTGCGGGCGCGGGGGGTGAGGTCGGGGGACCTGCTGCCGGCCGCGTCGGCGAGGCGTGATCGCGCGGTCCCGGTCGGGTTCGCTGGGCGAGCAGGAGCACCCAGTCGTGGGTTTGTGTTGCCGGCAATCGGTTGCCCGCGACATGAAACCACGACTCGCCGCAGACGGTGCACCGGGCATCGCGACGGTGCGCCGGGCGGCGCAGACGGCGCCCCGGGCGGCGCGGCCGGTTGGCTCGCCGGATCCGGTCGGGACTCTGCTCAGCCGGGGATGCGGGGTCAAGGGGTGTCGTGGCGGCGACGTTCGAACAGGGCGTCCCTCCGGCAAGTGGGGCGCGGGGGCCCGTGGGCGGCACGGGAGCCGTACCCTGGGGCGGCAAAACACACTGCCCATGGGGCCGGGTCGTTCCCACCGTTGAGCCGGTCGAGCGGGGACAATGAGCCCAGCCGCCCGGACCGCGGCGGCGCGTCTCAGCAGAAGTTGTCACCGAGGAGCACGTAAACCCGTATGGCACGCCGTACCAAGAGCACCGCCGAACCCGAGGACTTCGAGGAGCACATCCTCGACGTCGATGTCTCCGACGAGATGCGCAGCAGCTTCCTGGAGTACGCCTACTCGGTGATCTACTCCCGGGCCCTGCCGGACGCCCGGGACGGGTTGAAGCCGGTGCAGCGCCGGATCCTGTTCTCGATGGCGGAGAACAACATCAGGCCCGATCGCGGCCACGTGAAGAGCGCCCGCGTCGTCGGTGAGGTCATGGGTAAGTACCACCCGCACGGTGACGGCGCGATCTACGACGCCCTGGTGCGTACGGCGCAACCCTGGTCGATGCGGGTGCCGCTGATCGATGGCCACGGAAACTTTGGATCTCTGGACGACGGTCCGGCTGCGATGCGTTACACCGAGTGCCGGATGGCACCGCCGGCGATGGCGATGACGAACGGCCTGGACGAGAACGTCGTCGACTTCAAGCCGAACTACGACGGCCGCGAGGAAGAGCCTTCCGTCCTGCCGGCCGCCTTCCCGAATCTGTTGGTCAACGGCGCATCCGGGATCGCGGTCGGGATGGCGACCAACATGGCGCCGCACAACCTGGTCGAGGTGATCCAGGCGCTGCGGCACCTGATCAAGACGCCGAAGGCCGACCTGGACGACCTGATGCGGTTCATCCCCGGTCCGGACCTTCCGACCGGCGGCAAGATCGTCGGCCTGGAGGGGATCAAGGACGCGTACCTGACCGGCCGTGGCAGCTTCAAGATGCGCGCCACCGCCCGGATCGAGAACGTCACCCCGCGGCGCAAGGGCATCGTCGTCACCGAACTGCCGTACACGGTCGGCCCGGAGAAGGTGATCGAGAAGATCAAGACGCTGGTCCAGGCCAAGAAGCTGCTGGGCATCGCCGACGTGAAGGACCTGACGGACCGCGCCCACGGCACCCAACTGGTGATCGAGGTCAAGAACGGCTTCGTGCCCGAGGCCCTGCTGGAGCAGTTGTACAAGCTGACCCCGCTGGAGGACTCGTTCTCGATCAATGCGGTCTGCCTGGTCGACGGCCAGCCCCGCACCCTGGGCCTGCGCGACCTGCTCGACGTCTACCTCGACCACCGGTACGACGTGACGCGGCGGCGCAGCGAGTTCCGCCGGAAGAAGGCGCAGGACCGGCTGCATATCGTCGACGGTCTGCTGATCGCCATCCTGGACATCGACGAGGTGATCCAGGTGATCCGGAGCAGCGAGGACGCCGCCGAGGCGCGGACCCGGCTGATCGAGATCTACGACCTGTCGGAGATCCAAGCCAACTACATCCTCGACATGCCGCTGCGCCGGCTGACCAAGTACTCCAAGCTCGAGCTGGACACCGAGAAGGCCGAGCTGGAAGTCGAGATCGAGAAGCTCACCGCGATCCTCGAGGACGAGGGCCTGCTGCGCCGGATCGTCTCGGACGAGCTGGCTGAGATCGCCAAGACCTACGGCACGCCGCGGCGGACCGTCCTGCTCGAGTCGTCCGGTGCGACCAAGACCGCGGCGGTCCCGCTCGAGGTCAGCGACGACCCGTGCTGGGTGCTGATGAGCTCGACCGGCCTGCTGGCCCGGACGAACGGCGTCGAGCCGTTCGGCACCGGTGACAGCCGGGCGAAGCACGACGCGATCGTGTCCTCGGTCCGCAGCACCGCCCGCGGCCAGTACGGCGTGATTACCAGCACCGGCCGGTTGATCCGCCTGGAGTCGCTGGACCTGCCCGCCGTACCGACGACCGCCAACGCGCCGAACCTGCAGGGTGGAGCGCCGATCGCGGAGTTCGTCTCGCTGGAGCCCGGCGAGCGCGCGCTGGCACTCACCACGATGGACCCGGACTCGATCGGTGTCGCCCTCGGTACGTCGACCGGTGTGGTCAAGCGGGTCGTGCCGGACCACCTGAGCAACCGCGACTCGTGGGAGATCATCCGGCTCGGCGATGACGACGAGGTCGTCGGTGCGGTCGAGCTGACCACCGGCGATGAGGAGCTGTGCTTCATCGCCAGCGACGCCCAACTGCTGCACTTCAACGCCTCAGTCGTCCGTCCGCAGGGCCGGACGGCGGGCGGGATGGCAGGGATCAAGCTCAGCAAGGGCGCCAAGGTGACGTTCTTCGGCGCGCTCGACCTGAACCGGGACGCCCAGGTCGTCACCATCTCCGGCTCGTCCTCGGCCCTGCCGGGGACCGAGGTCGGCGCGGTCAAGGTGACGCCCTTCAGCGAATATCCGGCCAAGGGCCGCGGCACCCAGGGCGTGCGCTGCCACCGGCTACTCAAGGGTGAGGACGGGTTGCTGCTCGCGTATGCGGGGGCGGTCCCGATCCGAGCCAGCGCCGCCAGTGGTGCCCCGATCGACCTGCCGCCGGTCGACCCGCGCCGGGACGGCTCCGGCGTACCGGTGGCGCAGCCGATCGCGGCGTGCGCCGCCGACCTGGCAGGCTGACCCCATGAAGAGACTCGTCGCGCTTGGCGCGGTGCTGGTGTTCGCCGTGACCGGCTGCACTGGCAGCAAGGGTTCCGGCGGCACACCCACGTCCGCCGACGACGCGGTGGTGATGCTCACCGATGCCAAGAAGACCATCGACGAGACGGCCAGCGTGCACCTCGTGATCACCGGGCGGGGCCTGCCGGATACCGCCCAGACTCTGGCCAGCGGTGACGGTGTCGCCACCCATTCACCGGCCTTCAAGGGCAAGCTCACCGTCCGCGCGGCGGGTTCATCGATCGACGCCGAGGTGGTCGCGGTCGGCGGCAAGGTCTACGCCAAGCTGCCGTTCACGTCGAACTTCATCGTGTTGCCGCCGTCCCAGCTAGCCGGGCTCGGCGCGCCCGACCCGGCGGTCCTGCTCGACCCGAACAAGGGCCTCACCTCGACCCTGCCGACCGTCAAGGACCCGGCGGTGAAGGGCGAGACCCGCGACGGCTCGAAGGTGCTGACCGAGGTCACCGGCTCCATCCAGGGCAAGACCCTGCAGGGCATCTTTCCGAAGGCACCGGCCGACCGGGACTTCCCGAGCAGCTTCAAGATCGATAGGTCGACCAAGCAGTTGGTGTCGGCAACGATCACCGGGACGTTTTACGACGGGGCGACCAGCAGCTACGAGGTGACCCTGGACAAGTACGGCGAGAAGGTCGAGATCACCAAGCCGTGAGCAGTCCCAGGGCGCGGCTCGGCCTCGCCTCGGTCGCTGTGGCCTTCGCCGCCGCGGATACCTATGTCGTAGTGCTGGCACTGCCGAACATGATGGCCGGTGTCGGCCTGTCCGCGGACCAGTTACAACGGGCGGCGCCGATCGTGTCCGGCTTCCTGCTGGGCTACATCGCCGTTCTGCCGCTGATCGGCCGGATAGCAGACGTCGTCGGCCGTACGCCGGTGTTAGTAGGCGCGCTGCTGCTCTTCGCAGTAGGCTCGCTGATCACCGCAGCCTCGTACGACTTGTCCCTGGTCGTGTCCGGGCGGTTCCTGCAAGGGGTAGGCGGCGGTGGTCTGGTCCCTGCAACCCTTGCCCTGGTGGCCGACCTCTGGCCGGATGAACGACGTGGACTACCGCTAGGCGTGGTCGGAGCAGTTCAGGAGCTCGGCTCGGTCCTTGGCCCGCTCTACGGGGCAGTGGTATTGGCCGTGGCCGATTGGCGGGCCATCTTCTGGCTCAACCTTGGCGTCGCCCTGGTACTCGCAATGCTGCTGCGTGGCCGACAGCGGCGGCGGAATCCAATTGCCGCTGTAATCGGGCTGCTTGCCTGTGTGGCCCTTGCGCTCACCTTGACGGCACCAGCACGACTCGCGAACGGGGTGACGCTCGGGCTGCCCTTCGTGCCATTCACTGGAGAGTCCAGGCTGCTCACGCCGATCGGCGTCGTCACACTTGTCCTGGCCGTGCTCTGGGCCGTGCTGGTCACCGTGAAGAGCCACGCCGGCATTGTGAGCCTGAGCAAGCAGGTGGACGTTCCCGGTGCGCTACTGCTGGCGCTAGCACTCGCGGGCGTCGTACTGGCGTTTGCGACGGCTGATCCCGAGCGTGAGGTGATAGCGCCCGCCGGGCCGTGGCTACTTGTGGCTGCTGCTGTCTTTGCCGTGGGCTTCGCGCTATGGCAACGCCGTACGCCGAATGCCATCGTGCCGCCCGGCTTGCTCGGGTCCAGGGCGGCCTGGGGCTCTCTGGTCGTCAGCTTCCTGGTCGGAGCCGCGCTCATCGCTGCACTAGTGGACGTGCCGGTCTTTGCCCGTACGACGCATGGTGGCGGCCAGCTCGGTGCTGCACTGGTGTTGCTGCGGTTCCTCATCGCTCTACCGGTTGGCGCTGTCGTCGGCGGCTGGCTGACCCGGCGGTACGGCCTCGGGCTAATCGCTGGCGCCGGACTGGCCTTGGCTGGAGCGATGTTCGTGCTGATGGCTATGTGGGACCGGCGCGCGCTGGACCACGTGCCGGCGACGATTGCGCTCCTGCTGTGCGGGTTCGGGTTCGGCCTGGCGCTGTCGCCGGTCAACACAGCCATGCTCGGCGCCACCCGGCCCGACAGCCACGGCCTGGTCAGCGCACTCGTAGTGGTTGCACGGATGGTCGGGATGCTCGTAGGCGTCTCGGCCCTGACAGCGATCGGCTTGCGGCGCTACTACACACTGGTGAAGGACATCCCCTCGCCGAACGAGCTCTGCCCGACGGCGCCCGGGACTTGCCGGCCCTTCATCGACGCGTTGCGCGAGGCGGCCATTTCACAAGTTCACACTATCTTCGCCGGAGCGGCCCTCTGCGCCTTCGCAGCCGCCGTACTGGCTGCTTTGCTGCTCGGGCGCCGGCGGAGTGTCCACGAGTGACCATCGTCATGGCGTGACCCGCGCTCCGCTCGCGTACCGTGAGCGGGGTGAGCGCGAGAACTGATGCGACCGGCCGGCCTGGGCTCTGCTCGACCTTCTGCCGCGAGCTGCACGAACCACTCGCCGGTACGGCGATCGTCGCCGCCGGCTGGCTGGTGGTGGAACAACCCGGGCCCTGGGGTGCCAAGGCGCCGACGCAAAGCCACCTGGATGCCGCGTTCGGCGCGAAGATCGACGCGGACGCCAAGAAGGCCGACCTCCGCTTCGGGCTGATCCGCTCCCCTGGCCGTCATCCCGACGACCACCCGCGCTCGCACCAGGTGTACGTCGCCAGTACCGCGCCCGGTCGGACCTGGCTGCTCGGCGGCCGGGTCGACGATCCCGGCAAGCTGGCCGTGCTCGACCTCAAAGCCGTGGCCTGCGGCAACCTAGAGGCCGTCGTCGACTCGTTCCCGTCGCTGGCGCCCGTGGCTGAGCCGGTGCTACTGGTCTGTACGAACGGTAAGCGTGACGAGTGCTGCGCCCTGTTCGGACGGCCGATCGTCGATGCCCTCGCCACGCTGGCCCCGGGCCGCGTCTGGGAGTCAAACCACCTCGGCGGGCACCGCTTCGCACCAACCGCCACGGTGCTCCCGACCGGGTACATGTATGGCCAACTCGACGTCTCGTCCGCCGTCGCCCTCCTTGCCGCTGCCGACCGAGGCGAGACCTTGGTGGACTCGCTACGCGGCCGTTCCAGCTGGACCAAGCGTGGCCAGGTCGCCGAGATCGCCGTACGGCAGGCAACCGGCGAGGTCCGGCTGGACGCCCTGAGCGTGGTTGCCGAAGACCTCGAGACTGTCACCGTGCAACACGTCGACGGCCGGACCTGGACCGTCCCGGTCAGCAGCGAACCTGCCGAACCACCCCGCCCTGACTCCTGCGGGAAGGAGCCCTTCGCAATGTCGATCCTCCGTGCGGGTGCCGTCCTACCGGGAGAGGTCCGATGAGTGCCGAAGTGTCGTCGCCGCCTACCGGCTTCGAGGACCTGCTGGCGGCCAACGCCGACTACGCCGCCCGGTTCGCCTACGGCGGCTTCGACGGCATCGCCCACGCCGGTATCGGCGTCGTCACCTGCATGGATTCACGGATCCCGCCGCTGGAAATGCTCGGCCTCAAGCCGGGCGACGCCAAGGTGTTGCGCAGCGCCGGTGGCCGGGTCACCGAGGTGACCATGACCGGGCTGGTGCTGGGTGTCCAACTGCTCGGCGTCCGTCGCATCATGATCATCCCGCACACCCGCTGCGCGATGGCCGCGATGACCGAGGATGAGTTGCGCGCCAAGGTCGAGGCCGCCGCCGGGAAGCCCGCCGGCTACTTGCCCCTCAACGTCGTACCCGACCAGATGGAAGGGCTGCGCCGCGATGTCGCCGCCGTCCGGGAACACCCCCTGATCGGTGACGACATCCTCGTCGGTGGCTTCATGTACGACGTCGACAACGGCCGCCTGACGCAGATCAGCTGATTTATGCGAGCCCTCGACGGCCTTCAGTTGAACAGAACCTTGCCGGTGTCCAGCTCGTAGTACGCGCCCACCAGCAGCACCTTGCCCGCCTTCTCCGCCGGGCCGAGGACGAGTGACTTCCGCAACTCCTGCAGGACCTGGTCCACGTTGGCGTGCACCGCATTGGCCAGCCGGTCGCCAGGCTTGCCGGTCACCTGCCGAACAGCCGGTTCCAGTGCCTCCACAAGGAAATCGATGTCGCCGGCAGCGTCAGCCATCCGCCCGTCGAGCGCCTTGATGGTCGCGTCAAGCGCACCGCAGCGCTGGTGGCCGAGCACCATCAGCAACGGCGTCTCGAGCTCGGCCACCCCGAACTCGAGACTGCCGATCACCGACTTGTCCAGCACCCCGCCGGCACTGCGGACCACGACGAGGTCGCCCAGCCCGCGATCGAAGACCAACTCGGCCGGGACCCGGGAATCCACGCAGCCCAGGATCGTCGCGAACGGATGCTGTCCCTTACTGACCGCGATCCGCCGTTCCTCGCCTTCATCCAGGTGCGCGGCGTGATTCCCCGCGAAGCGCTGATTGCCGTCCACCAATCGCTGCAACGCCTCCTTGCCATCGGCAACTGGCGTCTCCGGAATGGCGGCAGACGGGGTGGCGGCGGTTCGGCTCTGGCCGTCGGAAGCACAACCGCTCAGCGCCACGGCACCCAATGCGGCCGCGGAGAATCGAAGGAAGGTCCTGCGCGAACTATCAGTCAGGTCGGTCAACTTCTGCTCCTCACAGGGTGCAGCGCGTGGGCGGTACGCCGCATGTGAATTCATTCCCATGCGGACTCGCTGCGATGTCAGGAGCTCGTTCGGATCTGATGTCGGTCCGCCGCCGATCTGATAGACACGGCGAATGAGACCTCTCAAGCACGCCAGATCCGCGCCGCAATCGTCGACCTAGGTGGCGCCCGCCACCAAGTGGCGTAACCACCTCAGCCACCCCCCCTTCCGGGCCTGGGCCGACTCCCCGTCTCGACTCGCCGGTTTGCTGCAGGCGGATTCAACCGGTCAGCGTACCGGCCCTCGTTTGAAGGGTTCGCGAGCAGCTGGTCGAGAAGGTTCCGCGCGTGTCCGCCTCTGTGCACCGCCCAGCCATTGATCCACTGCCTAGGTTGACTGGGGCGGTGCACAAGGGTCGACTCGTTGCTCCGCCTTGTGCACCGCCCAGCCGTTGACCCCGGCAAGGGTTGACCAGGCGGTGCACAAAGCTCGACATAGCGATGTACCCCTCCGACTTCGAGGCCTCGCCGGAGCCGATCCGGATCACGCTGCTGGCCGCGCTGTGCTGGGTGCGGAAGGCCGAGATGATCGACGGCCTGGTGGAGCTGCTGGTGCAGGTCGTCCACAAGACAGCGTGCGGGCGGCGAGGAAGGTCGAGAGCGAGATCAATTCGGAGTTCCGGCGGGTGCACGGCAAGAACGGCATCCTGGTCAAGCTTGCGGAGGTGGCGCTGGAGCTACCGGAGGAGATCGTCCGCAAGGCCATCTACCCAGTGGTCGGGACGCGGACGCTGGCCGACATCATCGCCGAGGCCAAGGCGAACGAGAAGGCGTTCAACACCCCGGGGTCCGCACCAAGCTGCGCGGCTCCTACTCCCACCACTACCGCCGCGGCCTGCCCAAGCTGCTCAAGGCGGTGACCCTCCATTCCAACAACGAGGCGTTCCAACCGGTCATGGACGCCCTGGCGCTGCTGGAGCGGTACCAGGACTGCGGGGAGGACTTCTACGACCCCACCGACACCGTGCCGCTGGAGCACGTGGTGCCCGACGACTGGCGGTAGGGGGTGCTCGATCCGGACACCGGCCTGATCGAACGCATCCCCTACGAGCTGTGCGTGCTTGTCGCGCTGTGCAAGGCGATCCGGCGGCGGGAGATATGGATCGAGGGCGGCAACCTCTGGCGCAATCCCGAGGACGATCTCACGCCCGGACTATCTGGCGAGCGAGGAGCTTCGCAGGGAGATCCACGAGGGCCTGAACGTGGTCGAGAACTGGCACTCGGCAAATAGGGACATCTTCTACGGCAAGGCCGGCGACCTCGCGGGAGATGACAAGGAGCACGTGGAGGTCTCCGCGCTCGCCCTCCATCTCACTCAGGCGGCGATCGCCTACCTCAACACGATCATGATCCAGATCGTCCTGGCCGATCCCAAGTGGCGCAAGAAGCTGACCAACGAGGACCGGCGCGGCTTGAGTGCTCTCTTCTGGACCCACCTGAACCTCTATGGCCGCTTCGAGCTGGACATGAACAACCACCTGGAGCTCGATTGGCCAGGCGGGCGGTGGCGGTGAAGAACATGACGGCTACGCCGTACGCCGCTGCGGGCCCGCAGCCGTGACCTGCACTGCGCCGAGGTCGATCACCTCGTCACCTGTCTGGATCACCTGGACGGGATGGGTGCGGGGGTAGGCGCCGATGGTCAGCGCCAGTTTCGGCTCGCACGTCTGCCGGTCGGCGATGGTGATCCTGCGGTTGCCCAAGTCGACGTCGTCGAGTTCTGACGTCGACAGCGACGCCTGCCGGGGCAGTGCAGCAAGATCCGTTGTTAGACCGTCCGGGAAGGAAGCCCTTCCCTCCTTCGATGTCCGGTGATATCGATCGGCTCTCTCCCGATCACGCAGGCAGCGCGTCGCCCGGGAAGCTCCGGCAGGGATGCACCTCGTAGACGAACACGCCGGCCTTGACGCCGGGATCGTCCTCCATGATCTTGCTTGTCTCTTCGGGTCCGAGGTTGAAGATCGCGACGCCACACACCTCAGTCCCATCGCCGACCGGGCAGACGATGGACAGTAGTCCGTCCGCGCGCATGGAGAAGTTGCATCGGCCGTGCTCCCAGATGATGCTGTCGACACCAGCCATCTGCCGGTTGGGGCCAGCCTTGAGGATCATCACACTGTAGATCTTGGTCGTAGGCATCAGCGCCCGCATCTGGTCATCGGTGAGGGTCGCCATTGCAATCTCCTATCTTGGTCCAGGTAGAGAGTTCGGGACTGCTCGCCATACCAGCGCGTGCGACCCGCCAGCCTTCCGCATAGCCGTCCCCGGTAGTTCCAGCCGTCCGCGCCGACCGACGCGAGTCCCTCGAGCACGAGCGTGACGCGGGTGCCGGTATCTGCCCGGTCTGGCTGGGGTTTTCAGCCTTGTGATTGACCGCGCCGGGCTACGACCGCCTGGTGATCGCCTGCGGCATCGGATATATGTCGACCGGGCCGAGACCGGAGGTGACGACGGGGTCGGCCGCGCGGATCGCGTGTACCTCCTCGGCGGTCTCCGCCTCCACGATGGCGACGCCCCAGGAGCCGGCCGGGTCGGCGACCGGACCGAACGCAACCGCGGTGCCCTTGTCGGCGAGTGTTTGCCAGTAGGCGACGTGTTCGCGCATGACCGCCGCTTCGCCTTCGGTCATGGTGGTGGGGAAGTCCTGTCGGGGAACGAACTTGTAGAGAAAATGGCTCATCGGTGCCTCCTGGGCTGGGAACGTGGTGCCTCGGCCGCGGAGGCGAAGCAAGCGAGAATGGTGGTCCAGCCCTTGCTGTAGCCACCGCTGGCGTAGCCGCCGGGCAGGGCACAGTCCTCGGACAGCTGGGCTTCGCTCAGCGACTCCCAACCTCGGTGTTCTACGGCGACCCTGGTCAGTGCCGGGCCGAGCGCGGTGAAGGTCAGCTCGACCTCGGTCGGTGCGGGCGTGCCGGTCCAGGTCATGGTGAACCGGTGGGGCGGCTGCCAGACGAGCAGTTTGCCCCACTCAACCACGGTGCCGTCCTGCCAGGTCTCGTAGACCCGGCCGCCGACCCGCTGTTCGACGGTGACGTCACGCACCTGGTCCTGCCCGGCCGAGAACGGCTGCACCGGCCACCACGCGCCGATCGCGCGGACGAACACCTCGAAGGTGTGCTCGACGTCGCTCCGGACGAGGGTGGCCTGGCGGACCGGTGGCCGCCGCAGCGGAGTGACCGGTGGCTGGTTATGGGCGGTCATGGTCGCTCTTCTCGGTGTCCTGGACAGCGTTGTCGTCGACGCTTCGACGCTGTCCTTGGCTGCTGTCCCGATCGGTGCCGTGCAGGTAGTCGCGGAAGCCCCGCAGTGCCAGCACCCAGATCCGCTCGACGCGGCGGGGTTCCGCGGCCAGCGGATCGCCGACGCATCGTGCCGCTCGCCGCCGGACGGGCCCCCGCGGCGGGCGCTGGTCAGCCGGCACGACCGACCTCCTGGTCGGTGTCGCGAAGGCCGCGATCAGCCTCGACCACTCGCCGGGCGGTGTCCAGGGCACCGGCCCACATCTCATCGAGCAACGCCCGCAGCCCGGCCAGCCCTTCCGGACGGGCCCGGTACAGCCGCCGGGTGCCGTCGCGGCGTTCGGTGAGCAGCCCCGCGTTCTTCAACACGGTCACGTGCTGGCTGATCGCGGTACGGCTCACCTCGAACGCCGCGGCGATCTCCCCGGCGGCCAACTCGTCATGGGCGACGAGCCGCAGGATGGCGCGACGGCGCGGCTCAGCGAGTGCGTGCAGCGCCTCGTCGGTCGCGTCCCGTTCGGTCATGCCCACAGACCGACCTGGTTCCCGTCCGGGTCGCTGAAGATCGCGAATCGGCCGAAGTCGCCGGGCAGGTCTGTCGGGGCCACCAGGCGCTTGCCGCCGAGTGCCTCGGCACGGTCCAGGTAGGCGTCCAGGTCGTCGACCTTCACGTAGACCTTCACCCCGGTGTCGCCGGGCTGCGTCGACGGCCCGATGCCGCCACCGATGGCATGCTCGCCGGCTCCGGCGTCCACCAGGCCGTAGCCGCCCATCGCCGCGTCCGCGGCGATCTGCCAGTCGAACAGCTCACGGTAGAAACTCTGCGCCCGTTGGTGATCCGGGCTGACCACCTCAAAGAACGCGATCGGCTGTCCCATAGTCGTTCCTCCAACTTAGTCCGTTAGCGGCCACGAACGTTAGCAATGACTGACGTTCACGTCAACAGGCCTGACGGTTCTCTGACCAGCAAGATCTTTATGGCGGCGGCCGTCCGCCGCCATAGTTCGGCTACGCACGGGACTGCAACCCGGGCCGAGTGTCGGCAAACGATCCTTATCTGGAGCCGCAGGTGGGTGTATTGCCCGTGACCTGGGAGTCTTCGTGGAGGACGGTGTCCTCGACGAGTCCGTCGTGGCTGATGGGCTGGGACCTTGGGGG
>JAWWPC010000084.1:0-23415 GCA_033851055.1 Kribbellaceae bacterium | reverse complement strand
CATGTTGCCCGGCGTGTCACCCCTTCACCGGTCCCTTGTTGCCCGGCGTGTCACCCCTTCACCGGTCCCTTGTTGCCCGGCGTGTCAGCCCTCACCTGTCCCTTCTGCTCGAGGTCCAGCCCTTTGGTTCGAGGATGTCCCTTGTACGACGATTCGGCGCCCGGCTGATCTCGGCTGACTTCCTCTGCGCCTGACTGCTTCTGCGCACCCGCCGGACCGATTCGGCGCACCCGTCCGCTCGCGTCGGCACACACCGCGGGCTCGCGTCGGCGCACCCGGCGGGTGCGCGTCGGCACACACCGCCGGGCTCGTGTCGGCGCACCCGCCGGGCTCGTGTCGGCGCACCCGCCGCGCTGATTCGGCGTACTCGCCTGCTCGCGTCGGCACACACCGCCGGCTCCCGCCACGCTGATTCGGCGCACACGCCCCGCTCGCTTGGGCGCACCAGCCCGCTCGGCTACCCGCCGGACTGATTGGGCGTACCTGTCGCTGTTCGTCGTACCCGGAATGGGCAGTACGGACCGATGATCGGCGACACGCCGGGGAACAAGGGACCGACGATCGTGGGGGTCAGGGTTTGGGGCGGTCGCGGTCTTTGGAGGGTTGGACGCGTTTGGGCTCGCCGGGCATTTTGGGGTACTCGGGTGGGTAGGGCAGGTCGGCCTCGCCGAAGTCGCGCTCGTGTTTCGCGGAGAGCTCGAGCAGGGACTCCAGGGAGAACGCCTTCTGGCCGACGGCTGCGTGCAGGTCGCCGACCTCGGCGAACCGGGCCGGCATCGTGAGTACGTCGAAGTCGTCCGGCACAACTTCGTCGACCTCCTGCCAGTGCAGCGGCGCCGAGACCCGGGCCCGGGCATTGGGGCGGACCGAGTAGGCGGAGGCGATGGTGCGGTCCCGGGCCATCTGGTTGTAGTCGATGAAGACTCGCTCGCCGCGCTCCTCCTTCCACCAGTTCACCGTGACCTGGTCCGGCATCCGGCGCGACAGCTCGCGGCCGACGGCGATCACCGCGCGGCGGGCCTCGACGAAGGACCACCGCGGCTCGATCGGCACGTACACATGCAGGCCGCGACCGCCTGAGGTCTTCGGGAATCCCTCCAGTCCGTGCTCCGCGAGTAGCTCGCGCAGTGCTGGGGCGACCCTGGCCGCGTTCTTGAAGTCGGTCCCGGGCTGCGGGTCGAGGTCGATCCTCAGCTGGTCCGGGTTCTCCAGCTCGGGACGACGGACCGGCCACGGGTGGAAGGTCAGGGTGCCGAGGTTCACCGCCCACGCGACCACGGCCAGCTCGGACGGGCAGACCTCGTCGGCGGTCCGGCCGCTGGGGAAGGTGATGGTGGCGGTCTCCACCCAGTCGGGCGCCCCCTTGGCGACCCGCTTCTGGTAGAACGCGTCGCCCTTGTTGTCCATCCGGGTGGACAACTTGGCGCCCTCGAACCAGCCGCCCGGCCAGCGTTCCAGCGTGGTCGGCCGGTCCCGGAGCGCGCCCAGGATCCCGTCGCCGACCGCGACGAAGTAGTTCACGATGTCCAGCTTGGTCAGACCGCGGTCAGCGAAGTAGGGCTTGTCCGGGTTGCTCACCCGGACCGTCCTGCCCGCGATCTCCAGCTCGATTGCCTTGGTGGCCGCCATGTTCGTGACCGTACCGCCCAGGTCGGACCAAAAGTCGTCAGCGCGCGCGAAAGACGACTTTTCCCAACCTCTGGCCACCCTAGGTGACTGGAAGGTAACGTTCGATCACCTCGTTCCTGGGGCGTGAGGTCCCCGGGACACTCTTGAAGGAGCACGAGGATGAACAGATCCGCCCTCCTCGCCGCGGCCACCGCCGTAGCGACCGCGACCGCACTGGGGATCACCAGCACCACCACGGCGACCGGTGCGCCCCGGCCGACTCCAGGCCCGACACCCGCGGCAGCAATCGCCCGGGCTAAGGCAGCAATTACAGACAACCTAGGTGTGCTCAGAGCCACCGGCGCCGACACCTTCGCCGTACGAGATGTCATCGTCGACGCGGACGGGTCCAGCCACGTCCGGATGGACCGCAGCATTGGTGGCCTGAAGGTGCTCGGCGGCGACGTCGTCGTCCACCAGGCAAAGGACGGCAACTGGAAGGGTGCCAGCCTGTCGCTCACCCGGCCCGCGGCAGTCGACCGGACCCCCAAGGTGAGCATCGCCCAGGCGACCGCCAAGGCGCTTGCCAAGGGCTACAAGACCGACAGCAAGCCCAGTCTGGTGATCGAGGCCCGCAAGGGCTCGCCACGATTGGCCTACCTGGTGAGCACCTCCGGCGTCCAGGCTGACGGGACGCCTAGTGAGATCACCACCACGATCGACGCCCTGACCGGCGTCAAGTTGATCAGCGAGCAGCACATCGAGACGGTGACCGGCGACGGCAAGAGCCTGTACAGCGGCACCGTGCCGCTCGACTCGACCGCGGCCACGGGTGGCTTCACGCTCACCGACCCGGCCCATGGCGGCGGCTACACGACCGACGCCAAGAACCAGACCGACTCGATGCTGTGCCAGATCTTCAACGTCGGCTGCCCGGCGAGCACCAGGTTCACCGACGCCGACAACCACTGGGGCACCGGCACCACCGCAGACCGGGCCTCGGCCGCAGTCGACGCTCACTACGGCGCCGCGACGACATTCGACTACTACAAGACCGTGCACGGCCGGAACGGCATCTTCAACGACGGCAAGGGCGTCGAGAGCCGGGTGCACTACGGCAGCAACTACGTGAACGCGTTCTGGGACGGCACGAAGATGACGTACGGCGATGGTGACGGCGTCGTCGCCGGGCCGCTGGTTTCGATCGACGTGGCCGCCCACGAGATGTCCCACGGCGTCACCAGCGCGACCGCGAACCTGACCTATTCCGGTGAGTCGGGCGGTCTGAACGAAGCGACCAGCGACATCTTCGGCACCATGGTCGAGTTCTACTCCAACACGGCCGCCGACCCGGGTGACTACTACATCGGCGAGAAGATCATGAAGGATCGCCCAGCCCTGCGGTACATGGACAAGCCGAGCAAGGACGGCAACTCGCCGGACTGCTATTACTCCGGCATCGGCAACCTGGACGTGCACTACTCGTCCGGCGTGGCGAACCATTTCGTCTACCTGGCCTCCGAGGGCAGCGGCGCCAAGACCATCGGTGGTCTGCCGCACAACTCGCCGACCTGCAACGGTTCGGCCGTCACCGGTATCGGCCACGAGAAGGTCGGCAAGATCTGGTACCGCGCGCTGACCACGTACATGACGACCGGCACCACGTATGCCCAGGCCCGGACCGCGACGCTGAACGCGGCCAGGGACCTGTACGGCGCCGGCAGCGCGGAGCAGAATGCGGTGGCCGCCGCTTGGTCCGCGGTCAGCGTGAACTGATCGTTTGACCTTCGCCGGTCCTGTCCCACTGGGGCGGGCAGGACCGGCGAATGATCACCCGTGCCTTGACCCGACGCTCCAGCTATTCATGTGTTTGCCCTTGGCCACGACTTGTCCGGGTGTGAGAATCCGGCTCATGTCTGCCCAGCTCCGACCACGGCGCCGCCTCGCCGCCCTCGTGGTCACGTCCAGTCTCATCCTGTCCGGAGCCGCCGCGACCGTGGCCGCTCCGGCTTTCGCCGCCTCGTCCACCGTGGTCATCACCGAGGTGTACGGCGGTGGCGGCAACTCCGGGGCCCCCTACACGAACGACTTCATCGAACTGACGAACAACAGCAGCTCGCCGGTCGACTTGACCGGGTGGTCGATCCAGTACGCGTCCGCCTCCGGCGTCTCCTGGGCGAACAAGATCAACCTGAACGGCAGCATCGCCCCCGGCGGCGTCTACCTGGCTCAGGGCGCGTCCGGCGGCGCCAACGGCCAGCCTATGCCGACCCCTGACGCCATCGGCAGCGTGAACATGTCCGCCGCCTCCGGCAAGGTCGCCCTGGTCAGTTCGACCACCAGCCTCACCTGTACGACGGGTTGCGCGGCCGCCGCAGGTGTCGTCGACTTCGTCGGGTACGGCGCGGCCAACGACGCGGAGACGAGTCCCGCCCCGGGCACCTCGAACACCACCTCCGTCACCCGCAAGGACCCGACGAAGGACACCGACAACAACTCGACCGAGTTCGAGGCGGTCAACCCGTCACCGAAGACCCTGACCACAGCTCCCCCGCCGGTCCCCCCGGTGGACGCGCGGATCCACCAGATCCAGGGAGCGGCCCACGTGTCGCCGATGGTGGGTGTCCTCGTCGGCAACGTGCCCGGCGTGGTCACCGCGAAGTCGACCAACGGCTTCTGGTTCCAAGACACCCAGCCCGATGACGACCCCGCCACTAGCGAGGGCCTGTTCGTCTTCACCGGCTCGGCGCCGACCGTTGCCGTCGGCGACAGCGTGACGGTCGAGGGCACCGTCGCCGAGTTCCGCCCCGGCGGCTCGGGTGGCACGACCAACCTCACCACCACCGAACTCACCAAGCCCAAGGTCACTGTGATCGGGACGGCGGCGCTGCCGGAGCCGACGATCGTCGGTCCGGGCGGCCGGGTGCCGCCTACCACCGTGATCGACGACGACTCGACCGGTGACGTCGCGACCACCGGCACCTTCGAGCCGGCCACCGACGGCATCGACTTCTGGGAGTCGCTGGAGGGCATGTGGCTCGGCATGAACCAGCCGAACGTGACCGGCCCGACCAGCTCGTTCGGTGAGCTCTCGGTCGCGCCGGACGGCTTCGGCGTCCGGACCGCCCGCGGGGGCATCCTGCTGCAGAAGAACGACAGCAATCCCGAGCGGGTCCTGATCGACGACGCGCTGGCACCGGTCCCCGCCGCCAAGACCGGGGACAAGCTCGCCGGCCTCGTCACCGGCGTATTGGACTACTCGTTCGGCAACTTCAAGTATCTGGTCACGCAGACACCCACCGTCATCGACGGCAACCTCCAGCGTGAGCAGACAACTCCCGCCTCTCTCCTGCAGGTCTCGGTGGCCACCTTCAACCTGGAGAACCTGGACCCGGGTGATGGCGAGGCCAAGTTCGACGGTCTGGCGCAGGCTGTGGTCAAGAACCTCGCCTCACCAGACATCCTCGGCTTGGAAGAAGTGCAGGACAACGACGGCGCGACGAACTCAGGTACCACTGCCGCTGACCTGACACTGAACATGTTCGCCGCCGCGATCAAGAAGGCTGGCGGCCCGACCTACGCCTGGCGCCAGATCGATCCGGTCAACAACGCCGAGGGCGGCGAGCCGGGCGGCAACATCCGGAACGCGTTCATGTTCCGGACCGATCGGCCGGTGAAGTTCGTCGACCGTCCGGGCGGCGGTTCGACCACCGCCACCAACATCGTGTTGGACAAGCACGGCAAGGTCCAGCTCAGCGCATCGCCCGGACGCGTCGACCCGGCCAACCCGGCCTGGGCGTCCACCCGCGTCCCGCTGGCCGGCGAGTTCACGTGGCTCGGCCAGAGCCTGTTCGTGGTGGTCAACCACTTCAGCTCCAAGGGCGGCGACGACCCGCTCTGGGGCAGGTTCCAGCCGCCGGTGCAAAGCTCGGCACCGAAGCGTCACGAGCAGGCTCAGTCCGTCCGGAACTTCGTCGACCAGATCCTGACCAAGGACTCCGGCGCCAACGTCGTCGTACTGGGCGACCTGAACGACTTCGATTTCTCCCAGACCACGGACATCCTGGTCGGCAGCGGAAAGACCGGACTGATCGACCTGCCGCGGACGTTGCCGACTCCGGAGCGGTACAGCTATGTGTTCGAGGGCAACAGCCAGATCCTGGATCAGATGCTGATGTCGAAGAACCTGCAGCCCGCTTCGTCGTACGACATCGTGCACATGAACAGCGAGTTCCCCGACCAGATCAGTGATCACGACCCCCAGGTGGTGCGGATCATTCCGCTGCCGTCCTGGTTCAAGTGATCCTCTAGACATCACCGCACCCTTACGGTCCCGGTCCTAGATCGGATCGACTTGCGGCGGCGCTGATAATGGTGAGGAGCCGGATCTCGACGGATCCGGCTCCTGGCGGGGGCACCGGCGAGGAGGTCCGGGCACATGACAGACGACACCAAGCAGTACGCGGTCCAGAAGTCCGACGAGGAGTGGCGGGCGCAGTTGGCCCCAGCGGAGTACCAGGTGCTGCGCAAGGCCGGCACCGAGCGCGCCTTCACCGGCGAGTACACCGACACCAAGACGATCGGCGTCTACCGATGCCGGGCCTGCCAAGCAGAACTGTTCCGCAGCGAGACCAAGTTCGAGTCGCACTGCGGCTGGCCGTCCTTCTTCGCGCCGCTGGCCGAGGACCGCGTCGAGTACATCGAGGACCACGACCTGGGCATGAAGCGGGTAGAGGTCCGCTGCGCCAATTGCGGCTCCCACCTCGGCCACGTTTTCGAAGGCGAAGGCTACGGCACCCCCACCGACCTCAGATACTGCATCAACTCCGTCAGCCTCACCCTCGACCCCGCCTGACCAATCCCGAGACGTTCCATAACAGGGTCTGACGGCTCGCCAGGCACCCAGACCTGGACCGCATCGAAGGCCGCGCGCCCGGGTCCGAACCGCCCAGTCGAGGCGGTCGGTCCCGGCTCGTCGGTCCCTAGTGGTGTGTCGCCATTGATCGGTCCCTTCGGACCATCGAAGCGTCCGATAGACCGAAGCTGGGGGTCACAAGGCGGGCGCTAGCGATGCCAACAACGCGAACAACGCCGAACTTCGGTCAGGCGAGGAGAACCGCGCGGTTGTCCAGGATGTAGCGTGCCGCGGTGCGGTAGCCGTCGGCATGGTTGTCTTCTCGCTGCACGGCGTAGTCGGGGTTCCCGGCGCGGATCTCCCGCTCCATATGAGCAGCGAAGGACGTCAGCCGCACCACGATCAGATCGAGGATCTCTGCCGGCTCGACTCCCAGCCCGTAGGCATCGGTGAACAGACGCAGCCGCGCGGCCCGATCTGGTACTTCCGTCCAGCCGAACGGTCCCAGCGAGGCCGGCGGGTGAAAGGGCACGAACTGGTGAGCGGCGTACGCAAGATCCCAGACCCGGTTCGACGGGCGGATCGAGTCCCAGTCGATGATGCCGACCACCTGGCTGCCGTCGAACACGATGTTCCAGGGTGCGAGGTCGTGGTGCCCGATGCAGTCGATGCGCGCCGGGACTGCCACCTCGAGATCGTGCCACGCCTCCGGATCCACCGGCACGAATCCCTGGGTCGCGTCATGCATCGCGCGGATCGCTCGGGCTACGTTGACCAGAGCCTCGTCGGAGCGCTGCGACTCGGGCAACGGCGGATAGCCCGTCTCACCCTCGATGAAGGTGAGCACTTCGCGGCCGGCCGTCGTACCGACGAACTTCGGAGCGAGGGCGAAACCGACGCGCTCGAAATGGCGCAGCAGGGCGTGCACATTGGCGCTCGACGGACCGGCTCGGCGCTCGACGGTGTCGCCCCGACGTACTGGCTTGGAGAACCGGCCGCCCTGCATCACCTTGTCCACCACGCGACCCTAATACTCCAGCTGTGGGTTGTTCGCTGACATGGCGTATCTGACACTTCAAGCCCCGCGCGCACCCAGCCAGATGATCACGAAGTGCCGGCTGGAGTGGTGACGATCGGCGACAGCATGGTGAAAGCCCGGGTCGACGGCTGGTCAGGGCGTGGGCGTGGACCCCGGGGCGGCGATCGTGACCCCATGGGCGGCCCACACCGCGGCTACACGGTCGTCGTCCG
The DNA here is from genome assembly GCA_033851055.1 of Kribbellaceae bacterium. Classification (GTDB taxonomy): domain Bacteria; phylum Actinomycetota; class Actinomycetes; order Propionibacteriales; family Kribbellaceae; genus Kribbella. The sequence goes on along the minus strand of JAWWPC010000084.1, from coordinate 15,701 downwards.
GCATCGGGACGTCCGGGCCGGGGATTTCCAGCTGCTGGGCGGGCTCACCCAGCTCACGGATGAGATTCTCGAACCCGGCTGGGTGACCCATCAGCAGCGCCCGGCCCGGTCCGTCGTCGGACACGCGGAAACCGTGGGGCACATCGCGCGGCAGGAACACCAACGACCCCGGGCCGGTCTGCCAGGACTGCGACCCGCAGACAAAGGACACCTGACCGTCGAGGATGTAGAACGCCTCGTCCTTGCCGATGTGAGTGTGCACCGGCGGCGCGTAGCCGGCGGGCACCCAGAATTCGACGATGCTCAGCCCGCCCTGCGTCGATTCTCCGCCCAGCTTGTTGATGGTCAATGATCCCAACCACCAGAACGCGTCGCCCTGGTCCTCGTTGAGGACAAAGCCTTGCCGGCTCGTCCCGGGTTCCGAGGCAGCACTCATGGTAGGGCCTCCTGACCGTCTGGCCGCGCTGGTCAGCGTCATTCTCCACTCTAAAACCTGTACTCCGGGGGCAGAAGGGTCCAGCCACCCGCGCGGGACCGGGTACGTGCTGGCGCGGCAAAAGACTGCCCGACGTACCCACCGGCGACGCACTCGCGCCATCACGACCAAGCGGTCGCCCGTGCATCCCCCTTCAAGCCCCGCGCGCGGCCAGCCAAGTGATCACGAAGTGTTACTGGGAGTGGTCAGGCCGACCAGATCGGCACTTACCTGCCAGAGCCGAGCCGCAGCGGCCTCGTCGTAGCTGCGCTTGGAGGATCTCTTGGGTTTGCTGTTGGCGAAGTAGCGGCCCGTTACCTGCTTGAGATCGGGAGCGGAAGCCAGGTAGATCGACGTGGCGGCTCCTTGGGCCGGCGTCTTCATGAAGGGCCGCACAATCGGGACGAACAGTCGCTGGAGGCCGGCGGGGTCCTCGGCTCCGAACGATGTGCTCACCATGCCGGGATGCAGCGCATTGGCGGTGACGGAGGTGGTTTGCAGCCTCCTGGCCAACTCGTAGCTGAACAGGACGTTGGCGAGCTTGGACTGGTTGTAGGCCCGTCCGCCGGAGTAGGACCGCTCGCCCTGAAGGTCGTTGAAGTCGATTCGCCCCATGGTCTGCGCGTTGGACGAGACCGTGACCACCCTGGCCGACGCGCTCTGCTTCAGCCGGTCGAGGAGCAGGTTGGTGAGCAGGAACGGCGCGAGATGGTTGACGGCGAAGGTGCGCTCGAGACCGTCAGCGGTCACGTGCCGCGTGTGCCAGTACCCGCCGGCGTTGTTGATCAGAACATCGATCCGGGAAAGGCTCTGGAGTACCTCGTCAGCGAGCCGTCGCACCTCCGACTGGGCAGACAGGTCCGCGACGAACACGTCCACCTGCCCGCCGCCGGCTGCGCGGATCTCGCGAGCCGCATCCTCGGTGCGCTCACGGTCCCGGCCCGTGATCGCGACGCGCGCACCCATCGTGGCCAGGCCCAGGGCGGTCGCCCTGCCGATGCCTCTGCTGCCACCGGTGACCAGCACTGCCCGGCCGGCCATCAGCACGCTGTCGTTCTGTTTCATGTTTCCTCGACTAGATCGGCGTGGCCACCGCGACCGGGTTGTGGTCGGGGTCGAAGACGTAGGCCTGGCGTTCTCCCCAGGGCATGTTGGCCGGTTCCTGGAGCACCTCGTGGCCGGCCTCACGGAAGGCGGCCACCTGGGCCTCGACGTCATCGACGTACACGAAGAGCTCGAAGCGCGGGGCTGTGCCGACAGTGATCCCCAGTTGCGCCTCCGGCCACCCGGAATCGGTGATGCCGAGTGACGACTCGCCACGGACCAGGCCGATGTAGTGCGGCTCACCCTCGAGCGGGAACTGGTACACCGCCTTGTAGCCGAGCAGCGCGTAGAACTCGACCGATCTGCGCACGTTGGTGACGTACAGGACCGGGAAGGCTCCCCGTTCCATGCTCAGGCCAGGCTCGCGACCAGCTCGGAGAGCTCGGTCCGTCGGCCGGTGTAGAAAGGCACTTCCTCGCGCACGTGCCGCCGGGCCGTCGAGGCGCGCAGATCGCGCATCAGGTCGACCATCCGGTGCAGCTCGTCCGCCTCGAACGCCAGCATCCACTCGTAGTCGCCGAGCGCGAACGAAGCCACCGTGTTCGCCCGTACGTCGGGGTAGGTGCGGGCCATCTTGCCGTGCTCGGCAAGCATGAACCGCCGCTCCTCATCTGGCAGCAGGTACCACTCGTACGAGCGCACGAACGGGTAGACGCAGACGTACGCGCGCGCCACCTCGTCAGCCAGGAACGCCGGGATGTGGCCCTTGTTGAACTCGGCCGGCCGATGTAGCGCGAACTGGGACCAGACCGGCGCGAGGTGCCGGCCGAGCCGCGACCGTCGCAGCAGGTGGTACGCCTTCTGCAGCGCATCCGAGGTAGGAGCGTGCCACCAGATCATGAAGTCGGCGTCCGCGCGGAAGCCCTCGACGTCGTACCAGCCGCGGATCACCACGTCGTCCGCCGCCAGCTTGCCGACCAGATCGGTCAGTTCCGTGGTCAGCTCATCACGGTCCGCCTCGCCGAGCGGTGTCTCCACCTTGAACACCGACCACAGGGTGTAACGGATGACGTTGTTGAGCTCGCGCGCTTTCGGCTTCGTCTCGGTCACCTTGCCATTGTCGCCAATGCGCCCAGATGCGCCCGCACCCGGGTCGCCGCCTGGGCCGCCGAGGCGACGCATGCCGCAATCCCGACACCCCGGTACGCCGCGCCGCAGAGTGCCAGACCCGGCTGCCCGGACACAGCCGCGTCCACCCGTGCGACGCGATCCAGATGCCCGACGGCGTACTGCGGCAGACCGCCGCCCCAGCGGGTGACCAGCTGGCCGACCACCGGTGCGTCGAGGCCGATCGCGGTCCTCAGATCCGCCGCCGCAAGCGCGGCGAGTTCGTCGTCCGTACGCTGCAGCACGCTCTCCTCACCGAGGCGCCCGACCGAGCAGCGAAGGACAGCGAGGTCTCCGCCGGCCTCGGCCGACCAGGCCCACTTGGCATGCGAGTACGTCGACGCCTTGATGGTGCGGCCTTCCACCGACGGGACCAGGAAGCCGGATCCGTCCGCTCCCACCGGCCAGTCGTTCTTGCGGACGGCGAGAGTGACGATGGCCATGCTGGCGTATTCGATGGTCGCCAGCTCGGTCGATGCCGACGGCACCAGTTCGGCGAGCATCCGAGCCGCCGGTGAGGCCGGTACTGCCACGATGACGGCGTCAGCCTGCTCGATCCCGGGCGCTGGCACTGGACCGATTTCGAGCTCGTAGCCGGTCGCCGTCCGGCTGATGCGTCGTACGGTCGAGGTGCGCCGGATCTCTACGCCACGGGAAGTCAGGTCGACTTCCAAGGCTTCGATCAGGCGATGGATACCGCCGGATATCCCGGCGAAGACGGGCTTGGGCGGCTGATCGTCGTTCTGCCGGCCAGCGGCGCGCAGTTCCGCGGTCGCTGCCAGCAGACTGGGGGCAGTCCGGAGCTTGGCGTACAGCTCGGGCACGGCAGCGGCGAGGGAGATCTCCTCGGCACGGCCGGCATAGACGCCCCCGAGTAGCGGGTCGACGAGACGATCAGTGACGGCGCGACCCATGCGTTCGGCAACGAACCGGCCGATCGCGACATCCTCCGTGAGGTCCGGCCGCGGGAGGTCGATCTCGTGCGCGACCTGCTCGGCCGCTTCCTTGCCGAGTACGTCGGCCGTGGCGGCGGGGTCGACGGGGACCCCCATCACGGTGGGCGGGATCGCCCGGATCCGATCACCGATCCAAAGTCCTGCCGAAATGGTTGCCGGATGCACCAAGTCGTCGCCCAGGCCGACCGATCGGATCAGGTCGACAGCTTCAGGTCGGCGGGCCAGCACCGACTCGGCACCGAGGTCGACCGGGACGCCCTCGAGCTCTGCACCGGCCAACTTGCCACCCAGCCGTGGCGAGCTCTCCAGGACGGTGATCCGGGGAGGGCGATCGCTGGTCGCCAGGGCGTAGGCAGCAGCCAGCCCGCTGATGCCGGCGCCGACCACGACCACATGCGGCGACTCGATCCCATCCGGTTGACCGATAATGCCCGTTGGCCCTGTCACTGGCCCTACCTCCTGGTCGCGATGCTCGTCGAACCCTATCTTCGCCTCGACCACGGATCCGCTGGTCGGCAGGGGCGGAGCAGCCGGGTCTCAACTCAGGCTGAGTGAATAGCTGATTCCCGGGCGGCCGCTCAGTAGCGTCTCGCCGGTGGGTACGAAGCCTGTGCGCGCCAGCACGGCTCGCGAACCGTTGTTGTCGAGCGTCGTGGCGGCACGCAGCGTGGTCAGGCCGTACTCCGCAACAGCGAGGGAACAGATCTGCCTGACGGCGGTCGTTGCCAGGCCCTGACCAGCGGCCTTTTCGGCGATCCGGTACCCGAGCTCGGCAGAACCGTCCGCGACATCCACCAGGTTGATCCGCCCCAGCACCTCACCATCACGGTTCACCAGCAGATGGAAGAAGCACAGCTCAGCATCCTGCTCAGCGAGCCGGTCGCGGTGCCGTGCGTCGAACTGAGCGAAGTACTCGTCCCCACGGTCTGGGATCGATGCGGCGAAGTAGGCCCGGTTCTCTCGCTCGAACGCGAGTAGAGCCGGTGCATGGTCGAGGCGAAGAAGCTCGAGTTCAGGCACGCTGGGACTTTGCGTGAACGGCCTGGACGACTCGGAGGAGGACCTCGGGATCCGTGCTCGGCGGGACGCCGTGACCCAGATTGAAGATGTGCCCCGGAGCCGCCTTGCCCTCGGTCAGGATCCGGTCGATCTGCGCTTCGAGGGCGGCCCAGCCAGCGAAGAGCAGGGCCGGATCGAGGTTGCCCTGCACCGGCTTGGGCCGTGAGCCGGCGGCTGTGATCCGGCGGACGGCCTCGTCCAGGGGTACGCGCCAGTCGACGCCCACGACATCCGCGCCCGCCTCGCTCATCAGACCGAGGAGCTCGCCCGTGTTCACACCGAAGTGCAACCTCGGTACGCCGTACCGGGACAACGCGGCGAACACCTTCGCCGAATGCGGCAGGACGAACTCTTCGTAGTCGCGCGGTGACAGCGCGCCTGCCCACGAGTCGAACAGCTGGATCGCGGAGGCGCCGGCCTCGATCTGAACCGACAGGTAGGCGATCGCCACATCGGCAAGCCGGTCCGCCAGCGCGTGCCACAGAGCAGGATCGCCGTGCATCAGCGCCTTCGTCTTGGCGTGGTCCTTGCTCGGCCCGCCTTCGACCAGGTACGAAGCCACCGTGAACGGCGCTCCGGCGAATCCGATCAGCGGGGTGTCCCCCAGTTCCGACACCAACTGCTTCACCGAATCCGTCACATAGCTGACGTCGGCCCCGGTCACCGGCCGCACCGGCGCCAGATCCTCGAGTGAACGCACCGGCGATTTGACGACCGGGCCGATGCCGGGCTGGATCTCGAGGTCGACCCCGACGGCCTTCAGCGGCAACACGATGTCGGAGTAAAAGATGGCCGCGTCGACGCCGTAACGGCGTACTGGTTGCAGCGTTATCTCCACGACGAGGTCAGGTCGTCTGCAGGACTCCAGCATCGTGGTGCCCTCCCGGATTGCCCGGTACTCAGGCAATGACCGCCCGGCCTGGCGCATGAACCAGACCGGGGTGTGCGGCACCGCGAGGCCTCGGGCGGCAAGCAGGAAGGGGGAGCGGGAGAGACCATCGGTAGCGGTGGGTGATGAGTCCGGCTTCGTCAGGGGCACACCACCGATGATCCCATGCCCGGATCCCTGCACCGGCGCGTCGTCACGGGCGTCGGCAAGTAATGGGTCGTAGGCTGCCAAGCATGGGTGCCCGCAAGCAGGTCGACGCGCCACCCGCGGAGTTCGCCGAAGCACTGGCGCAGTTGCGTGGTGCCCGGTTCCGGCCCGAGGTATTCGTCGAGGAGATGCCCGCGCCGCAGCGGATCGCACCGCATGCGGCCGCGGTCAGCGCTGACGTGACGGTGGATGGCGATGACGTCGCCACCGGTCGTCTGGTTGTTCTCTACGATCCGGCCGGGAACGACGCCTGGCAGTCGACCTTCCGCTGTGTCGCGTACGTGCGCGCTGCCGTCGAACCGGAGATGGTGACCGACGCGCTGTTCGGCGGCGTGGGCTGGACCTGGCTGATGGAGGCTCTGACCGACCGTGCTGCCGACTACTTGGCTCCGAGCGGTACCGTCACACGGGTGGTTTCAGAAAGCTTCGGGGGCATGGCAGACGACGACGCGACGGCGGAGATCGAGATCCGCGCTTCCTGGAGTCCGGTGCCCGGCCCCGGTGGAGTGGTCGACGTGATACGCCACGCAGAAGCGTGGGGCGAGGTGCTATGCACCGCGGCGGGCCTCCCGCCTGTTCCGCTAGGAGTCGTCGCGATGCCGACCCGGCGCGGTCAGCGGGGCAGATGAGCCCGGCCGAAACCCAGCAGCCGCCCGTCCCGGACGACCCGACCGAGAACCTGCCACTGCTCGCACTGCGCGACGGACTGTCCGACGTCGTGGACACCGATCCTGCCCTGCAGGAGATTGTCGAAGCGTTCCGTGCCGGTAGCGGGCCGGTTGCCGTCGACGCAGAGCGCGCCTCCGGCTACCGCTACTCGCACCGCGCCTACCTGGTCCAACTGCGCCGGGAGGGTTCCGGCTCGGTCCTGGTCGACCCGATCCCGTTCGGCGACCTGTCCTCGCTCGGCGACGCGATCGTCGACACGGAGTGGATCATCCACGCCGCGAACCAGGACCTCGCCTGCCTGGCCGAGGTCGGGATGGTGCCTCGTACGGTCTTCGACACCGAACTGGCCGGCCGGCTGCTGGGCTACCCGAAGGTCGGCCTCGCCTCGCTGGTCAGCGAAGTGCTCGGTTACAAGATGCGCAAGGAACACTCGGCCGCCGACTGGTCCACCCGGCCGCTGCCCGCTCCTTGGCTTGTGTACGCCGCCCTCGACGTCGAGATGCTGATCGAACTCCGGAACGCGATCGAAATCGAACTGCACCAGCAAGGCAAGTGGGAGTGGGCCGCCCAGGAGTTCGCCGCGATCCTAGCCGCGCCGCCCCGTGAACCCAGGGCCGACCCGTGGCGCCGAACCTCCGGCATGCACCGGGTCCGCAACCGCCGCAGCCTCGCCGTCGTACGGGCACTGTGGGAGGCACGCGACCAGATCGCCGCCGGCTCCGACATCTCCCCCGGCCGCATCCTGGCCGACGCGGCGATCGTCGAGGCCGCCAGCGCGATGCCGGCCGACCGCGACACGCTGCAGCGCCTCACCGCCTTCAAGGGTCGCGGCGCGCACCGGCACATGCGGACCTGGTGGGAGGCGGTGGAGCATGCTCGCCGGCTGCCCGAGTCCGAACTGCCGAAACAGGGAGCCCGGTACGACGGACCGCCCCCAGCCCGCGCCTGGGCGGATCGCGATCCGGACGCGGCGGCGCGGCTGTCAGCGACCAGATCAGCCGTCAGCGAGATCGCGGAGCAACATCGGCTGCCTACCGAGAACCTGCTCGCCCCCGACACGATCCGGCGCCTCGCCTGGACCCCGCCGGTGGACGCTGACCTGACCGTCGTCAGCACGTTCCTCCGCGAACACGGCGCCCGCGAATGGCAGATCGGCCTGACCGCCCAGGCCCTCACCGACGGCATCGCCACCGAGGCCCTACCCACCGAAAAGCTCGACTGACCCACTCCCCGGACGCCGGCCGCGCGCAGGTTGGTCCCGCAGCACCGGGTGGAGGTGTTGCTCACGCGGGCGGCTCCGCCTCAAAGACGAACCCCGGCGATACCGCCCCCACAACCAGTCCGGGGAGGATCACCCGCCCCACAGGACAGCGATCCTCCCCAAACCAGCGCCAAGCCCCTTCCCCCCGGACGGCGCGCTGACGCACTGACCCGGGAGCCGCGGCTGATCACCGAGGCGCGCGAATCCCCCCGAGGCGCGTCGAGTCGTGGAACGGGGTAACTGGCAAGCGATTTCCGGCAACACCGATGCACGACTCGACAAACTCCCGTACGACGGCCACGCGCGCAGGTGGTGCCGCCACACCGGGCGGAAGGTCTTGCACACGCAGGGCGGCAGTTCGGCCAGATGACGAACTCGAGCCGGTTCCGCGCACGGCTGCGAGGCGAGGTGTGGTGGGAGTGAGGTCAGGCGGGGAGGTTGGCCTCGATGAGGGAGACGACCTCGTCCGACTCGGGGACGGTCCGGGGGCGGATCCGGCCGAGGACCACGCCGTCGGGCGAGATGACGAACTTCTCGAAGTTCCACTGGATGTCGCCCGCCGCGCCGGCCTCGTCCTGCGTGCTCGTCAGTTCGGCGTACAGGGGATGGCGGGTTTCGCCGTTCACGTCGAGCTTCTCCAGCATCGGGAAGGTCACACCGTACGTGGTGGAGCAGAACGTCTCGATCTCCTCCGCGGTGCCTGGCTCCTGGCCGCCGAACTGGTTGCACGGAACGCCGAGCACGGTGAAGCCGCGGTCCTCGTAGCGCTTCTGCAGCCGCTCGAGACCTTCGTACTGCGGGGTCAGGCCGCACTTGGAGGCTACGTTCACCACTAGCACCACCTTGCCCTTGTACTCGGCCAGCGAGGTGTTGCCGCCGGACAGCGTGCGCAGCGGGATGTCGTACAGGCTCATTGAGGTCCTTGTCAGTTAGTCGGCAGGCGTGAGGTCAGGAATTCGGTGGTACGTCGCCACGCGAGCGCGGAGGCCTCGGCGTGGTGGAACATCGGGAGCGGGTTGTCGAACGCGTGACCGGCTCCGGGATAGATCTCAACCGCGTTCAACGGATTGGCCAGCACGGCCTCGCGGATGCGCGCCACGGCCTCCGGGGCGAGGTAGTCATCGGCCTCACCGAAGTGGTGCAGACTCGCCGCATCGACCTTCGGCGCCAGGTCCAGGAGGTTCGGCAGCGCCGACCCGTAGTAGCTCACCAGTACGTCGGGTGAGCTGACAGCGGCGACGTTGAAGCCCAGGCCGCCGCCGAAGCAGAAGCCGATCACACCGACACCACCGCGGACCTCCGGCAGCCCCCGCAGGTGGTTCAGAGCTGCGACCGAGTCAGACACCGCCGTACGCCAGTCAAGCCGGCTCACGATCGCCAGAGCGCGATCCAGCAGCTCCGGTGAGGATTCGTCGAGAGCGGCGTCATCCAGGCGCCAGTAGATCTCCGGCGCCAGCACGACGTACCCGAGCTCGGCAAGGTCCGCTGCCCGCTGCTTGATGTAGTCCGAAACCCCGAAGATCTCCTGGATCAGGAGCAGGCCCGGCCCGGATCCGGCAGGCGGTAGCCACAGGTGGACCGGTAGCTGGCCACCGTCGGTCTCGACATACACCATTTGAGCGTCAGCTATTGGGGATACGTCCACATAACTGAGCCTACGACGAACCGACAAAGGCGAGCCAGGGCCTAGCGCACCTCTGTCGAGTCCCGCAGAGGCTGCACCACCACCGGCTTCGGCACCCACAGCTTGCACTCGGCGATAGCCGACTGCAGCAGGTCGAAGAGCCGCTCGTCAGGATTCGGAACGCAAGCCTGCGAGATGCCCTCGACAGCGCAGGACACCGCTCGTGGAGCAGTCCGACGGGCGTAGTCCGGCCGCCCGCGGTGCGGCTTCGCTGTGAAGTCGCGGGCCCAGCGAGTAGCCGCCGGCACTGCGTCCAGCGCAGCCTCGCTGTCCGGTTCGAGGCTGTCCGCCGGTCTGCCGTTCAGCTCAGCCAGCGACCGCTCCCCGACCAGCAGGGCGACGGCCAGGATGAACTGACGCTCCTGCGAGACGATCGGCAGCGCATGCTGCAGGCAGCGCGCGGTGACCCGCGGTACGACGTGCGGGTCGTCGGTGGTCAGCCCGATCACCGAGGGGATCAGCGGCGCCAACCGGGATCGACCTGCGTCCGTCGTACAGTCATTGACGTCGCGGGCCACACCGGCCAGCAGTGGGTGCGTACAGGCCGGGTGGTCCGACCACGGTTCTCCCGCCAGGTATGACGCGAACTCCATGAAGCAAGCGCCCTTGCGCGGGTTGCGGTGTTTGCCCCGGGATAACACCGGCACCGCGAGATCTGATTTATTCATTCTGGCTCCAGGGTTTGCCTCTCTTTCCAGAATGCGCCGGATCCTGCTCGGGCGCCACGGGTTACCCGATCTGGCTTGTGAGCAGCGACATAGGCGTGCCCGCTTGGGGCGATGTGTTACCGACCGGTAGCATCAGTCCTGCTTCCACTCCGTTCAGACGAGGAGGGCCTCGTGCCCCGTGAGATCCGCGATGTCGTGTTCGTCGACGGCGTCCGCACCCCGTTCGGCAAGGCCAAGGGCCAGTACGCCGAGACGCGCGCCGACGACCTGGTGATCAAGTGCATCCGGGAGTTGCTGCGGCGGAACCCGTCGCTGCCACCCGAGAAGGTGGACGAGGTCGCCATCGCGGCCACCACTCAGATCGGCGACCAGGGCCTGACCATCGGCCGGACCGCGGCTCTGCTGGCGGGTCTTCCGAGCACCACCCCCGGCTACGCCATCGACCGGATGTGCGCGGGCGCGATGACCGCTGTCACCACGACCGCCGCCGGCATCGCGTTCGGCGCGTACGACGTGGTGGTGGCGGGCGGCGTCGAGCACATGGGCCGGCACCCGATGGGCGAGGGCGTCGACCCCAACCCGCGGATCATCTCCGAGAAGCTGGTCGATCCTTCCGCCCTGGTGATGGGCTCCACCGCGGAGAATCTGCATGACCGCTTCCCCAGCATCACCAAGGAGCGCGCGGATGCCTTCGCCGTCGCCTCGCAGGAGCGCGCCGCCAAGGCCTACACCAACGACCTCATCCAGCCCGACCTGGTATCGATCGCGACCCGCTCGGCCGAGCACGGCTGGGGCTACGCGACCACCGATGAGCCGATGCGCCCAGGCACCACCATGGAGGACCTGGCGAAGCTGAAGACGCCGTTCCGGCCACACGGCCGGGTGTCCGCAGGCAACTCCGCTGGCATCAACGACGGTGCCACCGCCTGCGTCCTGGCTTCTGCCGAGGCAGCGGCCGAGCTGGGCCTGACGCCGAAGATGAAGCTGGTCTCGTATGGCTTCGCCGGGGTCGAGCCCGAGGTGATGGGCGTCGGCCCGGTGCCCGCCACCGAGAAGGCACTGAAGCTGGCCGGCCTCACCATCGACGACATCCAGGCCTTCGAGGTGAACGAGGCCTTTGCCGTCCAAGTGCTGGCGTTCCTGGAGCACTACGGCATCGCGGACGACGACCCGCGCGTCAACCCGTACGGCGGTGCCATCGCCTACGGCCACCCGCTGGCGTCGTCCGGCGTGCGGCTGATGCTGCAGCTGGCCAAGCAGTTCGAGCTCCGCCCGGAGGTGCAGTACGGCCTGACCACCATGTGCGTCGGCCTCGGCATGGGCGGCACCGTCATCTGGGAGAACCCGCACTTCGAAGGGGCCGTCAAGTGAATGACCTGCAGCAGTTGATCGACGAGGCCGTGGCGATCGATGCCGACGAGGTTGTCACGCTGGCTCCGTCCCGCGACGTCGTACTGCCGAACAAGGCCGGCACGATGGCGCTGATCACACTCGACAACGGACACGACCACACCAAGCCGAACACCTTCGGTCCCAAGGGCCTGGCCAAGCTCAACAAGGCGATCGATGCCGCGCTGGCCCGGGACGAGGTGGTTGCGATCGGCGTCACCGGCAAGCCGTTCATCCTGGCCGCCGGCGCCGACCTCACGGGCGTACCGAAGCTGACGAACCGCGAGCAGGCACTGAACCTGGGCCGCATCGGCCATGGCGTGATGCGCAAGTTGGTGGACGGCGGCAAGCCCAGCTTTGCTTTCGTGAACGGGGTCGCGCTCGGCGGCGGCCTCGAGGTCGCGCTGCATTCGACCTACCGCACGGTCTCGGCCGCGGCCGGCATGCTGGCAACGCCCGAGGTCTTCCTCGGCCTGATCCCGGGCTGGGGCGGCAACTTCCTGCTGCCGAACCTGATCGGGGCGGACAAGGCCGTCAAGGTCGTGGTGGAGAACGCCCTCAATCAGAACAGGATGCTCACCGGTCCGCAGGCCGTCGAGTTCGGCATCGGCGATGTGCTGCTGGAGCCGGCCGACTTCCTCGAGCAGTCGTTGATCTGGGCAAGCAGGGTACTCACCGGCGAGATCACCATCGAGCGGCCCGAGATCGATCGAGGCGACGCGTGGGACGCCGCTGTTGCCCGCGGCAAGGCCTTTGCGGATGTGAAGGTCAGCGGCGCGGCCCCGGCGCCGTACCGGGCTCTAGACCTGATCGCGGCGGCGAAGGATGGCGACCGTGACCGCGGATTCGCAGCCGAGGACGAAGCGCTCGCCGACCTGATCATGAGCGAGGAGTTGCGCAGCGGCCTCTACGCGTTCGAGCTGGTGAACAAGCGAGCCAAGCGGCCGGCCGGTGCGCCGGACAAGTCGCTGGCCCGGCCCGTGACCAAGGTGGGCGTCGTCGGCGCGGGCCTGATGGCCGGTCAGCTCGCGCTTCTCTTCGTACGCCGCCTCGAGGTGCCGGTGGTGCTCACCGATCTGGACCAGGAGCGCGTCGACAGGGGCGTCGGCTACGTACACGGCGAGATCGACAAGCTGCTCGGAAAGGGCCGGATCCGGCCGGACAAGGCCACCCAGCTGAAGGCGCTCGTCACCGGGTCGGTCGACCGGCAGGTGTTCGCCGATGCCGACTTCGTGATCGAGGCAGTTTTCGAGGAACTGGCGCTGAAGAAGTCGATCTTCGCCGATCTCGAGAAGATCGTCCGGCCGGACGCGATCCTGGCCACGAACACCTCGTCGCTGTCGATCACCCAGCTGGCGGCCGACCTGCAGCACCCGGAGCGCGTCGTCGGGTTCCACTTCTTCAACCCCGTCGCCGTGCTACCGCTGCTGGAGATCATCCAGGCCGACCAGACGGACGACGCGAGCCTCGCCACGGCGTTCGCGGTCGGCAAGACGCTGAAGAAGTCCTGCGTGCTGGTCAAGGACGCGCCGGCCTTCGTGGTGAACCGGCTCCTGACCCGCTTCCTGGGTGAGGTCAGCGCCGCCGTCGACGAAGGTACGCCCGTGGCCGACGCCGACAAGGCATTGACCGCACTTGGTCTGCCGATGCCGCCGTTCGTGCTGCTCCAGCTGGTCGGCCTGCCGGTCGCGCTGCACGTGGCCGAGACCATGCACAGCGCCTACCCGGACCGGTTCGCCGTTTCCGAGAACCTTGCCAAGGTCGTTGCCGCTGGCAAGAGCTCCTTCTACACCTGGAGTTCTGAGGGCAAGCCGTCGGTCGACCCGGAGGTCGCCGCGCTGCTCGTCCTCGGGGACAGTCCGTCCAGCCCGGACCAGCTGCGAACCAGGGTGCTGACCGCGCTCGCCGAGGAGATCCGGATCATGCTCGACGAGGGCGTGGTCACGGAGGCGCAGGACATCGACCTCTGCCTGCTGCTAGGTGCGGGCTGGCCGTTCCACCTGGGCGGCATCACGCCGTACCTGGACCGGTCCGGCATCGCCGAGAAGGTCAACGGCCGCCGATTTCTGTCCAAGGGCGTCGCTAGCCTCTCCTGAGACTGCTGGCGCCGGAAGCCCGCTCCGGCGCCAGCATCAACCTTTGAACGTCTTCACGGATGCGGTGAACTCGGCCGGCGTCATACCGGTATGGCGCTTCATGATCGCGCTGTACGCCGCCGGGCCGGTGTTGTGCGCGGCCAGGTCGGCGTACAGCGAGGCCATCCCCTTGACTCCTACCTTCGACACCAGGTACTCGACCGCCCACCAGGCACGCGCATAGGCCTGGGCACCGTGGCGGTAGAACTCCTCCGAATCCGGCAGCACCTTCATCGTCGGCAGGTACTTCGTCCGGACCGTCTTTCGGTACGGGTCGACCGTCCACTCCGGATCATCCTCGATCGTGTTGAACCGGACGTGCTCCGCCACCCCCTCCACCAGCCAGTTCGGCGCGTGGTTGCCGAGCGGGGTCGTGGCGACGTGGGTCAACTCATGCACGAGTAACTCTTCGTCGAGCGTCTTGCGCACCGCTGGGTTGATGACGATCCGGCTGCCCACCGGTCCGGCCGTCGGATTGCCCCTCGGGTCGACGTCGTACAGCGAGATCGCCTTCGCCGAGATGATGAGGCCCTCGTCGGCGCCGTCCCGCCAAACGGTGGCCATCACCCGGTCCTCGGACATCGCCACCACCAGCACGGCGCCGCTCCACGGCCGGGGCCAGTGCCGCCGGACCGCCAGCACCGCCTCCTCTGAAACTCGCGCGATCTTGGTGCCGAGGGCCGTCTCCGTCTTGTCCACCGCGATCACCAGCGGGCCGTGCCGGATGATGGCGACCTCCTGGAAGTCCCAGGGCTGCCGGTGACCGGTGGCGCTCAGGACCTCGTCGATCGCGCCGTCCTCGACCAGGATCCACTGCTTCCCGCGGCGGACGAACGAGTAGCCCAGATCCGTCTTCACCGGCCGCGAGTCGAGACCGGCCAACTGGTACCGCATCATCAGCCGGGTGGAGAAGGTCGTCGGCCCGTACTTGGCCCGGACCGCCGACGCCTTCCACTCGTCGGCGACGGTGTACTGCAAGCTGGCGAAACCGAACTTCCGCAGGTTCACGAACAGGGTGCGCTGGCGGGCCACCAGGGCCGGCTGTTTCGGGTCGACCGCGGCCAGGAAGGTCCTCAGATCGCCCTTCAGCACAGCCCTTGCCCGGCTCGCCAGCAATCCGTCGATCTGAACTCGCCGAGCCGCCTTCTCAGCCGTCGGCAGTTCGGTTGGACTGGCCTCGGCGGTGGGAGCCTTACTGGATTCATGCCCCGCCCCGGCGTCGTACCGGTCGAGCGCCACGGTCACCGCCGTACCGGCGAGAGCCAGCACGATGACGCCGGCCATCAGGCGTCCTCGGTGCTTGATCATGTCCAGCTCCCCCTACCAGCACGGTACCGACCCCTGCTCCGTCCCGCCGCAGGGATCCTATCGCTGATAGCGCTCGATAGCTTCGACGATGGCTGCTGTTTCTGGTTGGCTGATCCGATGCTGCGTATCGAGCCCGCCCCCACGCCGTACGCCGAATTGAACGGCGTACTGGTCGAGCTGACCTCACGGGCGGCCGAGATCCTCGGCGAGAGCTTCGTCGGCGCCTACTTGCAGGGATCCTTCGCGCTGGGTGACGCCGATCCGCACAGCGACTGCGACTTCCTGATCCCGATGCGGGCTCCGATCTCCGCGGACCAGGAGGCGACCTCCGCGCGATGCACGACGAGTTCCCGACCCGACCGGAACACTGGGCCAAGCACCTCGAGGGCTCGTACGCCGACCGGGACCAGCTCCGCACACTCGACGGTCTCGGCCATAACTGGCTGTACATCGACCACGGCTGCGTGCCGGCGGTGGGTGAGGTCGACCTCGACGGTCGAGACCGTTGATTCGTCGCTGTTGGTGAGGAACGAGGCGGTGGCGCCAGACCGGGAACAGTTCGTCGAGTTCGGCGCGGTCGCGGACCCGGCGCACGACCAGCCGGGCGGTGGCCGGCTGGTTGGTGGAGGTGAACGCGGTGAACGCCACCTCGGCGACCTCGGCGTCGGAAATCAACTCGCCGGTGTCGGGGTCGACGACCGCGCCCGGGTAGTGCACCGGTGTCCGGGCGTCGGGGGCGATGGCGGCGATCGCGCGGGTCACCACGGGGTTCTTGGCCAGCACGAGTGAG
>JAWWPC010000077.1:0-19255 GCA_033851055.1 Kribbellaceae bacterium | reverse complement strand
CGGCTCAGCACGGGCGGGTACCGCACGCAGACCCGCGCTACCACCAAGGTCGCTTCCAGTGACGCGGTTCCGGTCAGGCCATTGACCGCGGATCTTCCCGCCGACGACGTCGAACAGGTCGCCGCGGTAGTCGCGCATCGGTGCACATCACGTACGTGGATCAGCATCCGCGACCAGACCGGTCTGTCCACCGATCAGGGCCGCCGTGCAGTGGTGTGGCCCCCGCAATTCCACTCGGCGCACTCGGCGTCGAGGGGTCCGAAATCCCGGAACACCTACCAGAAGGATCATCGCCATGAGTATGGACCCCGAGCGGCCCATCGACGGTACTGCCTGTGACGCCCCATGCCGGCGTACGTCAGCTGCCGGGCTCGTTGGCAGCAGACAGACCCAGCCGCGGGTCACTACCCTCGCGCGGCGAACGCATCGGCGACGACGAGAGGGACCCCAACCCGGGTAGCTATGAGGGCTAGTTCGACCGGACCGTGTCGCACCGCAAGTACGACCCGGCCACGGACGCTGCGAAATCGAGCCAGACGAGTATGGTCGATCCGCTGGACCGGACCGTGTCGGAGTCGACCGCGGTCGGCACCGGCGCCGCGAAGACCACGACATTCTCGTATCTGGGTCTGTCGGACCAAGGCGCTGTGCGAGGAACAGCCTGACGCCGGTGGCGCCGTGAAGTCGGTCGCCTCCTACACCTACGGACCGAGTGGTGAGCGAATCTCGCAGACCCACCGGGTACGGGAACAACGAGGCGACCGGGTTCACCGGGAAAGACAAGGCGACCATTTGAGCGACTAACCACGCCAGCGGTCGAGGACCTCGTCAAGGGTTTCGCGGATCTGGTCCCGGGCGTCTTGGCGAGGCACGCCGGCCATCAGGAGTTCGTCGTACGGGGTGTCGTCATGGCGGATGGAGGCGACCACCGCGAGGGTGACCGCATTCTCATCGAGGGCCCGGCCGGCAGCCGACCGACCGACTCGACCGCTGCCGCGGGTGCCGGCGTGCTGGGCGATCGCCTTGGCGCGAGCCGGTGGGCAGTTCGGGAAGAGGCGGGTGATTTCCTTCGCCATCCGCTGCTGGAAATCGACGTCCTCGTCGGCTCGCCGCTCGCGGGCACGCTCTCGTTGGCGTGCTCGGACGTCCGCGTCGGCCAGGCATTGTTCCTCGGCGAGCTCCAGTGCCGGCTGCTCGACGAGCACCCCTTGCCGTTCGTACCGCTTCCGGGCGCGGCTCCAGCGGATCACGACCGCGGACAGCGTGCTCGCCTTCCGGGCCCGGCGGGTCAGCGCGGTGTTACCCGAAGGCAGGAAGACAAGGTGGTCGAGATCCATACAGGCCAGGCAATGCGGGGCGTCGTCCTCCAGCCGCATCAGGTCGGCCTCGGTCGTGCCGCAGTCCGCACAGGTGAACGCCTTCACCGGCGCAATGACCAGCAGATCGTCCGGTTTGGACTTGACCTCAGGGCTCATGGCTCCGACTTTACGGCCGAAGAAACCCGCGTCTTCGGCCGTACGGCGGTGTCAGCTCAAGCCCAGGAAGGGTTCCAGCCCTCCACCGCGGTGGCCGGGCGGGGTTCCGGGCCGGAGTAGATGGCGGACGGGCGGATCAGCCGACCGGTGCGCGTCTGCTCCAGCACGTGAGCACTCCAGCCCGCGGTCCGCGCACAGGTGAACATCGAGGTGAACATCGGCGGCGGGACCTCAGCAAAGTCCAGCACGATCGCGGCCCAGAACTCGACGTTGGTCTCCAGTACCCGATCCGGCCGGCGCTCTCGCAGCTCGGCCAGCGCGGCCTGTTCGAGCGCTTCCGCAACCTGGTAGCGCGGAGCGTCCAGCTCCCGCGCCGTACGCCGGAGCACCCGGGCGCGCGGGTCCTCGGCCCGATAGACCCGGTGGCCGAATCCCATCAGGCGCTCGCCCTCGTCGAGCAGTTTCTTCACGTAGGTCCGAGCATCACCACTGCGCTCGACACCTTCGATCATCGTCAGCACCCGGGCCGGGGCGCCACCGTGCAGCGGGCCCGACATCGCGCCGACCGCACCCGACAGCGCGGCTGCGACATCGGCGCCGGTGGACGCGATCACCCTGGCGGTGAAGGTGGAAGCGTTCATGCCGTGCTCGGCGGCGGAGGTCCAGTACGCGTCGACCGCTCGCACGTGCTTCGGGTCGGGCTCGCCGCGCCACCGGATCATGAACCGCTCGGTGATCGTGGTCGCCTTGTCCACCTCACGCTGCGGGACCATCGGCAGCCCGATCCCGCGGGCCGCCTGAGCGACGTACGAGAGTGCCATGACGGCGGCGCGGGACAGATCGTCGCGGGCCTGCACGTCGTCGATGTCGTACAGCGGGCGCAGGCCCCAGGCCGGGGCGAGCATCGCCAGCGCGGACTGGACGTCGACCCGGACGTCGCCGGTGTGCACAGGTAGCGGGAACGGCTCGGCCGGCGGCAGGCCCGGGGTGAAGGCACCGTCGACCAGCAGACCCCAGACGTTCTCGAACGGCACCCGGCCGACCAGATCCTCGATGTCGACGCCGCGGTAGCGCAGTGCCGAGCCCTCCTTGTCCGGTTCGGCGATCTGGGTGTCGAAAGCCACGACACCTTCGAGACCGTGCTGGACTTGGACCTTCGGATCTGACATCTGCCCGCTACTCCCTTGTCTGTTCTCGGCGCCCAGGCAGCATAGGCCCCCACCTCACCACGCGAACAGAATTGTGACGGGGTCGACGCCAGACACACCACTAGCTACGCGATCGACATCGTCGCCGGTCAGAAAATCGGTCCGCGGCCCGGCGAGGTCACGCCGCCCCGGCCGGTGCGCACCCGCTTTAGCTCGCGCTTGACGTGCCGCGGATCAGGCAGGATCACGACCGGACACGTCGCGTGTCGGATCACATGCTGGCTGGTCGAGCCCACCATTGTGTCGTGGATGGCGCCATGGCCGTGGCTGCCGAGGACCAGCAACTCCGCGTCCAGCGCAGCGAAGCAGAGCCGCTCACTGGGCCGCCCCTCCAAGGCCAGACGCTCCGTCTCGGGCGGATCCTTGAGCATGGCGAGGGCCTCGTCCAGAACCCGGTTCAGCACCTCTTCTGCCCGTCGCCGGGCCTCGGCCGGGCTGCTGATGGCGCTGCCCGACTCCAGGCCGTCCCACGACCACACCGCGACCGCGCGCAGCCGGCAGTTCCGTCGCCCCGCCTCGTCGAGTGCCCAATCGAGCGCCCTTCGTCCGGCGGGAGAACCGTCGACCCCGCACACGATGACATGTTCCCGTGCGTCCATGGGCGCACCTCCCAAGCGCTGATCGATGCTCCTCCCAGCGTGCGCCCTGCCTGGCGCCATCGTCCAGACACCTCACGACTCAGCCCCATCAGTGGCCATTAGGGTGGCTGGGTGGACTTGGAAGAGATGCGGCGAGCGTATGGACTGGGCGAGTTGCTGGAGGAGCAGGTCGACGCCGACCCGGTCGTGCAGTTCACCCGCTGGCTGGACAACGCCGTTGCCGCTGGCATCGCCGAGCCCAATGCGATGGTGGTGGCCACGGTGAGTCGCGACGGTCGGCCGTCGGCCCGGACCGTGCTGCTGAAGGGCTTGGACGAGCGTGGCTTCGTCTTCTACACCAACCAGCAGTCCCGTAAGGCCGACGAACTGGCCGCGAATCCGGATTGTGCACTGGTGTTCCCGTGGCACGCGATGGAGCGGCAGGTCCGGATCGAGGGCACCGCGTCGAAGCTGCCGGCCGATGAGGTGGATGCGTATTTCGCCAGCCGTCCGCGTGGTTCTCAGCTAGGCGCCTGGGCCTCGCAGCAGTCCCAGCCGGTGGAGTCCCGCGAGGAGCTCGACCTGCAGTACGCGTCGTACGAGCGGCAGTGGCCGGAAGGCACCGAGATCGCGACGCCGTACTTCTGGGGCGGTTACCGGATCCGGCCCGACGCGTTCGAGTTCTGGCAGGGCCGGACCGGCCGGTTGCACGACCGGCTCGCGTACCGCCGTACCGGCGACTCGTGGCAGTTGCAGCGCCTGCAGCCCTAAGCAGAAACACATTCGACCGATCCGACCTCCCACGGAATCCAGGCGATCCGCGCTTCGTCGCGGTCATCGTCGGTGGCTCGATCGCCGGCGGCACGCCCGACGAGTACTCCGATCAGGGTTACGCTCGCCCCGGAGTTGATCCCGGCCCTGCGCATGACGGTGGCCGCTCCCGACCGCGCCGAGTGCCTGCGGGCGTTGCACGCAGCGGGGGACCTGTACCGCCAGTTGCGCGACGATACCCAGCTTCACGTCGTACGCCGGACCGAGGCACAGAAGGCCGTCGTCGCCTACCTCGACTGTCCGCCGGCCTGAAGACAAAAAAGAGACCCGCGGGCACTTCCACGCGGCACGACCGGGTGGCCGAACAGTGTGGGTCAGGCGGACTGACCTGACTACCCGCGGATCCGGTGACTGGCGTGAAACTGGCTAGTCACATGTCCACTAACAGTGGAGGGCGACTAGCCCGCCGCCACCTCACGAGTCCGATTGCAATTCATGCGTTGGACCACCTCCCTTCGCGTGTACTGAGAACCTACGTCGGGACACCACGACCTTCAACTGGTTTTCGCCACCAAATGAACCGGCTCGACCACTGAAGGCAAAGTTGGCCAACGCGACGGCGGTCGCGAACGGTGCCACCCGCTCTCGTCAGATGAACCTTGCCGGGTCGACCATGATCCAGACCTGCTGGGCCCGGGCGAGGACGCGGCCGTCGGCGTCGTACAGGGTCGTGGCGGTGGTTGTCTTGCGGCCGTCCTCGGCCAGGACGCGGCCCATCACCACGCAGGCCTCACCTGCCGGCGGGCGGGCGTCGATACACGCTGTGAGCTGCCCCAGCACGGAGGGGCGGTTCTCGAGGTCGATCGCCCAGCCGCCGGGGCAGTCCAGCGCCGCCCAGAGGTAGGTCGCGTCGACCAGTTCATCCGCAGCCAGCAGATCGCTGCCGGGAGTCCAGGTACAGGCGGTCCGGCCGTCACCGATCTGGCCGGGCCGTAGCTGCAGGCCCTCGGCGTTCTCGGGCCCACAGACGAAACACGTCGGGAACGGATGCCCGGCCAGCCCCCGGTACGACGCCTCCGCCGCGCGCGCCTCGTCGTGGCTGACCGGATCCACGATGGCGGCGTCGAGCGTCGAGGAATCGACCGGCATTGCTGCCGCGATCGGGCCGGCCGGACCGGTCAGCTGGGCGCCTTCGGTCGTCACCTCGAGGTTGAGGTCCAGTTCCAGCGGCGGGGGTATCCGGAGCCGCACCTGCGGGACCGTGCCGTCCGCGGACACCGCGGCGAGTGCCGTACCGACGAGGCCGGTGACGTAGCCGCCGTTGCCCGATCGTGCCGGTCCGCGGAAGCGCGGTTCGATCCGCAGGCTGTCGTACGCAGTCATGGGGAGTGACCCTACTGCCCGGTCCGCAAGGCGTTCGGCCTTCCGAAGACGGGTAGCCGGCAGATCCGTTCAAATTAACTTGCTCCGAATACTCTCATTCAAACCACCGTTTGAACTATAGTGACTTCAGGCTAACGGTGCGTTAACAGGTGGGGTGCCTGAGCGCGCGATGGTCGGGGGAAGGGGAACTCTGTGGAAGCACCGGCGGAATCAACCCGGGAACGACTGCTCAACATCGCCGAGCAAAGGTTCGGCGAGGGGGGTTATGAAGGAACGTCGCTGCGGGCCATCACGGTGGCGGCGGCCGCGAACATCGCGGCAGTGAACTACCACTTCGGCTCGAAGGAGGCGCTGCTGCGGGCGGCGGTTACCCGCGCGATGGCGCCTGTGAATATCGAACGGCGTCGCCGGCTGGACCAGTTGGAGGCCAAGGGGCAGCCGACGGTCGAGCAGCTGATCCGAGCCTTTATCGAGCCCGGGCTGGACGTCATCCTGCGCCGCGGCGAGCGCGGTCGGGTCGTCGCCCGGTTCATCGGCCGGGTCGCGTTCGACCCGAGCCGACGGATCCGTGAGTTGTACTCGGCCGAGGCGGATCCGGTCGAGGCGCGGTACCTGGCCGCGCTGCAGGCGGCGCTGTCACAGGCCGCGCCGGACTCGGTCGCGTTCGGCTATCTGAACATGCTCGGCCTGCTGGCCATGCATCAGTCACAAGCACTGTCCCGGGCTCCGGGGACGGAGGAGGTGGAGGACCCGGGCAGGCTGGCGGAGAATCTGATCGCCTTCCTGGTGGCCGCTTTCGACCACGGGCTGCGTAGCTGAGGGGTAGCTGAGGCAGGCGGGACCGGCTTGACCACCGACGAAGTGGTCTCATCGAGTACGTCCCGAAATTGCTCACGGATGTTCGAGCTATCAGGTAACGCTGCATAATGGCGCTCCGTGGAGCCCTGTGAAGTCGTGGTCGCCGTCGATCTCGGTGGAACCCGGATGAAGTGCGGCCTGGTCGCCGTCGACGGTGCCGTGCTGCACCGGGAGACCAGGCCGACACCCCGGGAGGCCGGGGGGCGTGCCGTACTCGACGCCTTCGTGGGCACAGTGGTCGAACTCGGGCAGAAGGCGTCCGCGGAGGGGCACCGGGTGCGTGGGGTCGGCGTGGTGGTGCCGGGCATCATCGACGCCGAGCGCGGCATGGTCCGGGCCGAGAACCTGGCCTGGGTCGAGATGCCGGTACTCGCGGAGCTGACCGCGGCGGTCGGCCCGGACAAGCCGGTGGTGCTTGCGCACGACGTCCGCGCCGGCGGCTACGCCGAGTTGCGCCGGGGGGCGCTGACAGGCACAACGAACTCGCTCTTCCTACCTCTCGGCACCGGCATTGCGGCGGCGATGGTGGTGGACGGTTCACTCGTATACGGCGATGGCTATGCTGGCGAGCTCGGCCACACCCGGTTCGTGCACGGCGACACCGCCGAGCAATGTGCCTGCGGTCAGTGGGGTTGCCTGGAGACGGTCGCGTCCGCCGCAGCGCTGGCCCGCCGGTACGCCGCCCGCACCGGCCGGGCTGTCGACGACGGAGCCCGCGAGGTGCTCGAACTACTCGCGGCCGGTGATCCCGATGCTGAAGCGGTCTGGAACGATGCGATTGAAGCCCTGGTGAACGCGCTGGTGCTCTACACCACGCTGGTCGCACCGACCCGGATCGCGATCGGTGGCGGCCTGGTCGGCGCCGGTGAGACGCTGCTGGAGCCACTGCGTGAAGGTGTTGCGGGACGGTTGACGTTCCAGCGCGGGCCCGAGATCGTCGCCGCCGTACTGGGCGAGGAAGCGGGCTGCCTGGGCGCCGCGCTGATGGCCTGGGACCGGGTCCAGGCCGACCCGGGAGGTGAGCAGACGGAATGACGACTTATCGGATGGCACGGCTCGTCACCCCCGACGACGTGCTCGAGAATGCCTGGCTCCAGGTGGTCGACGGGAACATCCTGGCGCTCGGACTGCGCTCCCAGGGGATGCCGGCGGACGGTCAGCGGCCGGAAGACCTCGGCGACGTGACGGTGGTGCCAGGATTCGTCGACACCCACACCCACGGCGGTGGCGGCGCGACGTACTCGACCACGGATCCGGACGAGGCCCGCAAGGTCGCGGCCTTCCATGCCAAGCACGGGACCACCACGACGATGGCGAGCCTCGTCACGGCGCCACTCGACGATCTGGTCTCGCAGACCGCCTGCCTGGCCGACCTGGTCACCGACGGTGTGATCGCCGGGGTGCATCTGGAAGGCCCGTTCCTGTCCGAGGCGCGCTGCGGTGCGCATGAGCCCAAGCTGCTGCGCGACCCGGTCGAGGCCGACGTGAAGAAGGTGCTCAGCGGCGCGGTGAAGATGGTGACGATCGCGCCCGAACTGCCGAGCGGCCTGCAAGCGATCCGGCAGGTCGTCGATGCGGGCGTGGTTGCCGCACTCGGGCACACCGACGCGACGTACGAGCAGATGATCGCGGGCGCCGATGCCGGAGCGACGGTCGCGACGCACCTGTTCAACGGGATGCGGCCGTTCCACCATCGCGACCCGGGGCCGGTCGGTGCCGCGCTGAACGATCCGCGGCTGATGCTCGAGGTGATCAACGACGGCATGCATCTGGACCCGCAGGTGGTCCGCGTAGCCCTGGCCGCCGCAGGCGTCTCGCGGATCGCGCTGATCACCGACGCGATGGTCGCCACCGGAATGCCGAACGGCCGGTACCTGCTCGGCAGCCTGGAGGTCGACGTCAAGGACGGCCTCGCCACCCTGGCCACCGGCACCCATTCGATCGCCGGCAGCACACTCACGATGGACGTCGCGTACGCCAACGCCGTGAAGGCCGGTGTATCGCTGGTGGACGCCTCCCGGATGGCCTCGACCACGCCGGCTGAGGCGTTCAGCTGGTACACCGTCGGCGCTCTGGAGACCGGCAAGCGGGCCGACCTGGTCCTGCTCGACGACGAGTACGCCGTCCGCAAGGTGATGCGAGCCGGCGAATGGCTGGACTGATCGCTACCGTCACCCTCAACCTGGCGCTCGACGTCACGTACGCCGTCGATGTGTTGGTGCCGGGTAGCAGTCACCGTGTGACCGAGGTCCGGCAACGAGCCGGCGGCAAAGGGGTGAACGTCGCCCGGGTGGCGGCGACGCTCGGCCATCAGGTACTCGCACTCGGATTCGTCGGCGGGCTGACCGGGGAGACGGTCGCGGCCGAACTCTTCGATGCCGGCTTGACCGCGCTGCTGACCCCGATCGCGGGCGAGACCCGCCGTACCGTTGCCATCGTCAACGGTATGGACGGCGACGCGACCATCTTCAACGAGACCGGCCCGACGGTATCGGCTGACGAGTGGCGCGCCTTCCACGACCGGATGCCTTGGGCAAGGTTAGGGGTACTGGTCTGTTCCGGCAGCCTGCCGCCTGGCCTCCCTGTGGATGCTTACGCCGAGCTTGCTGTTCGGGCCCGGCACCATCAGGTCCTGTCGGTGATCGACGCCGGCGGTGAGACTCTGGCCACCGCTGCGAAGGCCGGGGCAATCGTGCGTTCCAATGCTGTCGAGCTGCGTGATGCCCTAGGCAACGATGTCTCAGTGGAAAGGGGCGCGCGGCAACTAGTGGCCCTTGGTGCGACAGCTGCCGTGATCACCGATGGCCCGCGCGGCATGGTGGCCGCAAGCCCTGCCGGTGTGTGGCGCGCGCTTCCCGTCGAGCAGGTCGCGGGCAACCCGACTGGTGCCGGCGACGCCTGTACGGCGGTGGTCGCGGCGGCTGTCGCGGCATCGCCCGCGCCTGACTGGGCTGAGGTGCTGAAGGCAGCTGTGGCTGCTTCTGCCGCGGCTGTCCTGACGCCTGTTGCCGGGGACATCGATCTGGCGGCGTACCGGCGGTGGCTGCCACAGGTCGCCGTGCAGGTCCTGTAATCGAAGGGAGTTCGTCATGCCGGTGGTCTCTGGTGCCGAGGTCGTGCTGGGCGCAGCCAAGTCCGGCCGAGGTGTGGGCGCGTTCAACGTGATCCAGCTGGAGCACGCGATCGCCCTGCTCGCAGGCGCCGAACAGGTGGGCGCCCCGGTCATCCTGCAGATCAGCGAGAACGCGGTGAAGTACCACGGTGCCCTCAAGCCGATCGGTGTTGCCACGCTCGCCGCAGCCTCGGCCTCATCGGTCCCGGTCGTCGTCCACCTCGACCACGCGATGGATCGCGAACTGGTCGCCGAGGCGGTGTCGCTCGGCTTCACCTCGGTGATGTACGACGCCTCCAAGTTGTCCTACGACGACAACGTCGCCGCGACCGCCGAGGTGACGGGCTTCTGCCACGATCACGGCGTCTTCGTCGAGGCCGAGATCGGCGAGGTCGGCGGCAAGGACGGCGTCCACGCGCCCGGCGCCCGGACCCTTCCCGACGAGGCGGCGGCCTTCGCCGAGGCGACCGGCGTGGATGCCCTCGCGGTCGCGGTCGGGTCGTCCCACGCGATGACCGAGCGGACCGCCGAACTGGACTTCGAACTGATCGCCTCGCTGCGTGCCGCCGTGCCGGTGCCGCTGGTGCTGCACGGCTCGTCAGGGGTAGCCGACGCGGACCTGACCCGGGCGGTCGAGTCCGGCATGACCAAGGTGAACATCGCCACCCACCTGAACAACGTCTTCACTGACGTGGTTCGCCAGGTCCTCGCCGACCAGCCCGCCCTGGTCGACACCCGCAAGTACCTCGGCCCCGCCCGTGACGCCATCGCCGATGAAGTCGCCCGCCTGCTGTTGGTCCTGAAGGCGGTCTAGGCCCGTGGCTGAGGGCGGTGATGTGGACCCACAGCCGGCGTTGGCGCGCAGGCTGGGCGTGGTCGATGCGGTCGTGATCGGCCTCGGCTCCATGGTCGGAGCCGGCGTCTTCGCGGTCTGGGCACCGGCTGCGCGTGCCGCCGGTTCGGCGCTGCTCGTCGGCTTGGTCGTCGCGGCGGTTGTTGCCTACTGCAACGCAGTGTCTTCCGCGCAGTTGGCCGCGGTCTACCCGGTCTCCGGAGGCACCTACGTCTATGGACGCGAACGGCTCGGACCTGGCTGGGGCTTCGCTGCCGGCTGGTCTTTCGTCGTCGGCAAGACCGCGTCGTGCGCGGCGATGGCGCTCACCTTCGCGACGTACGCCGTACCAGAACCGGGATGGCCGCGGCGAGTCGTCGCGTTGGCCGTGGTGGTCGCGCTCGCGGCGGTGAACTACCGAGGCGTTACCCGCACCGCCCGGCTGACCAGGATCCTGGTCGGTTGCACCTTGGCCGTGCTGGTCGCCGTTCTGGCGATCCTGCTGACCGCGCCCGCCAACGACTCGCTCCCGGCGGTCTGGCCGTCCGGCACCAGCCCGTACGGCGTCTTGCAGGCAGCCGGGCTGCTGTTCTTCGCGTTCGCCGGGTACGCCCGGATAGCCACCATGGGGGAGGAGGTCCGCGATCCTGCAAGGACGATCCCGCGAGCCATCTCGATCGCGCTGGTCATCACCGTATGCCTCTATCTGATCATCGGCATCGCACTGCTGCTCACCCTCGGCCCGGCCAGGATCGCCGGCGCCACGGCTCCACTGGCCACGGCGGTTAACGTGGCCGGAGCCGGCTGGGCGGTCCCGGTCGTCCGGATCGGTGCCGCACTGGCCAGCCTAGGTGCGCTCCTGGCCTTGATCGCCGGGATCGGCCGTACCTCGCTCGCAATGGCGCGCAACGGCGACCTGCCGCGCTGGCTGGCCGCCGTACATCCGCGCTTCCAGGTGCCGCATCACGCCGAGATCGCGCAGGTGATCGTGGTGGGGGTACTGGTCCTGACGACAGATCTGCGCGGAGCGATCGGCTTCTCGTCGTTCGGTGTCCTGCTGTACTACGCCATCGCGAACGCGTCGGCCTTCACCCAGCCCGCGGAGCAACGCCGCTGGCCCCGTGCCCTCAATGTGCTCGGCCTGATCGGGTGTCTCACGCTGGCAGTCACCCTCCCGCTCGCCTCGGCCCTCAGTGCCGCCATCATCCTGGCCTTGGCTCTCCTGGCCCGCTTCGCCCTCCACCGGCGGCAGCACCCCGACTGAGTTCGCCGCGCTACTGGGCGCAGTTGTCGCGCGCTAGCTGGGGTTTCGAGGTGAAGTCCGCCTGCCGGTACGTCGTCCGTCGTTGGATCCGGCGGACCGCCACGCATACACAACCCCGCTTGGAACCGTCGGCAACCGCTTGCTGTGGGACTTCTTTAGGCGTGGCGGTCCGGCGGGTCCAGGGCCGGGCGACGTACCGGCTGGCGGACTTCACCTTGCGGCGCTGTCGATTCGAGTGGAGGAGGGAGACCTCGCCCGAGTAGATCGGCACAGCTCGCCCCGGCCGGCTCGAGGTGTGGGCTGACGTGATCACCGTCCCCACCGTGGCGGAAGTACCACTTGGCGGGTCCTCGAACTCGGCTCCTTGACCACTCGGCTAGCTATCAGTGTATTGTACTAGTTAGCTAGATGAATGGAGATTAGGGTGATTGAGTTCCATCTGGACGGCCGTTCCGGTGTCTCGCCGTACCTGCAGATCGTTCAACAGGTGCGGAACGCGCTGCGGCTCGGCCTGCTGCGGCAGG
This sequence comes from Kribbellaceae bacterium, assembly GCA_033851055.1. GTDB lineage: Bacteria > Actinomycetota > Actinomycetes > Propionibacteriales > Kribbellaceae > Kribbella. The sequence goes on along the minus strand of JAWWPC010000077.1, from coordinate 7,250 downwards.
GGGATCAGCTCCCGACGGTCAAGGACGTGGTGGCGCAGTTGGCGATCAATCCCAACACCGTGCTCAAGGCCTACCGGGAGCTGGAGCATGACGGGTTGGTGGCTGCTCGCCCGGGGGTCGGGACGTTCGTGACGAAGACCCTGACCGACAACACGCTCGCCGCTCATGGACCACTGCGTCAGGACCTGCGTCGCTGGTTGGCCAAGGCCCGCCAGGCCGGGCTCGATGACGAGAGCATCGAGGCACTCTTCCAGACCACCTTTCGGACCGCCGCTCAGGAGGACATAGCGTGACCGCCGTCTTGCAGGCCCAGGGACTGGGCAAGAAATACGGGCGCCGATGGGCGCTGTCGGAGTGCACCTTGGACGTCCCCGCGGGGCGCGTCGTGGGGCTGGTCGGACCTAACGGGGCCGGCAAAAGCACGCTACTGAACCTGGCCGTTGGCCTGCTGGCGCAGACCACGGGCACGATCGAGGTGCTCGGTGGCCCGCCCGCAGCAAGCACGGCGCAGCTGGCCAAGGTCGGCTTCGTCGCCCAGGACACACCGACGTATGCCAGGTTGAGCATCGCCGACCACCTGCGTCTGGGGGCTCGGCTCAACCCGGGCTGGGACGACAAGGTGGCCCAGACCCGGATCCAGCGCCTCGGCCTGGATCCCAAACAGCGCGCCGGGAAACTGTCGGGTGGGCAGCGCGCCCAGCTCGCTCTCACCCTGGGGATCGCCAAACGGCCCGAGCTGCTGATCCTTGACGAACCGGTCGCCAGCCTCGATCCGTTGGCCCGCCGAGAATTCCTCCAGGACCTGATGGAGGCCGTCGCCGAGCAAGAGCTCAGCGTCGTGCTGTCCTCCCACCTGGTCTCCGACGTGGAACGGTCCTGCGACTACCTGATCGTGCTAGTCGACTCTCGTGTCCAGGTCGCCGACGACATCGAGACGCTCCTGGCCACCCATTACCGGCTCACCGGGCCCCGCCGCGACCAGGCGAATCTTCCGGCGAACCAGCACGTCATCTCCGCCAGCCACACGGACCGGCAGTCCACGCTGCTGATCCGTACCGAGGCCCCGATCCTCGACCCCGCCTGGACCGTCAGCCAGCTCACCCTGGAAGACGTTGTTCTGGCCTACATGAGCCAGCCCACCGCCGCCGACCACAATCACCGTCCTGTCCTGGAGGTACATCGATGATCTGGCTGACCTGGCGGCAGTTCCGCATACAGGCCCTGGTGATCTTCGCGACCGTCGGCGCGCTCGGCATCGTGTTGGCGGTGACCGGCCCACACTTGTTGGACCTCTACAACGCGGACAAGGTCAATTTCCTCGGCCGGATCGGGCTCGACGGGATCAACAAGTTCCTGTATCTGGCCGGACAGGTGCTCCTCTACGCGGCTCCGCCGATCATTGGCGCCTTCTGGGGCGCGCCATTGATAGCTCGCGAATTGGAGACCGGCACCCACCGGTTGGTGTGGAACCAGAGCATCACCCGTCATCGCTGGTTGGCTACCAAGCTGGGTCTGACCGGCTTGGCCGCGATGGCGGTCACCGGGCTGCTCAGTCTGGCGGTCTCCTGGTGGTCGGGTCCGATGGATCGAGCAGTTGCCAACGGCACCGGGACCGGGATCTTCAATCTCCCGCGGATCGTCCCTGCAATCTTCGGCGCGCGCGGCGTCGTACCGATCGGTTACGCCGCCTTCGCTTTCGCTCTCGGCGTCGCCGTCGGACTCGTCGTGCGTCGCAGCGTGGTCGCGATCGCTGTAACGCTCGCCGCCGTCGCCGCCGTCCAGATCCTCATGCCTCTCACCCTGCGCTCCCATCTGGTCGCACCCGTCCAGACCGACATCACGATCACGGCGACCAATATCCGGGAGTTTATGATCCAGGGTCCTCCGGGTGAGGTCGGCCGGCCCGACCCGACGACCGCGCAAGTAGGTCGCATCGGTGTGAAGGCGGGGGGGCCTGGCGACTGGATGCTCTCGAACCGCACCATCAACGCCGCAGGCCAGGTGGCGGGACTCCTGCCGCACTGGGTCATCGATTGCGGGCCGCCGCTTCCCGGGGCGAAAGGTACCCCGCAGTCGAGCCAGGCGTGCTTCACCCGGCTGGCTGACGAGGGCTACCGGCAGCAGGTGAGCATCCAGCCGGCGAGCCACTTCTGGGCGCTGCAATGGCGCGAGACGGGGATCCTCCTCGCCGTCGCCCTGCTGCTGACGGGCTTCTGCTTCTGGCGGATCCGCTGTGACCTGTCCTGAGCTCCCGGCGCCACCCAGGACCCAGCCCAGCCGCCCCGACCACAACCACCGTCCTGTCCTGGAGGTACACCGATGATCTGGCTGACCTGGCGGCAGTTCCGCACGCAGGCCCTGGTGATCTTCGCTGCAGTCGCCGCACTCGCCATCCTGATGGCGGTCACTGGCCCACACTTGCTGGACCTCTACAACGCCGACAAGGTCCATTTTCTCGACCTGATCGGGGTCGACGCCATCAACGGGTTCCTGTACCTCGCCGGGCAGGCGCTCGTCTACGCCGCCCCGCCGATCATCGGTGCATTTTGGGGCGCGCCGCTGATTGCTCGCGAACTGGAGGCCGGCACCCACCGGTTGGTGTGGAACCAAAGCATCACCCGTCATCGCTGGCTGGCTACGAAGCTGGGTCTCACCGGTCTGGCCGCGATGGCCGTCACCGGGCTGCTCAGCTTGGCGGTCTCCTGGTGGTCGAGTCCGATTGACCGGGCAGTTGCCGACGGCGCCGGCGCCGGGATCTTCAATCTCCCGCGGATCGTCCCGGCGGTCTTTGGCGCGCGTGGCGTTGTGCCGATCGGTTATGCCGCCTTCGCTTTCGCTCTCGGTGTCGCCGTCGGCCTCGTCGTACGGCGCAGTGTGGTTGCGATCGCTGTCACGCTCGCCGCCGTCGTCGTCGTCCAGATCGTCATGCCTCTCACCCTCCGCTCCCACCTGGTCGCACCCGTCCAGACCGACATCACGATCACGGCGACGAATATCCGAGGAATAGGGGGCGACCCGGCGACCGGGCGAATAGATCGCATCGACGTGACGGCAGGGGCGCCCGGCGACTGGATGCTCTCGAACCACACCATCAACGCCGCAGGCCAGTTGGCGGGAGTCCTGCCGAGCTGGGTCATCGAATGCCTGCCTGGGCCCGGGGCGGGGAAGGGGAGCCCGCAGTCGATGCCGCAGTCGGTCAACGCGTGCTTCACCCGGCTGGCTGACGAGGGCTACCGGCAGCGGGTGACCTCCCAGCCGGCGAGCCACTTCTGGGCGCTGCAATGGCGCGAGACGGGGATCCTCCTCGCCGTCGCTCTGCTGCTGACGGGCTTCTGCTTCTGGCGGATCCGCCGCGACCTGTCCTGAGCTCGCGGCCGGCCCCAGCGACGTTCTGCCCCGAAGCCGTATGCCTGAATGGGTATAGAAGTCCCATTCAGGTATGCGATTTCGGGCAAGTCCGGCGCCGCTCGGCGGATGGGTTCGCGTCAGTTCGGTAAGGCTTGCCACGTGAGCGAGAATGGGTGTCGTGAGCGAGCTGATCGATACCACCGAGATGTACTTGCGGACCGTCTACGAGCTGGAAGAGGAAGGCATCCTGCCGCTGCGCGCGCGAATCGCGGAACGGCTGCACCAGTCCGGCCCGACGGTGAGCCAGACGGTGGCACGAATGGAGCGTGACGGGCTCGTCACGGTGGAGGGCGACCGGCACCTCGAGCTCACCGAGGTCGGCCGGATGCAGGCCGTCCGGGTGATGCGCAAGCACCGGCTCGCGGAGCGCCTGCTGGTGGACGTGATCGGACTGGAGTGGGAGGACGTACACACCGAGGCCTGCCGCTGGGAGCACGTGATGAGCGACGCGGTCGAGGTCCGGCTGCTGAAAATCCTCGACAACCCGACCGAGTCGCCGTACGGCAACCCGATCCCTGGCCTGGAGGAGTTGCAGAAGGACACCCAGGTGACCGCGACAGCTGACTTCCGGATCGGTGTCGAGCCGCTCGACCGGGTGCTGGATGCGGCGACCGGGGCCGTGCGGGTGCTGGTCCGGCGGATCGCCGAGCCGGTACAGACCGATGACGGCGCGATGGCCGTGCTGCGCCGAGCGGGTGCGCTGCCGGGCCGCGAGGTCGACTCGATGCTGGAAACCGACGGTGTGCTGGTCGGCAGCCGGGAGGCCGGCGGCGTGATCAGTGACGAGACCGCCGGTCATATCTTCGTCAGCCTCGCCTGAGTCAGGCCCTGGTTTGAGTCCGGCCGAGAAGTTCAAAGCCACAACAGGAACGACCACTGTTCGCTGCCGATGCGGTACGCAACGTGGTCAAGCAGTAACGTCTATCCGCGATGCCTGAGAACGAGATCGACTGGCCCGGCTACCTGCGCGACTTCCACACCGCGGTGCCAGGCACTACCGAAGCCCTGCTGTCGCGAGCGGTAGCAGGCGACCACACGCCCTACCGCTGGCTCGTGCGAGCCGTGTCCGGGGAGGCTCGCCGGATCCTGGACCTGGCCTGTGGCAACGGTCCGGTTGCGCGGGAGCTGTACGGCCGCTGCGTCGTCGGCGTGGACATCAACTCTGTCCAGTTGGCAGGCGCTCCCGGGCCCAAGGTCCAGGCCGATGCGTTGCACCTGCCGTTCGCGAACGAGGTGTTCGACGTTGTGACCTGTTCGATGGGCCTGATGGTCCTGCAACCGCTGCCCGAGGTGCTCGCCGAGGCTGCCCGGGTGCTGCGCCGAGGAGGGGTGCTGGCTGCGACCGTTCCGGCTGTTCGCCCGTTGCGTCGTCGCGACATCCGCACCCTCACCGGCCTGGCGACGCGGCTGAGATCGACCCCGCAGTTCCCGGCTGGAGGCGAGATCACCGGCCTGAAGGATCAGCTCCGTGCGGCTGGGTTCGACGTGATGGAGAGTCAGCGGGAGCGATACGCGTACACAGTGAGATCTGTCGAGGACGGCCGCCGGCTGGTCGGCGCGCTATACCTGCCGGGCACCTCGGACGCTCGCCGGGAGGCCGCCGCGACCTGGCTGGCGGAGCGGGCCGAGGCGCGCGGCGAGTTAGAGGTGGCGATCCCCGTCCGCCGGATCACGGCAATGCGCACGAAGGTCGCACTGGCCTGAGCAGCAGGGTGCGCGAGTAGGTACCGTTCTGGTGTGCCGACGCCTGTCCCCGATCCACCCTTCGCCGGTTCCGACCGGTTGTCCTGGTCGGTCCGCGAGCTGGATCACGCGCTCGACGGCGAGTCGGCATATCGCGAACTACTGGCAGGTGAATCGACCGCCTTCTGGCTCGACGGCAGCCTGACTGACCGTGCCGAACGCCGCGTCTCCGTCCTCGGTACGACGGCCGGCGCCGATGCGGAGGTCGTCGTACGAGCTGTGTCCGATGGGGACGTGTTCGCCGAGCTTCAGGATCTGCTGGCAGCCAAGCGCGCCCGGCTGGACGTCGTACCCGGGAACCTGGCGGACGTCTTCAGCGGCGGGTATGTCGGGTACTTCGGCTACGAGTTCAAGGCACTGACGGGTGGTGCGGTCGCGCATGAGTCGCCGACCCCGGATGCCTTGTGGATCTGGGCGAATCGCTTCATCGTGCTCGACCACGACCGCGATCGCACCCTGCTGGTCGCCGTCCATCGGCCGGGTGACTCCGACGCGACTGCCTGGCTGGACCGGGCCGAGGGCTCAGCAGCCAGCTGGTGGATGGGATGCCCCGATCCGCCGGCGATCGCCGCGCTTGACCTCGAGGCTCACCTGGAGCAGGACCGCGAGACCTACCTGGCTGGGATCGACGCCTGCCGGCTGGCGCTGGAAGCCGGTGAGACCTACGAGGTCTGCCTGACGAACAGGGTCCGGCTGCCCGCCGTCTCCGAGCCGCTCGACTTCTATTTCTGGCAGCGCGACCGCAACCCTGCGCCGTACTCGGCCTTCCTCCGGTACGGCGACCTCGCCATTGCCAGCTCGTCGCCGGAGAGGTTCCTGACGGTGGATGCGGACGGTTGGGCCGAGTGCCGGCCGATCAAGGGCACGGCCCCGCGCGAGCCCGACCCCGGGCAGGACGAACTCGCCGCGAAGGCCCTGGCCGAGGACGAGAAGACGCGGGCCGAGAACCTGATGATCGTCGACCTGATCCGCAACGACCTGGGCCGGGTCAGCAAACCGGGCACGGTGCAGGTGCCGCAGCTGATGGCTGTCGAGTCCTACGAGACCGTGCACCAGCTCGTGACCACAGTGCGCGGCAAGTTGCGCCCCGAGATCGACGCGATCGATGCGGTACGTGCTTGTTTCCCGCCCGGCTCGATGACCGGCGCGCCCAAGATCCGCACCATGGAGCTGCTCGACGAGTTCGAGTGGAGTGCGCGCGGAGTCTATTCGGGCGTGCTCGGCTATCTGACGATCGACGGCCGGGCCGACCTCAGCGTGGTGATCCGTACCGCGGTGATGACCCCGGACAGCACGGTGGTCGGCGCGGGCGGCGCGATCGTGCTCGACTCCGACCCGGACGCCGAGTACGACGAAATGGTGCTCAAGGCAACGGCAACGATCCGCGGCCGGGCCGGATGAAAGCCTTACGGGTGGCGGATTCCTTTCTCGTTGCTGAGGGCAAGGTTCGCGGAATCGACCTGCACCGGGACCGGTTCAGCACCTCCTGTACGACGCTGGGCGTCGCGGCTGGGGAGTTCTGGGACGAGTCGCTGAGCCGGTTGCCGCTGACCGGCCGCTGGTTCCCCCGCTTCGAGCTGATCGATGGGCTGGCCCTGCAGATCCGGCCCGCGCCGCCGACGGGTGGACGGATCCGCGTCGGCGTGCACGACGGTCCGGACCCGCGCACCAACCCGAGGGTGAAAGGCCCGGACCTGGCGGCGCTGGGGGCGTTGAAGGCGCGCGCGGCGTCGGCGTACGGGGCCGATGAGGTGTTGCTGACCAGCCGGGACGACGTCGTGCTGGAGGCGGCGTACTCCGGGGTGCTCTGGTGGGAAGGCGACGTGCTCTGCGTGCCGCCGGGGGACCGGCCGATCCTGCCGTCCGTGACTGTCAAGTTGCTGCGACAGATCGCGGCGTCGCGAGGCGTCGAGGTGGCAGAGCGAGCCAGGACCGCGGTTGAGCTCGCCGGCCTGGAGGTGTGGCTGGTGAGCGCGCTGCACGGCATCCGCCCGGTCGAGGCCTGGGTTGCCTCGCCGACCGGGCTCACGGCGCTGGCCTGGTCGCTCCCCGGCCGGGCGGAGGAATGGCAGCGCACCCTCATCGATCTCGCTCGCCCG